>JACZYU010000076.1 GCA_022570935.1 Planctomycetota bacterium | reverse complement strand
GTTAATTCGTTTATGCCCTTCTTTGCCTGTCCGATCATCCGGGCAAGCTCTTCCTCTGAGAACGTCTGTTTTTCCGCAGTACCCTGCAATTCTATATACTCACCCTCTCCCGTTAATACTATATTCATATCAACACTTGCGGAAACATCCTCTTCATAACACAGATCCAGTAAAGGAACACCGTCTACTACACCAACACTTATAGCCGCCACGCTCCCCAGAAGAGGTTCGCCTGTAAGTTCATCATTGTTTCTCAGCCAGTTGATGGCGTCAACCAATGCAACGTATGCACCCGTAATAGATGCCACACGCGTACCACCGTCAGCCTGAATCACATCACAATCTATCCATATTGTCCTTTCACCTATTGCAGACAAATCCACTACGGCACGCATAGAGCGTCCTATCAGCCTTTGGATTTCATGTGTACGTCCACCAACCTTGCCACGTGAGGATTCCCTTGAAACCCTCCTTGGCGTAGAGCCGGGTAATAATGAATATTCCGCCGTAATCCATCCCTGGCCTGTGTTTCTTTTATGAGGCGGCACGCTTTCTTCTATTGAAGCAGTACATATCACCCTGGTCTCACCGACTTGTATAAGCACAGAACCCTGTGCAAATTTTGTATAATTTCTTTCTATTAAGACCGGACGCATTTCATCCGGTTTTCTTCCGTCTTTTCGCATTATATACCTCTATATAAAATCTCTTTATTCCTACTTACAAATAAGAAGCTTTAACAGCGCCTTCTGGACGTGCAATCTGTTTTCTGCCTGATCGTAAACTACGGAATTCTGACTATCAATAACCTCATCAGTAATTTCCTCACCACGATGAGCCGGTAGACAATGCATCACCAGAGCGTCACTCTTTGCATGAGACATCAATTCACTATTAACCTGAAACCCTTTAAAATGGTTACGTCTTGTCTCGGCTTCTTCCTCTTCTCCCATACTGATCCACGTATCGGTATAGATAACGTCTGCATCTTTAACTGCCTCTTTCGGATCTCTAATCAGTTCAATGCATGTATTACTGCCATTTGTTGACTCAGCAACCTCTTTCAAAAACTCCGCTGTCAATTCATAATTTTCAGGCGATGCAGCCGTATATGAAACCTTGAGTTTTGCACATAAAAAGGCCAATGATCTGGCAACATTATTTCCATCACCAACATATGCTATTTTAATATTGTCTAAACTCCCTTTTTTCTCCCTTATGGTGTATAAATCCGTAAGAGCCTGACATGGGTGTGTATAGTCAGAGAGTGCATTGACTACAGGAACTGAGGAGCAATCAGCAAGCTCAACAACCGTTTCATGTTCATAAGTTCTAATGGCAATACAATCGACATATCTGGATAAAACTTTAGCAACGTCCTTTATAGATTCGCGCTCACCAAGATTTATGTCATGCTTGGTCATATATATTGCATGCCCCCCCATCTGCGTCATCGCAACTTCAAAGGAAACCCTTGTCCGCATCGAACTTTTCTCAAAGATCATAGCTAATGTTTTACCTGCGAGACAAAGATCAACCTCACCTTTTTGAAGAGAAGCCTTCATCTCGGCCGTTAACGTAAACAGATCATTAATATCTTCAGGCTCGAGATCAGAAATTGAAACCAGATTTTCACACTGCATTAAATTAGTTCCTTTCAGTCACTAATTTATGTATGTTTTGCTATGCAAAACAAAATTTATATAAAAAGAATACACGATATAAAATTACTCAATTTAGTTATTAATCAGGCAGACTTCAAAATATCCTTTAAGATGTTTAAACCCTCATCAACATGTTCCTGTTTCACATTGAGTTGAGGCATGAACCTTATTACTGTATCATGAGTACAATTCAACAGCAGCCCGGCATCCATACACTTTTTTACAGTTTCGGTTGCAGGGATCTTAAGTTCTATGCCTATCATCAATCCTATGCCTCTTACTTCTTTGATAACATCAAGCTCTTTAGCCATATTTCCCAATTGATCAAAAATATAATCACCCATCTTAGCCGCATTGTCCAATAAGCCCTCTGCCTCGATTGTTTCAAATACTGCCGCCGATGCGGCACAGGCAAGGGGATTACCTCCGAAGGTAGAAGCATGGCTGCCCGGCACAAGGCTTTTAGCGATTTCTTTAGTCGTTTCCATAGCGCCCACTGCTGTACCATTTCCGAGTGCTTTAGCAAGCGTCATAATATCGGGAGTTATATCATAATGTTGATATGCGAAATACTTACCTGTCCTTCCCATCCCGCACTGAACTTCATCAAAAATCAGGAGAATGTCATTGTCATCACAAAGCTTTCTTAATCCTTTCATGTAATCTTTGTCTGCTACATTAATTCCACCCTCTCCCTGAATAGGTTCAAGCATTATGCCGCAGGTCTTATCATCTATAGCAGCTTTCACCTCTTCCAGATTATTAAACGCAACATACGAAAAGCCTTCAACAAGTGGAGCAAAACCTCTATGATACTTTGGTTGTGCTGTAGCCGTTACGGTTGCCATGGTTCTTCCATGAAAGGAATCCTTCATCGTAATAATCTTATATTTCCCTTTCGGAAAACCGTGAATCCTTGCCAGTTTTATGGCCGCTTCATTCGCTTCCGCCCCGCTGTTACAAAAAAAACATTGACCGTTAAATGAGTTCTCAGAAATATATTTTGCAAGGCGTCCCTGCGGCTCAGAATAGAAAATATTAGGCACGTGCACCAGGGTTGCCGCCTGATCCTGTGTCGCCTTCGTCACATTAGGGTGACAATGTCCCAGCGAACTGACAGCCCATCCGGAGAAAAGGTCCAGGTATCGTTTTCCGTCTTCATCCCACACATACACTCCTTCACCCTTAACAAGTACAATGGGGTGTCGAGCGTAATTTGGAATTACGTATTTATCATAGTTTTCTATTATTTTGCTTTTCTTCATATCTAAATTCCCATATGCGGATTTCCTGCGATGTGAGGAAACTGAGAAAAATGGAAGGGTTTAATTTTGTGTGCTCTTTTTGAAGTGGGTAAATATCAAAAAGACCAACTCTTAAAACACCTAAAGATTACGCTGCCAAAACAACCATTTAGCCACAAATCTGCCCCCGTCCGATCCGACACAGGCGGGGACACTAAGTATTAAAAAATGACTTAAACTATGATCTGAGTCCCAATCCCCTTGTCAGTAAATATCTCAAGCAACAGGGAATGGGGTATATTACCGTCAATAATATGGGCTTTTCTCACGCCCTTCCTCAATGCTGCTATACAAGCTTTTGCCTTCGGCAGCATGCCACCACTTATTATCTCACTTTCTATCAACTTATTTACCTCATCCTCATGTAACGTAGACGTAAATGACTCCGGATCGGACGGGTCAGTTGATATTCCATGAGTATTAGAAATAAATACTAATTTCTCTGCCTTTAATGAGCTTGCGATGAAGGAGGCTACATTATCCGCATTTACATTAAAATTCTCCTTGTCAGCCCCTTCCGCAATTGGTGGTACAATTGGGATATAATCACCTTCACACAAATTATTAAATCTTTCACACTCTATCCCCGTAAGCTCTCCCACATAACCAAGATCATTTGCCTCTGTCTTGTCCTCACCTTCACAGACAAATTTCCTTGCCTTTAGCGGACTCTTTTCCCTGTCCCAGACACATACGCCTTTTGCTCCCATTTCATTTATTTGACTTATAATCAACTTGCCAATCTGGTTTATGAGTACATCAATAACGATCTTCAGCGTCTCTTCGTCGGTCACACGATATCCGTGTATAAAAAGAGGCTTTTTCCCTCTTTTTTCCATCTCACTGCTTATATGTGGACCGCCACCATATACTATCACAGGCATCATACCAATAGTCTTCATAAAAACCACATCCTGAAGGATACTTTGAAAGGTTTTCATATTGACCATAGCGCTACCGCCAAACTTTACTACAACCACTTTACCCTTGAAAGATTGTATATATGGTAATGCCTCTATCAATGCCCTGGATTTACGAATCGCCTCTTCCATTGATATGTCCTTTGTGTATCCTCTTTTCAATCCTTCAGCATCAACTTCAGAAGGAAAAATATCCTCATACAGAATATCTGAAATCTCGCTTTCTTTCGAATTTTTGCTTGTTACCTGCAAACTCATATTTCTCTTAATGGCTTAATATATAATAAATTACAACAAACTGTAAACTAAAATCCCAAACTAAAAATTATAGCTTTTAGCGTATATCTGTCAAGGTTAAATCATCAACTTGCTTCTATGACAATGACATATAGCGATTGCGAGAGCGTCAGATGCATCAAACTTCTCTGGCGCCTCAGATAAGGCCAGTATAACCTTCACCATTTCACTTACCTGTACCTTTTGAGCATTACCTGAACCAACAACCGCCCTCTTAATTACGGTAGGTGCATATTCGGCCATCGGGATATTTGCTGAGGCCGTACACAGGATTGCTATGCCTCTGGCCTCACCTATCTTGATCGCCGATTTTACGCTTTTTCCATAAAACACTTCTTCTAATGCGATAGAGTCAGGTTTATATTCTTCTATAACTTTATTTAATCCATCGAAAATCAATTTAAGCCTGTCCGGAAAGGAATCTTTCCTCCTGCCTTCAATTGTACCATGAGTTACGTGAGACAACTTGCCATTGATATCATCAACAACACCATAACCGGTTACCATTGTACCAGGATCTATTCCTAAAACTCGCATTTTATTCCATATTCCTAAATCCTTAAATTTTATTTAAATTAAATACTTCCCTGCATACATTAAAAGCAAACCCAACAACAGACTGGCCAGATTATAATATTTTCTGGGATTGTGTTGATGTACAAATGGCAGGAGATCACCGCTGGCAATATATAAAAAGGTTCCTGCTGATATCCCAATTGCCCAGGCCAGAGTGTTTTCATGCAGATTATTCAAAACAAAGAAAGCAATAACTGCTCCTATAGGTGTGGTTAACGCAAAGATTGTGACGAGCTTAATAATCTTCGCTTTCTTATATCCCCCTTGAACAAGAATGCCGGTAAGGGACAGGGCAGAAGGAAACTTGTGAACCATAATCGCCAGAAATATCATTAAACCAATATCTTTTACTATGAAACCGGCTCCCATTGACAGGCCATCTATTAAACTGTGGAATGATATTCCAAAGAATGCTGATATTCCTATTGTATGAAAGTCACAAACATCCTCATCACAGGAATGCACCATTATGAATTTTTCCATTATGTAAATAATGAAAAAACCAATTATTATGGGTAATCCAACATTACTGCCCAGAGACGGTGTGATTGCAGGCAACATGTGAAAAAAGCAAGTCCCAAACAATACACCTGCACCAAAACTGATTATCAACCTGAAAGTATCTTTGGACCAGCTTTTTACCAATGGAAGCAGGCCGCCTAAAATGGAAATTGCAAATATAAGTAACAGGTACCATAAAAACGTTGCCATATAAATTAGTTCCCTTCGGCAAAGCTGAGCTTAGCTCATGTCACAAATTTATGAAAGTTTTTTTCGTGTCATAAAAAGCTAAAAACTCCTACTCGTCTGCCAATCAGTTCTGGCAGGTCGCCCGTCGCCTGAGGACGACCCTGTGGGCAGCTTCAAGATCCACCCATAGCGGGAGGCACCCCTCGGAGTAGCTTCAAGATCCGACTCAGTCGGGAAGTTCGGAGTGAGTTAAAGTTATAGTAAAAAACAAATCTTTTAATTTCTAACTTTAAGCACTTTCCTTGCCTACCCCTGCCCGTCCGGCAGGCGGGGCGGTAGGAGTTCACTTTAGACACTTCAAACTTGGTTGCGGCTACGCCGCACAATAATATAAATAAAAAACACATTTTCCATCAAAAGTCAATATTTTAAGAACAATCAAAAATATACCTTCAACAAGCCCCGGCCTTTTGGTATACTCCTACAACCTTATTTACAAGTTTTGTTGTTTTTTTATCTTATCCTGCAAATCCTGTCTATTATTTTAAAACCATTATTATCTGCGCCTGCCCTATGAAATCTGAAGTTATTTCACTGGGGTTTATCGTTCGACTGAGTTCACGTCGAAGTCTGCGTCCAAAAAATATATGACAACACCAAATCTCACCATTGACCTGTGCGGGATAAAATTATCCAACCCAACCGTTCTGCCATCCGGATTTTTAGGTACCTCTAAATCTCTGCTGAAACGGGTTGCCGACAATGGCGCCGGTGCGGCTACCATAAAGTCGGTCAGTTTTGAACCAAGAGAAGGACACAAAAACCCAACCGTTATCCCTTTTGAAGCAGGCTTATTGAATGCAGTCGGGTACTCTAACCCCGGTGCGGAAGAGACAGCCAGGGAATTCGCAAATATAAAAGACGTCTCAATACCAGTAATAGCAAGCATTATAGGCACAAAGACAGATGACTTCGTACGCGTTGTGGATAAACTGTCAGCAAATGGATTCTCCGCTATAGAACTCCCACTCTCATGCCCTCACACACCCGGATTCGGCCTGCTGGCCGGACAGGGAACGCCGGAGAGCACAAAGGAGATTGTCTCTGCGGTCAGGAAGGCCACCGAACTGCCGATTTTCGTTAAATTATCACCTAACATACCGGAAATAGGGAACTTAGCAAAAGCAGCCGAGGATGCGGGCGCCAATGCCATAACGGCAGTAAACACACTGGGTCCGGGGATGATAATAAACATAGAAGCGCGTAAACCCGTACTTTCCTACAGGGTCGGAGGGGTCTCAGGGCAAGCCCTGAGGCCGATTGCAACCCGATGTGTATATGATATATTCGAATCCGTCAAAATCCCCATAATCGGCACCGGTGGAATATCCACGGGACGGCACGCCATAGAGATGATTATGGCCGGGGCAACTGCTATTGGAGTTGGTACCGGAATATACGAAAGGGGAATAGATATCTTCCGAAAGATATGCCTGGAAATGGAGACATGGATGTCTGAAAACAATTTTAACAGTATCGATGAAATGATAGGAATTGCCCATGAGTGAAGGTTTCGAACAACCGGTAATGATGAAGATTGACAAGATCATCAACGAATCTGATGACACAAAGTCATTTATGTTCAGACACAATCTTGATTACAAACCCGGGCAATTCATAATGGTCTGGCTGCCCGGTATAGATGAGAAGCCGTTTGCAGTATCATATTCCGGTGACGATTTCTTCGGAATAACAGTGCTTGAGAGAGGTAACTTTACAAAGCTCATGCACAACATGAGTGTGGGAGAACAGCTGGGCATAAGGGGTCCATTTGGGCATGGATTCAGCATCCCTGCTGATAATATTAAGGATGGTAGCGGGAACGCATGTGTAATCGGTGGCGGATGCGGAATGGCGTCATTGACCGTGCTTATTGAAAGATTACAAGATAACAATATCACAATACTCAATGGAGCAACTACAAAGGCAACGCTGTTATTTAAAAACCGTTATAAGGACATAACGATCTTTACTGACGATGGGAGTGAAGGCATTAAGGGATATCCCACTGACGCCCTGGAAGACCTGCACAAGGAAAATAGTTACAACATTATATACACCTGCGGTCCTGAGATAATGATGTCTAAGGTATACGAATTCTGCAAGAAACATAATATACAATGCGAGGCGTCACTGGAGAGATACATGAAATGCGGCATAGGCATATGCGGACAATGTGTCTGCGACGGACAGATGGTGTGCAAGGACGGGCCTGTGTTTGACTCGCAGGCGCTAAGTAGTATGAGTGACTTTGGGAACTATTCGCTTCTAAAGAGCGGCCAGAGAGTTTCGTTGAAGGAGTATGGTGAGTGGAGAGGCTGTTAGTTGCATAAACAAGCGTTTACGTCCGCCTCAGCCTTTTGGCGGGAGGCATGAAGCAGGAATATAAGAGAGGCGATGCAGTAAATGAAGGATGAAGGACGGCCGCCACTTCGTGGCGAGGACGCCGCCTAAGGCGCCCCTTGATAAAGCTCATAGGTCCGACTCAGTTGGGATGGACGCTTATTTCGTCTTTCGTCTCTCTTCCTTCGTCACTCATATACAGCTTTTGGTACTTGCATTTAGAATCAAGTATCCTGTATCGAGCATCAAGAAAAAGGAGAAGACAATGTCTATTGCAGTAGTAGTTAAAAAAGGTAATGAAATAGTTATCGGTGCAGATACATTACAAAGCTTTGATACCAATATGGCAGCCAGCGATAATCTGAATGAATCAAAACTGAGACATATTGGCCCCGTTATACTTGCAAGTACCGGCTGGGGCCTGTATGACAATATCTTTGATGATTATTTGAAAAGGAAGAAATCGGTAAGATTGTCAAAGAAGCAGGAAGTTTTTATGTTTTTCGAGAAGTTGTGGCCGGTTTTACATGAAAAATATTCATTTGTTAATAATCAATGTGATGATAGTAATTCACCATTTGGTGAGCTGGATTCTTCTTTTTTGATAGCCACTAAAAAGCGTATCTTTTATATTTCATCAGATATGTGCGTAACAGAGTTCCTGAAATTTTACGCTATCGGGGTCGGTCGTGATTATGCAATTGGAGCAATGCACGTGCTGTATGATCAGAAAAAAAGTGCTGAAGAAATAGCTCGATTGGCTATAGAGGCCGCTATTGCAAATAACGTATACTGTGGCGGAAACATTGAAATAATGAAACCGTGAAAAAGACTTAACGCAGAGGCGCAGAGAGCGGAATGTTCGGAGTTCGGAGCAGGAGTTAAGATTGAATATTGAAGATTGAGTATTATTTGAAATTTGATGCTTGTCGTTTGAAATTTTATCCCGTTATCCTATCAAATTGTCTTTTCCCTCTTGTCCTCGGCGCCTTCTGTCCGGGGAGCGTTCTTAGCGTCTTGGCGAGAGGGAAAAATAAGAAACAAAGAAAAGAGGATTGTTTAGTATGGAAACACCAAAGCTTACTACAGTTATAATTATTACCATAATCTCCCTTGCACTACTGATCCCCGGAGTCACTCAGCCCATGCTTACTCTGACCGGGACGATTGATAAAGCAAAGATGACTGAGACGGGGATAGACATTATTATCGATTCAATGGTTGAAAAGTCGATGAAGAGAGGTAAAGATAAGTCAGAAAAAGATGAAAGAGGTAAGGCCACACGAATGATAGGGATGGTTACCGCAATGTTAGGGCTTAATAATATCGAAGGAGAAATTGAGGCCTACAGCAAGACAAGAAGTATAAAGGGGACAGTCAAAGAGCTTTTCCGCTCCGGTAACGGTTTTGTCGGCTTCCTGGTGATGCTGTTCAGTATAGTAATTCCGGTTACAAAGATCCTGCTGATGTTGTTGGGCGCTATTTTTCGTGACTCGAAAAATAGCAGGAAAGCATTCTTAATAAGCAGTGTGATAAGCAAGTGGTCAATGGCTGACGTATTCGTAATAGCCATTATTGTTGCATTCATGGCGGCCAATGCCTCCAATATGGGAGGGTTATTGAATCTGGGAGCCCGATTTGAATTTGGTTTCTATTTCTTCCTTGGATACTGCATTTTCTCAATTCTATCTATGCAGGTAATTACAAGAAAGAATAATACCTTGTACGATTGAAGAATTCCCGCCTAACAAACCGGCGGGCAGGGAAGGATTTAAGTATTCATGCCTACACTGTGGTCTGGGCCGGGGAATTAAAGAATTTCTGCCTTCCCGCCGGTCTGCAGACTGTGTCACAATAGCCAAAATACATGATTTGTCATTCTGGATCTATTTCAGAATCTAATAATTTCAATGACTTAGCAACATTAGAGATCCCAAAACAAGTTCCGGATGACAATTGCGACACAGCCTGCTGCTAGGCGGTGCTTTTTAGGCGGGAGTCCCCCAATACCTGAATTAGTTAATCACAAATTAATGTAGTGGTTTAATATGTAATGACGAGATACGTTTTCCTACGAGTTCCTTTATCTTATGTGATCCCCTCACCAAACTACTAATTATTTCCAATGGCTTTTTGAACAATAGTACTTCTCTTTTCTCAGCAAATAAATATTCATAAACAAATCCTGCAACAACACCACCTGAAATAGGTCCAATCCACCATACATAATGATTAGCAAAATGTCCCGAAGCAAGTGCAGGTCCGAACACACGTGCAGGATTTAAGGAACCACCGCTTATTGGTCCTCCAACCATTACACCAAATAAAACAACAAATCCTATCGCAAACCCTGCTAATGTTGGATTCGCTCTCTTGTCTATAACGGTAGCATACACAACAAATACCAGTAAAAACGTTATTACTGCCTCCATTAGAATAGCCTGCATTATTGTGACACCGGAACCTAATACGCATGTCCCCAAAAAAGTGCTATATAAAGCCTCGGGAAATAAAACTCTTAACAAGAATCCGGCGAATGATGCCCCTGCGAGTTGAGAGAGAATATACTTTAGGCCACAATCCACACCCATCCTGTTCGTCATGACCATGGATATAGTAACTGCAGGATTTATGTGTGCACCTGAGATATAACCTAACGAATAAACGATTGCGACAACAACAACGCCGAATGCAATAGCAATTCCTAAAAGCCCAAATCCCGGTGAACCGGCCTTCACCAAGTAGCTGTTTGCACAAACGCAACCAGCCCCAACAAATACCAGTGTAAAAGTTCCTAAAAACTCAGCAATATATTTT
>JACZYU010000075.1 GCA_022570935.1 Planctomycetota bacterium | reverse complement strand
CCTGTACCTTGTAAGCTCTTTATCAACGAAACTGCATTGGAATCTTTTCGCTACTCTTAAGAACATATCATATTCGTCTCCGAGAGTAAAAGATTCATCATATGGGCCAACAGCATTCAGGCATTCCCTTTTTACCACCACGGTTGAAGTCTGGATAAAGCTTTTGGAAAGAAGTTCCTTGAATATCCAACCGCTGTATCCTTTCTCCGGTTTCGTTCTCAGTTCTTTACCATCCCTGAAACTGGTATATTTAGCATAAACTAATCCCACTTGTGGATTACTGTTAAAATGTTCCATCTGTATCTTGAGTTTGTCAGGAATCCATAAGTCATCGTGGTCAAGGAACGCTATAAATTCTGCGTCAGATAAACTTATACCTGCATTCTTGGCGCTTGCAACCCCTCCATTTTCCTTGTAATGATACCTTATCTTCTGCATATATGGAAGAAGAGCATCACGTGTACCGTCCTCTGAGCCGTCATCAACAACAATAATCTCATAGTCATTGTATGTCTGCCTGAGGACTGATTCTACAGTTTCTGCAATAAACTTTTCGTTATTAAAAGTATGTATTATTACGCTTACTGTTGGCATTTACCTTTTCTCTGCCCAGATTTTCAGCCTATGGCCTTTCTTGGTAAGACGGACGAATTGAGAGATAGCTTTTTCTGATAGTTTAAATAATGTCTCTTTTGCAAGGTTATGAGAAACATTATCTTTAACCCTGATATGAAACCCTTTTGTACTTAAAAGTACGGTCGTAAAGTCATTTTTGTCAAGGATCTCTCTTAACGTCGCCGGTGTGAAGAAAACGATATGATGTTTACCATCGAAGTATATCCACTCTTTACCACAGATAGAGACTGAGTAACTGTCGTAATTAGGGGTTGAAACACTTAACAAACCTCCTTTCCGGAGTAATTTATTTACGTCTGCGAGAAATTGAGAAGGAAGTGGTATATGCTCTATAATATTATTCAGCCTGATTACGTCAAATGAAGCCGGTTCAAGTCCTGCCTCTTCCAGTGTTCCAAAGAAGATGTCGAGATGATACAACTCCTTCCCATACTTACCTACGTTATAAACTGTCTCTATTCCTTTTGCTTCCCAGCCTAGATTCTTTGCTGCATATAAAAATCCACCGAATGAACATCCTATATCAAGGATTCTATTCGACTCTCTGTATCTTTCCATTTTCTTCAATTCTGCACAAAATATCTTTTGCCTCCTGGCAGAATAGGCCCTGCGGAGAAGACTCTTTATTAAACCTTCGGGATCTTCGTTTGACGCATAGAAACTATCCAGATTATCTTTGGAATGCCTTAATCTGGGGTTGACGTAGATTAATCCGCAAGAATTGCATTTGACATGATTATAACCATCCTTGGTGAACAGGAGTGTCGTTTCATTATTATTACATAAGTCACAATTTACATATTCAAACTTCTCATGCATATTATAACTTCACAATAAGGTACTCACTGGTTGATCTGATTGTTTCGCATTTATTCTTCAGATATTCAAGCACATTACTGTCCATCGCCTCCTGTGCAGTTGTAACAAAATATTTTGCACCTTTCTGTCTTAAACCTTCTATACTTTCTATTGAACAACTAATTACATTTATAGCCCAACCACTTCTATTGGAATAGTACAGGATCTCTGGGCCTCCCCACAAGCCACCTATTATAAGATCATTCTCTGGTATTGTTTCATCAACTATCTTCCCGGCATAAAATATAGGATAGTCCTTCTCCAGCCGTTTCGCCTTATACCTACCCGTTATTTTATGGTAGCTGATAAGAGGAAGAGATGCCACCATGGATACAAATAGTGATAGTAAAACAACTCTCTTCATTCCAACTATCTTGTAAGCTGTTATTAATCTGAGACAGTTACTAATGGCGTACCCGATAAATATGGACGCAGGTGCAATGATTGGTATGGTGTAGTACGTATGATGCGCGGTTTTCTCCGCCCCTATAAAGAAGAATATAATTATCGCCAGTATCCAGTAGTATATGAATCTGAACTCCTTATTCTTAAATGTAAATACTATGCCCAAGACAAGAAATATACCCCCAATATATATCAGGCACTTTTCAAATATTTCAGTAAAAAATACTCTCACATAAAAATGAGGATCTATGTAAGTTGAAAAACTGCTAAGGTAGAAGTTGCCCCAGGATAAACCGTTTATGCTTTTAAGGTAGGAAGAATGTTTGCACCATAATATAATAGGCACAAGGCTTATAATGGCAAAAAGCCACAACCTCCATTGTAATATGAAATTAATCTTGTACTTTCTCAAACAAAGATATAACAGGGGCAGTCCTAAACATATTGTAGGCATTTTTACCAGGAACGCTGTAGTTGCGCATAATGTCATTAGAGCAAATCTCCACCAGCCTTCCTTGTCTATCCACTCCGAGAAAAAATAAAGCATCGTAATAGACAGGAACAACATGGTTGATTCCGGCTGAAAAGCCCTTGAATAGAAGAAAATATAGGGATTGAATGTATAAAAGAGCAAGGCAATCAAACTCGATGTCTTATCTAAATATTTTCTTGACAGCTTGTATAAGAAAAACGCTCCTCCACAGAAAGCAAGTATCGAAACCAACCTCCCCAAATACTCATGAACACCAAATATCTTATACAGTATTGCCACAGTGAACGGATATAGATGAAACTCTGTTTCTCCAATATAGCCTTCTGTTGCACCACCCCACAATACCTGAGGATAGAATATGTTCATTCCATTGTAGTAAAAATTACGTGCTATTGATGCCGTCGCACATTGCCTCCACATGGCAACCTCAAGTAAGGGTTGCTTTATATTTATCAACCTTGCTATAAAACCTGAAATTATTATAAAAATTGCATATTTCATTGGTAAATTTATCAGTCTATCTCGTGATTCTCGGCAACCCTAATATTTCTTCATCAAATCATAAAACTTGATTCTCAACAAGTCACAAAACATTATTAATGGATCTCTTATAATATTCACCTTTGAATGTGGTGAATTTAACCATCTTACAGGCACTTCCTTCACCCTGAATCCATGTCTCTCAGCAATTAGAATAATTTCAACATCAAAGGCAAAACCCTTAATAATCTGCCTGCTGAATATTTTATTTATTACCTGCCTCTTGAAGCACTTGAAACCGCATTGAGTATCCTTAAAACCTTTACACACTAATAAAGACATGATTTTATTGAATATCTTTCCCATACTCTCGCGTACAAACGGTTGGTGTATTTCTACCTGGGAATCCTTTAAACTTCTTGAACCTATAGCCACATCATAACCTTTTTCCAGCCAATGTATAAGTTTCTCGACTTCGTTTATGGGAGTTGACAGATCGGCATCTGTGAACAATGCAAATTTTCCCCTTGTTTCCAGTATACCTTTCTTTACTGAATATCCTTTCCCTCTGGTAATCTTATTCTCAGTAGCTTTTATCCTGGAGTCCTTACTCCCGAACTCTTTAATCACATTCATTGTCGAATCAGTGCTTCCATCAACCACAACTATAATCTCACTCTTGTAATCTTTCTTATTCAAGTAATTTATTATATTATCAAGTGTGTTTCCGATCCTCTTTTCTTCATTATATGCAGGGATCACAATAGACAGGTAAACATCGTTTTCGTCATGCATGCTAATTTCTTTTTCTTCAGAAGTCATATTCAGATGAACATCCCAGTCACACACTTGTTAAAGCACATGACGTTCATGTCCCTGTATCACAATTCTTTCACAATTTTACAATAATGTATTGATCAGTTAATTCAATTACCTCATAGTTGTTTTGGAAATGTGAAATAACGTCTTTGTTGATCTCCATAACCCTGGATGACACAAACCATGTTGCACCTGCTTTTCTAAGGTCTTCAACAGATCCAATTGAACATTTACTGGATTCCATTCTCCACCCTCTTCTATCAGAATAATAGAGGAGTTCGGGGCCGCCCCAATGTGCCGTAATAATCAGGGCATCTTTGGGACTTATCGCTCTTACCTTGTTTCCGGCAATATAAATTGGCATATCCTTTTCCAGCCTTTCAGGTTTATACTTAGCCTTAATCTTGTGAAAACTAATTATCGGCAAAAGGATAATGCTTAATATAAAGAAAGGTATAATCAGATATTTTTCCAATGCATGCAGTTGTTTTATTCTGAAATTCTTAATTCTATGACAATAGGTCACTATCGTCCATGCAATGAATATGGAAGAAGGCACAGTAAGAGGCATAGACCAATGCGAGTGATGACCGGTTGTCTCAGGATTAAAAAAGAAAAAAATTAGCAGACTCAGTATCCAGAAGTGGAAAAGATATAAATCCTTTTTCCTGATTGCAGCAAAGAACCCAACAACGGCAAGCACAGCGCCAACGTATATTAAGTTCCTCTGGAATATGTACACATAAAAAACAGTCTTATACCAGTCTAAACTGGCAATATACTCTGGTCCAAACATTGTGCCGACATGATACGCACCAAATGAAACCCCATTTAGTGAATTTAATTTATACGAAAAGATATACCATAGGGCAGGAGGAAAAAGTGTAAGAAATGCAAAAAGCCACAGTTTCCATTCCAGAAAAAACTTCCATCTATACTTCACTACACACAGATACAACAAAGGTAACCCAAGGCAGGCTGCCGGCAACTTAACCAAGAACGCACACGCCCCACAAAGCGTCATGAGAATAAAGTCTTTACGTCTTTCAGTATCTATCCACTGTGAAAAGAAATAGACCATGGTTATAGAGAAAAAGAGCATTGTCGAATCCGGCTGAAAAGACCTTGAATAGAAAAATATGTGCGGATTAAATGTGTAAAAGAGTAAGGCTACTATTGCCCCTTGTGCTCCAATGTATCTTCGCGCCAACTTATATAAAAAGAATGCTCCTCCACAGAAAGCAAATATAGAAACCAACCTCCCTAAATACTCATGAACACCAAATATCTTATACAATATTGCTACAACAAAAGTATACAATTGGAATTCAGTTTCCCCAACGTAGCCTTCAGTGGCACCACCCCACAATACCTGAGGGTAGAATATGTTCATTCCATTGTAATAAAAGTTACGTGCTATGGCTGCGGTATCAGTCTGCCTCCACATTGTAACGTCAAACAAAGGCTGGCCTATATTTATCAGCCTTGCAAGAAAGCCTGAAATTATAATGAGAATTGCATATTTAGAATGTTTGTCTGGCATGTTAGATACTATTCCTCTATAAAACTATTTATTATACTGACTATTAACCGGCAATAGTTTATTCTTTAAGAGTTTTAATTTGTAGCTAATCAATCTTTTTATGTGTACCAAATAATTCAATTGCTCTTTAATGGTTAACTTGCTTTTACCATATTTGCGTTCTGAGAAATGAATTGGCACTTCTAATACTTTCTCACATCTACACCTTACCATCAGTTCAAGCGCAATCTTATAGCCTATCGGATTAAAGCTGTTTCCACGCTTGTAAACCCTTTCAGGTATAGCAAAAAACCCACTCATCGGATCTTTTGCAGTTGTAAAAGGTTTTGCAATTAGCGTGGCTATTTTGCTGTTTATCCTGCGATAAATTGTCCATTTATAATCGGTGCTTGCACCATTTACATACCTGCTGCCTATTACGAATTCAGCATTATCTTTCAGGATCTTATTTATCATCACATGTATGGCTTCAGGAGGATGACTCAAATCGGCATCCATACAAACCAGAATCCCTCCTTCTGCTTCTGAAAAGCCACGAAGAACAGCTGACGCAAGTCCACGCTCATCTTTTCGTTGTATGAGCCTCACATTAAAACCCTTAGCGGAGAGATTTGAGATTATTTTTTCGATGTCGTCCTGGCTATCATCATCCACGAATATTATTTCATAAGATATATTACATTCTGTCATAGTCTTATGAATGCGTCTTGTCAATATGTCGACATTTTGTGCTTCTCTATATGTTGGAACTACTATTGATATTTTATTACATCGCATTGTTTTAGAAATAATATATGTTGTTCATCTTTTTCCTTTAATTATAGATATCACAATAGTGTATGCAACTCTTATACACTTATCTTTTAAATATTATGGGGACTCATTTTCTGCCACCATCGCCGTTCCGTCAGGAGAATTATCATCCACAACTATTATTTCATGATTTACATGCCTAAACGTCTTCTCAATTTCCGGAATGAGGATTTTAATATTTTCCCTCTCATTGTAGGTAGGTATGATTATAGATAAACTGGGTTTTGACACAGAGTTAAGTGATAAGATAAGAAATATAATGCATTAAACTTTCTATAAATTCGGTGATTAAAAGAAAGTTGGGCTTGTATTAATCAAGAAAATATCTTTTCGAATATGCTAACTACATATTCCAGGTCATCCTGGTTAAGATACTGATGACATCCAATGTAAAAGGCGTTCTTGCCGATATATTCTGCATTTGGTATTTTACCCTCATATTTTACCTGAAGATATTTATATGCCGGCTGTTGGGTAGGAACACATCCAAAGAGAGGCCTGTTTTCAATACCATTTTTCTCCAGTTCTTCCCGCAAATACTTTCTGGTAAATTTGCTATGTTCCTTTATTACAATTGGATACGCTAGATAGCTTACGTCTTTTGAGAATGCTGGTAATTGCAAATCATCAGAATATTTATCTAAACGTTCATTAAGAAAACGTACATTATTTTGTCTTTTTTCAAATATAAAATCAGCTTTTTTCAATTGGCTTACTCCCAGGGCCGCCTCGAACTCCATTATTTTAAAATTATAACCTATAACATCATGGACGAAACGCGGATCATAATCTTCATCTTCATCTTGGGGAAAGTAAGGGCAATATCCATTTGGCCTTGTACAAACAGGACAATCACACATTCTACCGTTAGCCTTCAGTTTCCTCATCAGGCTTGTCAGTTTTTCATCATCTGTCACTACTGCTCCCATCTCACCTGCCTGTATATTGTGTGCGATGTAAAAAGAAAAAATAGAAAGTAAGGATAGTGATCCGGTTTTCTGCCCTTTATAGAGTGAGCCATGAGCTTGGGCAGAATCTTCAAGGACAATCAAATCATATTCTTCCGCTATTCTCTTTATCTCATCCATATCACAGGGATACCCCATAAGATGTACCGGCAAGATGATAGAATAATTTTCCGGATCATCTGCATTCTTCAGATGCTCTTCTATCTTTTGAGGTAGTATTGAAAAATTATTGGGGTCAACATCTACAAAAACCGGTTCCAAGCCTGTTAATACAATAGCATTTATTGTTGCAACATAGGTCAATGGTGTTGTTATTACCTTACTACCCTTTCTAACTTTTGGAAATCTAGAGTCATATATTAATGCTGATAGTCCTACTATCAAAGCAGATGTACCGGAGTTAACGGCTACGCAATGTTTCGTATTAATGTAATCAGCAAATAGTCTTTCAAACTCATTAACTTTCTTCCATTCGGAAAGTCTTCCGGCATCCAATACTTCATTAATGGCAGCCCTTTCTTCCGCACCGAACTGGAAATCACCCACAGAAATTCTTCTCTTAACTGGAACTTCCTTTATTGTATCTGAAATTAGCTTCATCTATCTTTAAGTAAATTGATTGAAAATATTGCTTTTTATTATTATGATTCAGATTAAAAAAAATTCAAGTTATATATTGGAAATTCTTTTATTAAATAGAGTTATTATCTATTCAAGAATTGGAATTTTACTTGACATAATTTAATATTAGGGGTTATGTACCCAGATATTGATAGAGCTCAATAAGGTTGAATAATACCTACATAATGCATTTAAATGAATAAATCATGGCATTTATTGTTATGGTGATTGGCCATATTAACAACTTATGAAAAAGACTGATTCCGTATGTGAACAAAATACTCAAGGGCTGGTAGCTCTTGCAAGAATAGAAACTCATGAAAAGATAATCCAATTCTTACAAAATGAGAGAAGAGGGAAACTTCTGGATGTCCCTTCAGGGACAGGCATATTGTCATCGAAGCTGAAGGAATTTGGTTTTGAATGCTATTGTTGTGACATAAACCCTGAAATGTTCAAAGCACAGGGTATAGAGTTCAAAGTAGCTGATTTAAATAAAAGTATGCCATTAGAAACAAATCATTTTGACTTCATTACGTGTATTGATGGTTTGGAACACCTTGAAAACCCTCACAATGCAATGAGAGAGTTTAAAAGACTTCTAAAAAAAGGTGGGAAGCTATTTATCGCAATACCTAACTATTTGAATATTGAAAGAAGGATGAAATTTCTCTTAACCGGTTCCTTTACAAAGCCAGTAAGTCAAAAAATGTTTAAAGAGAGATTTAATTGCAATACGGCAATGATGCACATCAACTTTGTCAGCTATCCAATTTTGAGATTTATGCTTGAAAGTAATGGTTTCCACATAATTAAATTGGATATAGATAGGCCAAAGCCAAAGATGATTTTTTTATTTCCTGTCACATTATTGATAAAGTTATATTGTTGGTTTTGGCCAAAAAAAGCAAAGGAAAGATACTGGCTAAAAGAGACACTTTCTAAAGATATCCTTTTGGGTGGAAATACATTGATTATTATTGCTGAAAAGTAAAATGGAAAATTACTTCAAAAACAAGAAAATATTGATAACCGGAGGTCTGGGTTTCATAGGAAGCACACTAGCTCACCGGCTTGCGAAGATAGAAGCAGACATATATCTTATCGACTCCCTGATACCTGAATACGGAGGGAATAATTTTAATATTAATGGAATCGAGAACAAGGTAAAGGTAAACATTACCGATGTCAGAGATAAGCATAGCATGGACTATCTTGTAAAGGGCAAGGATATAATCTTCAATCTTGCAGGGACATTAAGCCACATAGACAGCATGAATGACCCGTTTACCGATTTGGAAATTAATTGCAGGAGCCAGTTATCGATCCTGGAGTCTTGTCGCAAAAACAACAGAGACGTCAAAATTATCTTTGCCGGTACCAGAGGGCAATATGGAAAAGCAGACTACCTGCCTGTGGATGAAAAGCACCTGATGCACCCGACAGATGTTAACGGAATAAATAATATTGCAGGAGAATCATATCACATCCTGTACAATAATATTTATGGTATAAGAGCTGTTTCTCTCAGATTAACGAATACTTATGGACCCAGACACCAGATGAGACATCACAAGCAGGGAATAATTAACTGGTTTATAAGACAATTAATAGAGGAACAGACAGTAACGCTATACGGTGACGGCAAACAAATCAGAGACATCAATTATGTTGATGATGTTGTAGAGGCATTGTTACTGGTAGCTTGTAATGAAAAAGCCAATGGTGAAGTCTTTAACCTTGGTGGTATTCCGAAAAACCTGATAGATTTGGTAGAGACAATGATAGATGTCTATGGTAAAGGCAATTATGAACTGATACCGTTCAAGGATGACCTTAAAAAGATAGAAATTGGAGATTACATTGCAAATTATGAAAAGATTAAGAATACCGTTGGATGGCAGCCAAAGGTCTCTCTGGAGGAAGGACTTCGTTCATCATTTGATTACTATGAGAAATACAGAAACCACTATTGGTAATTTAATAATATAGCAAAATGAAAATCCCAGTTTTCGACCTTAAAAGGCAATATGAACAGCTGAAGGCAGAGCTAGATAACGCCTTTAAATGTGTCTTCGAAAAAGGAATATTTGTTCTGGGAGAAAATGTCAAACTGTTTGAAGAGGAATTTGCAGATTTCTCAGGTGCTGGATTTGCCGTAGGAGTGGGTTCAGGTACGGAAGCTTTGCATCTTTCTTTAAGAGCTTGTGATATCGGACCCGGAGATGAAGTAATTACTGTTCCAAATACGGCAGTTCCGACTATCTCTGCCATATCATTTGCCGGGGCCAAACCTGTATTTGTTGATATCACGCCAGATACCTACACTATGGATTTAAAGAAAGTAGAGGAAAAGATTACAGATAAAACAAGAGCTATTCTGCCTGTGCATCTTTATGGCCACACCACGGAAATGGAGCAAGTAATGAAATTGGCAAAAGCGCATAATTTAAGAGTCATTGAAGACGCATGTCAGGCCCACGGCGCTAAGTACAATGGTAAAAATGCAGGAACATTTGGTGATATGGGTTGCTTCAGTTTCTATCCAACAAAAAACCTGGGGGCATACGGTGATGGCGGAATGGTAGTTACGAACAATGAGGAATTATATAAAAAACTGATTATGCTCAGAAATTATGGAGAAGTGAAAAAGTTCACTTCAAAGATTGAGGGGTTTAATTCTCGACTTGATGAGATTCAGGCCGCTGTACTTCGAGTTAAATTAAGGTACTTAAATGAATGGACAGACAGACGAAGAGAAATAGCCACACTGTACCGGCAACTACTCTATAATTCAAATGTACAACTTCCATGCGAAAGGCCATGGGCAAAACACGTATATCACCTTTTTGTAATCAGGGTAAATAAAAGAAATGATTTAAAAGATTATCTACAGGAACGAGGAGTTGGCACACAAATACATTATCCCATTCCAATCCATCTGCAGGAAGCTTATAAAAAGCTTGGTCATAAAGCAGGAGATTTTCCCATAAGTGAGAGGAACGCCGAAGAAATATTGTCTTTACCCATTTACCCGGAACTGACAACAGAAGAGGTAGA
>JACZYU010000237.1 GCA_022570935.1 Planctomycetota bacterium | reverse complement strand
TATAGGCATATCTACTTGATTCCAGTAAGAGAAGCCTGCACAATATGGCCATACGGGAGATTATCCGATTGTTGGAACAGGCTATGGCAGGCGGTCCTGTGCTCAGAAGAGTTTCGATGATCGGGCTGAAACTTCGTAAAAGCCAAGAAATTATGACAACTGGACTCATGTAGATATGCCAATTATGAAATTCTGATACAGTAATTCTAATGACAATCCTTTACATAATCATTCCCATTGCAATTATTTTAGTATCTTTTTTCGTCTTGATTTTCTTGTGGGCCGTTAAGGATGGACAATTTGACGACCTTGAAACACCAGCACACAAGATATTAATCGATGACTGGAATGAGAACATAGCTGCGCAAGTTGATAATAAAGAGAAACCACAGATTTTACAGACCCGCAAGAATGCTTGTCGGGCTGGTAACACAGATTTGACCAAATAAGGTGAAGCACAAATAGTAAATAGCTACAGTAGGGTGGGCATTGCCCACCATACACGACTGTTACAAAAAATGAAACCAACTCGAAATTATGAGAAAGGAACAGGAAAATGAGTGCTTCGAATGATAGCAACTCTGGACTCGTTCAGGTTAAATATAATGACGAGATTGTCAGGATGTTCATTCTGGCAACCATATTCTGGGCAACAATAGCTTTTTTAGTAGGGATAATTATCGCCGCACAAATGGCAGTCTGGCAACTCAACCTTAACACAAGTTGGTTAACGTTTGGTCGGTTAAGGCCGTTGCATACAAATGCCGCAATATTTGCATTTGCAGGTAATGCTATTTTCGCAGGAATTTATCATTCCACACAAAGACTTTTGAAGACGAGATTGTTTTCAGATAGTTTAAGCAAGCTTCACTTCTGGGGATGGCAATTTATTATTGTATTAGCGGTAATCACTTTACCACTCGGTTTGACACAGGGTAAAGAGTACGCTGAACTGGAATGGCCTATCGATATTGCTGTTGTCCTGATTTGGGTTGTATTTGCCATTAATTTTTTTGGTACACTATTAAAGCGTAATGAAAAACATATGTACGTTTCTATCTGGTTTTATATAGCCACCATTGTCACAGTTGCACTTCTGTATACTGTAAATGCATTAAGTATACCAATCAGTTTTTTTAAAAGTTACATAGTTTTTGCCGGTATCCAGGATGCCCTTGTTCAATGGTGGTATGGGCACAATGCAGTGGCTTTCTTTCTTACCACACCATTCCTGGGCTTGATGTATTATTATATGCCAAAGGCGGCAAACAGGCCGATCTATAGTTATAGACTTTCGGTCATTCATTTCTGGTCTCTCATTTTTCTCTATATCTGGGCAGGGCCACACCACCTCTTAAACACAGCCTTACCTGAATGGCTTCAAACAATGGGTATAATTTTCAGCGTAATGCTTTGGGCTCCGAGTTGGGGAGGAGCCGTTAACGGTATTCTAACACTGCGTGGTTCGTGGAATTTATTAAGAACCGATCCTGTTATAAAATTTATGGT
The DNA here is from genome assembly GCA_022570935.1 of Planctomycetota bacterium. Lineage (GTDB taxonomy): Bacteria > Planctomycetota > Brocadiia > Brocadiales > Scalinduaceae > Scalindua. The sequence continues at coordinate 1,219 of JACZYU010000237.1, read as the reverse complement.
TGCGGCCATAACATTTTATGCAATGGTGACTTTTGAGGGACCGCTTTTATCCATAAAGGCTGTAAACGCTCTGGGCCATTACACTGACTGGATTGTTGGCCATGTACATTTAGGAACATTGGGCTGGAATGGTTTTCTGATTTTTGCGATGATATATTATATTGTCCCCAGGTTGTGGAAGACAGAATTATATAGCAAAAAACTGGCAGACATTCATTTCTGGATAGGTATCCTGGGTATACTCTTTTACTACGTTTCCATGCTGGCCGCTGGAATTACCCAGGGTTTAATGTGGAGAGCCATAGATGCAAATGGCAACCTTGTTTATCCTGATTTCGTTGAAACAGTAATTCGCATTGTACCGCTCTTTTTCTTTCGCGCAATAGGGGGTGTATTGTTTCTGGCCGGCTTTGTTCTCTTGCTGTACAACGTCTACAAAACTATCAAACAAGCGCCAAAAGATTTAGCAGATGAAACGGTGCAAATCAAAGGAGCACCTTCTGCCATCAATCATTCTGAACGAGGACACAGAAGACTCGAAGGGATGGTTGTCACTTTTACCATATTGGCCCTTATTGCTATATTAGCCGGTTCTATAATCGAAGTTGTGCCGATTCTTTCTATCAATAAATACGTTAAAACGGAAAACAAGGTTAAGCCGTTTACACCATTAGAACAGGTAGGAAGAGACATATACGTCAAGGAAGGTTGCTATGCCTGCCACTCCCAGATGATTCGATCAATACATTCTGATGAGTTAAGGTATGGAGCGGCATCAACAATCGAAGAGTCTATGTACGACAGGCCATTTCAGTGGGGATCTAAACGGACCGGCCCTGATTTAGCGCGATTAGGAAAGAAATATCCCGATCTCTGGCACTATATGCACATGGAGAATCCGAGAGCTGTTATAAAAGAATCAATTATGCCGGCTTACCCCTGGTTATTTTCATCAAAGATTAATTTTAAAAATCTGGAAAAGACAATATCGCTTTTCAAGAGACTGGGAGTTCCTTATTCAGATAAAGATATATCTGATGCGACCATCTTGGCAAAAATACAGGCACTGGGAATTGCCGCAAGATTAAGAGATCAGGGAGTAAAAGCAGACGTGTCAGATAAGAAGATTATAGCATTGATCGCATATCTTCAGGCTCTTGGGCAAAAAGGAGTGCAGTAATATGAAACAGCAGGCATTAGCACACTTTACTGATATTTA
>JACZYU010000236.1 GCA_022570935.1 Planctomycetota bacterium | reverse complement strand
TGGCAGGTAAATACAAGAATTATAGAAGTCAAACTATGCGGAAAGATAAATCAACTTTGGCCTTAATATATTAATTCGGGTATGATTTCACGCGCAATATTCCGGAGATACTCTGTAGTTTTTGCGGGGTCGTTGTATGAACAAACAGTTTCTGCTACTTCCTTTGCTCTTTCGTATGTGACGGATCTAATAATCTTTTTTATTTCCGGTATTATCATGGCAGGGGCAACACTGAACTCCTTTAAGCCTAATCCTAACAATAAGATAGTGTATTCAATCTCGCCACCCATTTCACCGCATATTCCAATATTTATATTATTTTCTTCAGCAGCCTTTATGGTCATTTTTAACAATCTTAAAATCGCAGGGTGGGCCGGAGTATACAGGTGGGCAACTTTTTCATTACTCCTGTCTACGGCTAGAGTGTATTGGATAAGGTCATTTGTGCCTATACTAAAGAAATCAACTTCTTTCGCCAAGTCGTCTGCTACCATAGCGGCAGACGGAACTTCAATCATAATTCCAATTTCTATCTTTTCATCAAAATCTATTCCCGTTTTGTTCATATCTTCCATTACTTCCTTGAGAAAATCCTTTGCCTGTCGCAGTTCCTGCAGCGAGGAGATCATGGGGAATAGAATTTTCACATTACCGATAGCAGAAGCCCTTAATATGGCTTTGAGTTGAGATTTAAATATTTTTGGATTTTCCAGGCAATATCGGATGGAGCGGCAACCTAAAAAAGGGTTGAGTTCTTTATTGCTATTTGCAGGGAAGAATTTATCGCCGCCTAAATCAACGGTCCTGATAATTATTGGTTTGTCACTACCCAGTTCTTTTATTGATTGTGAATACGCGTTAAAGTGTTCTTCTTCTGTTGGTGTATCTTTGCTGCCGAGATACAGGAATTCGGTTCTATATAAACCTATACCTGTCGCTCCCTGGCTTAAGCTTGGACCTATATCACGGGGAAATTCGATATTACCCAGAATCGATACTTCCCTGCCATCTAAAGTTACGGCTGGCAGATCTTTAAGTTCAGAAGAGAGTTTTTCTTCAAAGACATGGAAGTTTTCTTCAATTGATTGATATTCTTTAATGGTTTTTTCGTCCGGACTAATAATTACAACCCCACGGTTGCCGTCTATAATAACACGGTCTCCGCCAAATATATCTGCTGTGGCAGTTCTCAGCCCAACTACAGCGGGGATTCCCAAAGCCCTTGCTACTATTGCAGAATGAGAAGTCCTGCTGCCAAGATCAGTAACAAAGCCTTTTACTTTAGTGGTGTCTAAAGATGCTATTTGAGAAGGGCTGAGATCATGCGCAACTACAACAACTTCTTTAGTAAGGTTATTGAGTTCTTCCCTTTTTTCTCCTAATAAATTCCTTAAGAGTCTTTTTTCTATATCATATATATCTCCAACTCTTGCAGAAAGATATGAATCATTAATACTTTCAAATTTTTTTATATATACACGTAAGACTAATGACACTGCGTATTCAGCGCTGAATTTATTTTGTTTTACTTTTTCGCTAAACTCACGCATTAATTGCTTGTCTTGAAGCATTAATTTATGGGTTGCGAAGATAGAACCGATTTGTGAACCTAAATTCTTTGAAACACTCTCTTCCAGTTTTTCTATTTCTTTCCATGCGGATGATGTTGCTTCCTCCAGCCTGGATATCTCTTTGTCAATTTCGTCTTCTTTGATGAGGTGACGTGGTATTCGATAACCTTCGCTTTCCAAAACGAACGCTTCTTTTATTACCACACCCGGCGCTACAGCAATCCCTTTTCTTGTTTCCATATTGTCCTCGTTAAACCGATCATTGACGAGACCTTCTAATACGTCTAAGGCTATTTCTTTGTCTTCACCATCTGCAGTTATTAATATTTCTGTTCCTCTTCCTGCACCCAGCGTTAGAAGGTCAATAATACTCTTTCCATTTACTTCTTCTTTTTCTTCTGTTCTGACAAAAATTTCTGAGTTGAACTTATTAGCCATTTCTGCAAAACGCGTCGCAGGCCTTGCATGTAAACCATTTGCATTTATTATCTTTACCCTGCGTTCTATAAGCATTGGTTAATTTAGTTAACAAAAGTTTTTTTCTATTGAGCCTTAGCCTCATCGACTTCCTTTAAGATATCAACCATTTCTGATTTATTTGATGCATTCCTTACGAAATTGCGAAAATCCGGGTTTCTAATTACTGACGAAATTTTTTCTAATGCAGCAAGATGTACATCTGTTGAATCATTTGGTGATAGTAACAGAAAAAACAGGTAAACCGGCTCACCGTCAAGCGCATCAAATTCTACCCCATTCTTTGAGCGTGCAAATGCGCCTGTTATTTTTTTGATACTCTGATGTTTAGTATGAGGAACCGCAACTCCTTTACCTATTCCTGTGCTTCCCACTTTCTCTCTTTTTATGAGTGCTTCCATTATATCACCTAATTCATTTTCGTTAATCATGTCTAAATTCTTCAATACGTCTACCATTTCCCGTATGACCGATTCTTTATCGGTAGATTGTAAATCCTCTATTACGGCGTTTTCCCCTATAAAGTCAATTATCTTCATTATTGGCAATCTTTAAAAAAAAATTAATTGAAATAAATAAAATTTAAATGCGAAAATATAACTACTTTGCAAGTTACACGAGTAGTTGTTGTTCTTACTCCTCTGTTTCCTCCATTGTTATCTCACCCTTTTTATTTCTTCTG
>JACZYU010000235.1 GCA_022570935.1 Planctomycetota bacterium | reverse complement strand
GTGTTGCCTGTTGTAATTTATAGACTGACTCAGGGGTCCAGAGGTGCTTTTCTCCGCCGTATTTTACGGAAAAATAGCCCCCGACGTCCAGGAGCTCATCTGGATTACCTTCGGGAGGGAATGCTTTTCGGTGCCGTTCGTAAACTTCCTGTGCAATCTCCTCCAGACCTATACCGCCTACACGCGAAGCAGTGTCACAGAAATATTCATCAATTACTGATTTCTCTATTCCAACAGCTTCAAAAATCTGAGCCCCGAAGAAACTTCTTAACGTTGAAATACCCATGCGGCTAAGTGACTTCAAAAGACCTTTCTTAATCGCAGAAATATATGCGTCCATTGCATCTTCAGGGTCTTTGCTATCTACCAGAAGTTCTTGTTCCGCTAATTCTCTTACAGAGCTGAAAGCAACGTATGGACAAATTGCCGTAATTCCAAATGCAATCAATAGAGAAAAGTGCATAACTTCTCTCGCTTCACCCGTTTCAATAATCAGTCCGCATGAATGACGCAGTCCCTTCTTGATCAAGTGATGATGCAGACCGGAAACGGCGAGAAGAGAAGGAATGGGACAACGGTCCTTATCTATATACCTGTCCGTAATGACCAGGATGTTAGCACCATCGGCAATATGTTTTTCCGCTTTTTCGAAAAACGAGTACATTGCTGATTTTAAAGCCTCGCCTCCCCCTTGTGCCGGAAAAAGAATATCGATTTTCCTCACCATCAAATCCGGATGATTTGCATTGCGAATACGCCACATATCTGTTGGTGTCAGAATGGGATGGGACAGTTTAATCTGTCTACTATGTTCAGGTGTTTCTTCGAGGAGCCCACCTTTTTTTCCTATAAAATTCACCAGTGACATCACCAGTTCTTCACGCAATGGATCAATGGGGGGGTTGGTTACCTGTGCAAATAATTGTTTAAAATAATGAAATAATAGTTGGGGTTTGTTGGACAGCACCGCCAGGGCATTATCATTCCCCATTGCGCCGATTGGCTCTTGCCCCCGACTGGCCATATGCGAAATTATTACATTTATGTCCTCTTCGGTATACCCGAACGCATGTTGCTGGATCCTTAATACTTTCAAATCAATTTCCGGCACCCTTGACGGGTTAAAAAGGCCGCGGAGCTCGATCAGGTTTTCCTTTAACCAACGCCGATAAGGCGCTTGCCTGGATATTTTTGCCTTAATTTCGTTATCAGGGACAATTCGGTTTTGATCTAAATCTACCAGAAGCATTTTTCCAGGTTGTAGCCTGCCACGTTGACGTACTTCCTTTCCAGGGATATCGAGCACACCGGTCTCGGATGCCATGACAATCATGCCGTCTTTTGTGACTGTATAACGCGCAGGCCTTAAACCATTCCTGTCCAGTATGGCTCCAATATACCGTCCGTCAGTAATGACAATGGCCGCAGGGCCATCCCAGGGCTCCATAAAAGAAGCGTGATACTCGTAAAACGAGCGTTTGTCTTCACTCATATAATATTTCTTCCCATAGGCTTCTGGTATCATCATCATGGCAGTATGTGAAAGTGATCTGCCGGCATTGATAAGCAACTCAAATACATTGTCAAAGATAGCCGAGTCACTACCAGATTCATTTTGAATCACGGGCTTTATTTTTTCTATATCGTCGCCAAAGAGTTCTGAATTTAAATTCTTCTCCCTGGCTTTCATCTGGTTGATATTTCCTCTCAAGGTATTGATTTCTCCGTTATGTGCAAGACACCGGAAAGGTTGTGCCAGATTCCAGGCAGGTAATGTATTCGTGCTATAACGCTGATGAATAATGGCAAACGCTGATGTAAAACGTGGGTCGTTCAGATCCGGAAAAAAAACAGGTAACTGACTTCCTGTCAATAATCCTTTGTAGACAATGGTTTTGTGACTAAAACTGCAGGCGTAAAACTGGCTGAAATCTTCTTTTGTCCATGAGGAGATTTCCTTCTCCACACATCGTCTGATGACATATAATTTTCTTTCAAAATCTGCACCTTCAAGTATATTGCTTGTTACAAAAACCTGATGTACTGTGGGCTGCGTTAAGCGGCTGAGTTCTCCCAGGGAATCACCATTGCTTGGAACATTTCTCCAGCCCAGCAGTGTACAATTCTCTGCTTCAACCATTTCCTGTACAGCTTGCCTGCATTTTTCAATCTTGGTTTCATCTTGAGGCATGAATAACATTCCCACTCCATATTTTCCGGCGGGCGGTAATTCGAGGCATTGTTCGGTACATACCTGACGGAAAAAGTCATCCTGGATCTGTAGCAGAAGCCCGCCGCCGTCACCGGTGAGTTTGTCACTCCCGATTGCTCCGCGGTGTTCTAAATTTATAGAAACCTGTATGGCATTCTTAACGATAGTATGGGTAGGAGTTCCGTCAATATTTGCTACAAAACCGACACCACAGGCGTCGTGCTCGTATTTAGGATCGTACAACCCGTATGGCTCGGGGTGCCCGGCTAAATTTACATTTTTAAAATTGTTAATCTCTGGCATATCTATTTTGTTCCTTTTAACACAATTTATAATAAAGCGTGGAAGTGCATATAAACTACGATGAGTCGTTACTGAAGTGTAAATTATACAATATTTACGTAACTTTTCAATAATTAGAGCCTATTGCTTTTACATAGGCTTATTGTGAAGCTACGCAATTATGCGTTTAATACACTTAAGGTACTAACTAAGGCGGGGGAGTAAAAGCCGAAACCAGCTCTGTCGCA
>JACZYU010000234.1 GCA_022570935.1 Planctomycetota bacterium | reverse complement strand
TTGGACAATATTCGATGATCTCTACAATATTATTTACGGTAAATCAACATATAATTCCCCAAATTCGAGACAAGTACAAAGCTCTAGCTTTTGTTTTATATGTCCAAGTTGTTTTGCGACAGTTCCTTAGCTAATTCCTTTAAGCGTAAATATATATTACGAATACACTCATCGTCTGGCGATGCGCCTTCATTAATACATTCAGATACAAACGCTTTTCCTTTATTTTCATCTAAATCTAGTAATTTTTCATGTTTTCTGTGTTTTTTTAAAACATTAACTATTGAATCAAATCCTTTTTGGCAGTTCCTAACATGGGTACCCACGCCAACTTTAGGATTTCCTGCTATACTCTTTAAAAATTGATCTTTTGTGCTTCCCCCAAACGATCTGGCCAAACACTGAAGAAAATCTTCGAGCTCTTTGCCGGATTGGTCAAGGTATTTTCTTTTAAACACTTTCACACTAACAAATTCACCTTTATCAACTTTGACCGCCCATTTCTCGCCTTCTATAAGGGCTTTTCCAATGGCTTCTTCAAAGGTTTCTTCAACTTCTTTTTTTGTTTTTTGATCTAAATGTCGGGAAGAAATAGTATCTTTTTTAGGTAGTTCTATTTTCCCTATATCCTCGTATTCTAATTTTTGAAAATTATCACTAGATCTTTCAATATTTATAATGTAATTTTCTCTGTCTAATTTAGAGGTATCTGATGATTCATAAAAGAGTTGGTATAATCCTTTGGAAGGAGATATGAAATCTTTGCCCCAATCATTTGCTAAAGATTCTTTTATCTTTGAAATATCATAGTTATCATGAAGAAGCCAAATTAAGTATTGCTTTATGGGTCTTCTGCTCAGATCAAAATATTTATCGTCAATAAAGCAAGTTGCAACGAACTGAAAGGGCCCAAGTTTTCCTATAATATTTTTTGGATTTTTATCCGGTTCACGATTAGAAAATACCTTACCAAAGAATGAAAACCATCCATAAATAGAAGGCGATTTAGGTATTTTTATGAAATCGTAATCTTGTCCCTTACTTCTGGTTCTCCAGAGCAAATGATCTAAGTTGATGTTTACTACGGTAATATTGGGTTTCATTTTGATTGCAATTATTGTTGGTTTCGATAAAATGCACGTTGAGCCGCATCGCTGGCTAATTCAGCCTTCATAGCAGAAATTGCTGCATCTATTTTTTCCCCCTTTTGTGCAGCCATCGCTTGTTCCCCTCGGAAAAAATCCACGCTTTTCTCAAGCCCTTCTTGAAGTTGCATAACCTTAAGCAAATGCGTTAATACTTGGTATTTCTTTGGAAGAAAATCGTCCATTTTGTCTACACAATCAACTAAACTTTTCAATTTTATAAATATTTCCTTAAAAGTTCCATAACCGCCCCCTCTGCCTACTTTTCGTGCCAACTCAGCTAAAACACTCATTAATGCAATCGGAGCTATAAGTTGAATTCCAATGTATTGGTGAGCATTTATAACCTTGTTATCTTTGCCTTTTACAGAGGAAATTAGAAGATATTGACAGCCAAAGTCTTTTGAATCGATAACTTTCGCTAAACCTTCTAATTGTTCAGAACCGTCAGAAACAATTGTTTTACAAATATCTTCCGCAGTTTTGCTTTCTGGTAGTATATCTGCTTTTGAAAGAGCTATAATCCACTGTTTAGGGAAATCTGTTATTGGCTTGCCATCCGATGCTAAAGCATCTCTAATATTTCGGATTTCATTTTTAAACTGATCGAGAAGACAATTTACATAGGATATTCCATCATTATTTAAGCGTTCACCATCGACAAGCAAAATACCAATGTGGCATTGAAGTAAATCCTCAAATGCCTTTCTACGAACTTGTTTTTCTTCCGCATCGCTCGGAGTATTTTCCCACCAGCGGCCAGGATAGTCATACCATACTATTTTAAAACTGGGTTCATGGAGTTCATGTACCATGAAGTTAAAACTATAGGTTTCATAATAATCTGTACCAGGTGGAAACTCTCCTCTCTCCATTTTATAGTATCTTGATAGTAATCTATTACCCCTTGATGTGTCTTCAACTGCAAAAAATTTCCGAACCATGTTCCTTCTCAAAACTATTTCTTTGTTGGTTGCCAAAATAGCTTGCAAGCAACGTTGTTTTACCTGAAGCACTTTGTCCAAATAACGCAATTCGTATTTCAGGAATTCCTTGAGTTTTACTCATAATACCCTCCTCTCAGGTTAAATGATACAGGAACATAAGGTTAATAAAGTTCAAGCCAATACAGCTTGACACGGAGTTACGCTTTCTCCTAGTTATATCCAATTGAAGACTTTTATAACATCTCAAATCTCAATAAACCAGCACAAATTTGCTCACACCTTTTAAGTCAAAGCTTCATTTATCAATTATCCAGAAAGCCGGAGATAACGATCTTATTCTTGATCTTTTAACAGTTTTCACAAGATAACAGCAACTTAATCATTTTAAACCGGAGTTGCCTCTCATACTTATACCTAAAAGTTCCAAGTTGAAAGTGCCTAAAATGCCTAAAGTTAAAAATCATAACAATTTACAACAATATATCTTTCCACTTGTTTCAATTGCTAAGTTGCTTTATTTACAGGGCTTAACCCAAGTTCGACAAGCAAAAATTGTATCTCTAATAATTGCAAGTGATTACGGTTTTCGCCCTTCATTTTTCGGCACTACATCTTTGAGTTTTAGTAGATATTTTAATATATTTCCCACCTAA
>JACZYU010000233.1 GCA_022570935.1 Planctomycetota bacterium | reverse complement strand
TTAGGTGTTCTTCTGCTGCCTGGTTTGGCTCCACGTTTATTGGGTAGAAGGGATTCAGGTTGCTTATTACCTTCAATCCATTTCCGGTAATAACGGCCAAGTTCTTTTTTTGATATGTGATGCGCATCACATATGTTTTTAACAAATTTAAATGGGCGAGGAGTTATTTTCGCTTTAGTTCGTTCGTACTCTTTTAAAATAGGTATCCAGCGCTTTACAATTATTTGTTGTGAATATTGCATTAGGACCTCCTTTACGTATCGGTTTATTATACCAAAAGAGTTACCTAATTACTGAGCATATACAACAGACACTAATTAAATAAAAGAGTGTCTGTCCCTCTTTTTGCGAATGCTAAATTTGAAATTAATGCATCCGGCATATCTTAAGACACAGGATGAAATAAAAAAGTCTGAAAGAATTGCATTCCAGACTTAAACCGTGAACGGGGTCACCTTGATTAGTACGTTAGACTTTTCTTCGTATCCCCTTTTAATATTTAGTAGACATCATTATATTTTCATTACGCCTCACATCAGCGGCAGTAAAAAGCAGAGCGACGAGGAGTATCGCTTTTTGATGTCCGCTGGATGTGACTGTTAGCCAACTTTAAATAAATGTGCAGTCCAGTCTGGAATCTGCTGTCTAAAAAACACATGAAAACCAGAGGAAAAGCTTCCGGTATTGAACTTGTATTTCTTTGCTAAAATACCCAAACAATTTTTTGAGAAAAGACTAATATGCCCATTTCTCGGCGATGCATACCACCAATCTAATCGGTGGTTTGGCTTGATATTTCCATCAGACAATAATGTAGAAAACAAAATAATGCCATCATCTTTAAGAAGTAAATCTAATTGTGACATCAGACTATTGATATCTGGAACATGCTCAAATACTTCATAAGCAGTAATTAAGTTGAAATCTCCTAACTCCTCTACGCTGATATCGTGATTGACAAATGGGTCATAACTGGATGACTTCCATTTTAATTTTTTAACTAAATCACTTAGTAGGCCATTGCCACCGCCATAATCAAGATGCTTAATGTATTCTTCCTTTCCTTTAAACATATTGACAAGATTTGTAGCGTTTGCTTCTGGTCGAATTGTTTTGTAATCTGGATCAACTTCGATATACTTCTTGTTGTATATCTTCTCTGAGAACTCCTTTAAATTCCATTTGCCAAACTCTGGGGTAAAACAGAATCCACATTTATTACAAAGGTAATAGTAGACAGGAACCCCTGATAATCGTAGAAATTTCCCCTTGGTTTCCTCACATGATTTATTGAAATCTACTACATCCAATGGAATGCAATTTCCTCCACAAATTGAACAAGATAAATCTTTCAACATAGCTTATATTCCTTGATGGCTAACATTTACGTTTTACGTTCCTCAACGATCTCAACAAACCTTTCAGCACATCTCTTCCACGTAAGCTCTTTCAGGTCATTTCCTGCCTGTAATCCATAGTCAGGAATGGGGGTTTTGCTTGTCACCGCTCAGTTATAAGGTTCCATTCCTGATCACAAACACCCGGCTGGAACTTGTAAGATATTTTTAGTCAGTAGCGTAGCTTCTTGAGCATTATTAATGAGAAGACCGAATGGAAGTTTATGCTCTCGAACAAAGTTCTCCAGATTTGTAAGGCGTTTCTTAGGCGTAACGGTTCCTGACTTAATTTCTACCGGAACAGTCCATCCTCCTCCTTCCAGTATCAAATCTATTTCTGCATGGTTGCTTGTCCGATAAAAATATGGTTCCACAGGGATAAGACTATTGTTGAATCCTTTGATTAACGTCTCAATAATAAACGTTTCCCAGATACGTCCAAACAATGGGTGGCATTGCAACTGTTCGACGGTTTGATTTTTTAAGATATGATTTAACAGACCGGTATCGCGCATATGCCCTTTCGGCATCTTGTTAATCCGTTTGATCGTATTCTTCTGGTAACTCGGAAGCATTCTCCATACAAATGTACCATGCGCAATTTGAAAGTAAAATTTTGCAGTCGGTTGAGAAACGTCCAGAGATCGCGCAAATTCAGATGCATTTAAGATTTGTCCGGAAGCCCCTGCAAGCATAGTTACAAATCGTTGATAATTTTGAATATTTAATCCAGTAAATATATTACGAATATCTCGCTTAATATACGACTGAAAATAGTTTTCCATCCATAAAGAGAAAACCTTTTCATTTCTTCTATGTTTTAAGAATGGTTCAGGATACCCCCCAAAAAGGCAGCTTTCCAGGAGTTGCTGTGTCGACATCTTAGGCTTTAGAGTAGTCAACGCCTTAAATTTACCCTCAGCCACATGACGATAAAATGGCGAAATTGTCCTTCCCCATGATTCCTCCAGAGAAAATCCACCCAAATCAAAAGTGGCTATCCGCCCTGCTAGAGATTCATTGATATGACGAAGGAGATCAGGTGAGCCTGAACCGCTGATCAAAAACTGACCGTTTTTATGCCGTTTAGCATCAATGGCGACTCTTAAGGCAGGAAACATATCCGGAAGAATCTGGGATTCATCAATCACTATCGGTTGGTTATATTGAGACAAGAAGAAATCAGGATCTCTTTGAATCCTTTCAAAGTCGGAACGTTTTTCCAGATCAAAAAAAGGGGCCTCAGGGAGGGCTTGCTTGAGAAGAGTCGTCTTGCCGACCTGACGGGTTCCCAATATCCCAACGCAAGGAAAATGTTTTAAAAGAAAATGAACTGATTTTAGCGCCGTACGCTTTAT
>JACZYU010000074.1 GCA_022570935.1 Planctomycetota bacterium | reverse complement strand
TTATTAACGAAAGTACGCTGGGAGAGGGTGTAAAAAGAGACAGCATCAAAATCTTTGAAAACCTGGCAAAGGCAGAAGCAAAGGTACATAACACTTCGCCGGAAAAAGTTCATTTTCACGAAGTTGGCGCTGTCGATTCAATTATAGATATAGTAGGAGCCGTAATTGCCATCCATGACCTTAAGATTGAAAAGATATATTTTTCACCAATACGGACTGGTACCGGGTTTGTAAAATGCAATCACGGACAGTTTCCAATCCCTGCCCCGGCAACTGTAGAACTATTAAAGGGACATCGCGTGATAGGTACGAACATACAACGTGAGCTTACAACTCCTACCGGAGCTGCTATTCTAACCACATTAGGTATAAACGTAGAAATGTGCCCGGAGATTTCACTGTTACAAACCGGATATGGTGCCGGCAGTTATGAAATTCCACAGATTCCAAATCTCTTGAGGGTAATGATTGGTGAAACAATCACGGTAAGCGAACAAGATGAAGTTTGGATGGTGGAGACAAACATTGATGATATGCCCGGAGAACATTTTGGTTACTTACTGGAAAAGATATTAGATGCTGGAGCACTGGATGGATATATAACACCGGTGCAAATGAAAAAGTCTCGCCCCGGAACCCTCATCAGCATTATTGTAGATGATGTAAACCTGTCAAAAGTGGAGCAGACCATATTCGACCAATCTACAACATTTGGTATCAGAAAGTACAAGGTAAGCCGTAAGAAGTTATACAGGAAATTTGTTGACGTAAAAACTGAATATGGCATGATTAAAGTCAAGATAGGCACGCTTAACGGATGCATTAAAAATATCACCCCCGAACATGACGATTGCAGAAAAATTGCAGATGAAAAAGGACTTCCGTTAAAACTGGTATATAATGCGGCCATGTATGCTGCTCAGTCAATCGAAAAGAATCAAGGCTAAAGCCTCACTTACTTGTTAGTAAGGGTTTAAGATTTTAAACCCCTACTAAACGAAATGTAACTCATACCTTTAGGTTTGAGTCACCACATAGTAAGAAATTTGACTACATGCAGATACGCACAAACAGGCTGAAAGGAGCTAATTTATTATGAAACATGTAATATCTGTCCTGGTTGAAAACAAGGTCGGTGTACTGTCACGCATCACTGGTTTATTCAGTGGCCGGGGGTTTAATATTGAAAGCCTGGCTGTTGGAGAAACTGAAAATATGGCCATATCCAGAATGACTATAGTCGTTAGTGGTGATGATTCAATAATAGAACAGGTTCGAAAACAATTAGGTAAGGTTATAGATACAATTAAGGTAACAGATTATACGGGAACTGATTATGTTGCACGAGACCTGATACTTATCAAGGTAAGTGCACTTCCCGGAAAAAGAAATGAAATCATAGAACTGGTAAATGTCTTTAGAGGAAAAATAATAGATGTTGGACAAAAAGACATGATCGTTGAAATATCAGGCCCTGAAGACAGGCTTGAAGCAGTATTAAATCTACTTCGGCCATACGGCATAAAGGAGGTTTCGCGTACCGGCAGGATTGCCATGAACCGCGGGCCAAAATAAGATTCTTAATACGGCGTTCCAGGTTTGAAGTGTCTTTAGTTGGAAAAAACGGCTTAAACCGTTCAAACCGCATCTGTTACCTGACTTTAGTCACTTTAAATCTTTTGTGTTATTTCAGCAATGCTTAATTATAAAAAGATTTTAATCAAAAACGGAAATATTCTTGATATCGCAAACAAAAAAACAGGAGTGTTTGATGTTTTGATTGATAGCTCCAGAATTAAAAAGATTAGTAAAAACATTGATGATAAAGTTGCTCTGGTCATAGATGCTAAAGATAAATTAGTAGTTCCCGGCCTTGTAGATGTACATGTTCATCTCAGGCAGCCGGGGCAAGAGTATAAGGAAGATATTTATACCGGTTCGCGGGCGGCAGCAACAGGCGGTTTTACTACTGTGGTAGCAGAGCCAAACACGTGTCCTCCGATTGATACTCCATCACGCCTTATTCAGCTTTTAAAAATTGCTAAAAAAGAGAGCATAGTTAATTATTATTCAAAATCAGCTATTACAGTAGGGTTGAATGGATATAGATTAGTTGATGTTGAAAATTTAAAATTTGCCGGAGCCAGGGCAATCTCTGATGATGGACACCCTATCACCGGAGATAGATTAATGTTTAATGCGCTTAAAAAAGGGAGAGAGTACGATATTCTAGTCAATCCTCATTGTGAAGAATCTGATCTATACCGCAGGAGACAAAAAGAGAAAGGCAAACGAAAATCTCCTGATACTGTTACGAATCCACCGTATACGGCTGAAGGTCGTTTTGTTATGCGCGATATTGAGTTGGCAGAAAAGGCTGGGGCAAGAATACACATTTCCCATGTTAGTCTTGCTCAATCTGTGAATGAAATTGCCAAAGCAAAAGAACGAGGCGTGAATGTAACCGCAGAGGCAACACCCCATCATCTTTTGTTAAGCGAAGAAGCAGTAAAAGAAATTGGACCCAATGCTAAAGTTAACCCTCCGTTAAGGTCAGAAGAGGATGTTGAGGCGGTAAGGCGGGGATTAGCAGATGGTACTATTGATATTATTGCCAGTGATCACGCACCGCATTCAGCAAAAGAGAAAAGTTTACCTTATAATAAAGCTCCTTTCGGACTTATCGGTCTGGAAACAACTTTAGGCCTGGTATTAACATACCTGGTTCGTCCGGGTATTTTAACACTACAACAGGCAATTGAGAAAATGACTATTTTGCCGGCTAGAATTTTTGGATTAGATAAATTTGGTGTTGGCAGTTTAACACCGGGAACTAAAGCTGACATAACGGTAATTGATATGAAAAAGAAATGGATAGTTGATGTAAATAAATTTTTCTCGAAAGCGAGAAATTGCCCATTTAACGGTTGGAAGCTTCAAGGCAAGGCAATACTAACGATAGTCGGGAATAAGATTGTTATGAAGGACGGTAAAATTATAGAGAACAGTTGAATTAGCGTCTTTGGCGAACTTCGGGCACAAGCATGAATTCTTGTCATCAAGGCTAAAGCCATAGGCCGATGCATCAGAATTACGGGATGTAACTCATACCTTTAGGTTTGAGCCGCTTAGACTAATCTAAAAACTTAGCCTACAAAGATTTAAAATGGGAATTCCTACACATTAAATTAATAGGCATATCTACATGAGTCCAGTTAGCATAATTTTTGGGCATTTACGAAGTTTCATCACGATCATGGAGACTCTTTTTAAGCACAGAACCGATCGACATAGACTACTCCACCAATCTGTAGAACAGCTTACCACGAGAACGAGATGTTCTCCGGTTGAACCGGAGTCAAGTAGATATGCCTATAAATTAATTCGTAGCAAATAAGGTTACTACTTCAATTATAGAAAGGAACAACATGACAAAGATTTATACTGATAAAGATGCTGATCTCAAAACACTGAAAGGTAAAAAGATTTCAATAATCGGCTATGGCAGTCAGGGGCATGCTCATGCGCAAAACCTTCGTGACAGCGGCCTTAAGGTTATAGTCGGACAGAGGAAGGGCTCTCCAAATTACGATTTAGCAGTTAAGCACGGTTTTAAACCTGTGTCCGCCGATAAGGCGACACAACAGGGTGACATTATTGCATTACTGATACCTGACGAAGTACAGGCAGATGTTTATGAAAAGGAGATTAAGCCTCATTTGAAAAAAGGTAAAACACTTCTATTCTCTCACGGCTTCAATATCCATTATGGCCAGGTTGTTCCCCCAAAAGATGTTGACGTAATCATGGTTGCCCCGAAGGGACCGGGACACCTGGTAAGAAGTGAATATGTTAAAGGCGGAGGCGTGCCGTGTTTAATGGCCATCCATCAGAATCCTTCAAAGAAGGCAGAAAAGGTTGCCCTGGCGTATGCAAGTGGTATTGGGGGTGGAAGAGGAGGAGTCCTGAAAACAACCTTTGCAGAGGAAACGGAAACAGACCTCTTTGGTGAACAGGCTGTATTGTGCGGCGGGGCTTCTGCTTTAGTCAAGGCCGGATTCGAGACACTCGTCGAAGCAGGATACCAGCCGGAACTGGCATATTTTGAATGTATGCATGAGCTGAAACTCATAGTAGACCTTTTCTACGAGGGTGGTCTGACATATATGAGACATTCCATCAGCAATACTGCTGAGTTTGGAGACGTGACAAGGGGACCAAGAATAATCAATGAAGACACAAAGAAAGAGATGAAGAAAATACTTTCTGAGATACAAGATGGCAGTTTTGCCAAGGAATGGATTCTCGAAAACAAGGCAGGTCGTCCAATGTTTAATGCGCTTGTCGCAAAAGACAAGAATCATCAGATAGAACAGGTTGGTGCAAAATTGCGTAAACTCATGAAATGGATTCCGTCAAAATAAGTTGTAGGGGCGTATAATTATCCCCGGACAAACGGCGCCGAGGACTTTACGCCCCTACTTTTTACCAGAAAAGGTTTTTATGTCAAAAATCACAATCTTCGATACTACTTTAAGAGATGGAGAGCAATCTCCGGGTGCAAGTCTGGGTCAGAATGAAAAGCTGCAGATAGCAAGGCAACTCTCCATTCTGAACGTTGACGTTATGGAAGCCGGGTTTCCAATAACATCGGAGGGTGATTTTAAATCTGTAAGTAATATTGCAAAGGAGATACGGGATGTAAGTATTTGCGCTCTCGCACGGGCAGTTGATAAAGATATAGATTGTGCGGCAAAGGCACTTAAGGCAGCCAAGGAGCCCAGGATTCATGTGTTTCTTGCAACATCGAAAATTCATCGAAAATTTAAACTGATTAAGGCAAAGGAAGAAATCATAAAGACTGCCGTAAAAGGAGTAAAACGAGCTAAAAAATATGTTGACGATGTAGAATTTTCCCCTGAAGATGCATCAAGGACTGAACCGGATTTTCTTGTAGAAGTTGTAGAGGCTGTAATAGATGCAGGGGCGACAACCGTTAACATTCCGGATACTGTAGGATATGCAATACCGGAGCAATACGCGGCCTTAATAAAAAACCTGAAAGATAATGTAAAAAATATTAAAAAAGCCGTTATCAGTATTCACTGTCATAACGATCTTGGTCTGGCAGTTGCTAATTCACTCGCAGCCGTAAAGGCAGGCGCCACTCAGGTAGAATGCACCGTAAACGGAATCGGAGAAAGAGCAGGTAATGCATCACTCGAAGAAATTGTTATGGCGCTTAAGACAAGAAAGGATTTTTTTGGGCATACCACGCGCATAAAGACAAATGAAATAATGGCCACAAGCAAAATCGTTAGTGGTTTAACAGGATTATGGGTACAAAGGAATAAGGCAATAGTAGGAGAAAATGCATTCGCACATGAATCAGGTGTACATCAGGATGGTGTTCTAAAAGAAAGAACAACTTACGAAATCATGAGGCCGGAAGAAGTCGGCCTGCTAAAGACCAAAATCGTCCTTGGTAAACTTTCAGGCAGACACGCATTCAAGAAACGTGTCAAGGAGCTTGGCTATGATCTTCCTGATAAAGAGCTTGAACATACATTCCAGCAATTCAAACTTCTGGCTGACAAGAAGAAGGATATCTATGATCAGGATATAGAAGCATTAATTCAGGATGAAAAATCAGAAACCCCGCATATTTACGAACTTGATAATTTAAGTATAAATTGCGGCCCGGTACCAACTGCCAGTGTAAAACTCCGTGTAGGCAAGGACAAAATCTTAGCCGATTCAACAAAGGGTGACGGGCCAATTGACGCCATTTTTAAAACAATCGATCTGTTAACCGGAATAAAAGGAATACTCCTCGATTATAGTGTCAGAGCGGTAACGAGTGGAAAGGATGCCCTGGGAGAAGCCAGTGTAGAAGTAGAAGTCAAAGGCAATAGTTATAGAGGCCGCGCCGTAAGTACCGACACAATAGAAGCAAGCGCAAAAGCATATTTAAATGCCATTAATAAAGTTGCAATAAAGCATCGCAGGAAATAAGCTATTTTAAAAACAATCTCCAGTTAACTCATCCAATGTATATATGAAAGATAATACGAAAACAAAGTTCTTCGTTGAATTGATCAAGCCTTCCCATTACGACGATGACGGATATGTTATCCAGTGGTGGAAGTCATGGATTCCATCTAATACACTTGCATGTATATACGGCTTGACTCTTGATGCTGCTCGGCAGAATGCCCTTGGCGGCAACGTTGAATTTGTAATTAACTCCTATGACGAGATGAATACCGTCATACCTGTTGCGGACATTATTCGCAGGTTTAAGAATGGCGGCGGAAGTGGAGTTGTCTTTTTCGTAGGCGTCCAGTCAAATCAATTTCCGCGTACCATGGACATTGCCAGACAGTTCCTTGATGAAGACATTCAGGTTGCAATAGGTGGGTTCCACACAAGCGGTTGTATTGCCATGTTGCCTGAACTTCCAGACGAACTGAAAGAGGCGACGGAAGCAGGCATTACATTGTTCGCAGGTGAGGCCGAGGAGGGTCGGCTCATAGATGTTTTCAACGACGCCTATCATAAAGAAATGAAACCGATCTACAACTTTCTGGGTGACTTGCCCGGCCTGGAAGGCCAGCCAATACCGATAATGCCAAAAGATGTTGCCGAAAGATTCGTCAATAAGATTGGCTGTTTCGATGCAGGTCGTGGGTGCTCTTTCCTGTGTAGTTTCTGTACAGTGATCAACGTGCAGGGGCGTAAATCACGTTACCGTAACCCTGACGATCTTGAAAAACTGATCCGCACCAACATATCGAATGGTATCAACGATTTCTTCATCACTGATGACAACTTTGCACGCAACAAGAATTGGGAAGCTCTCTTTGACAGATTGATCAATCTTCGTGAGAACCAGGGATTTAAGCATGTAAAATTTACTATGCAGGTTGACGCCCTTGCCTACAAAATTCCAAATTTTGTCTCCAAGGCTACCAGGGCCGGCTGCAGAAGGGTATTCATAGGGCTGGAAAGTATTAACCCGGAAAATCTGAAGGCTGTGAACAAGCGGCAGAACAAAATTGACGAATACCGAAAGATGTTTCAAACATGGCGTAATGCCCGAATTGTTACTGCTGCCGGTTATATACTGGGGTTTCCTGCCGACACTCCGGAAAAAATCGAACAGGACATTAAGACAATCCAGCAGGAATTGCCGGTAGACATTTTAGAGTTTTTCTGCCTCACACCATTGCCAGGTTCGGAGGACCACAAAAATAATTACCTGCAGGGAGTGTGGATGGATCCCGACCTCAACAAGTATGATCTTGAACATGTTACAACGGCTCATCCGCACATGTCCAGAGAAGAGTGGGAACATATTTACCGCAAGGCATGGGACCTTTATTATTCACCTGAGCATATTAAAACCCTTATACGTCGCGCGGCAGCGGGCGGTCCGAACCCCAGCAGAGTGATGCTGCACATCCATCAATTTTATGGAACTATCATATACCAGAACGTACACCCGCTCCAGGGAGGCTTCTTAAGGCGCAAGATACGGACACAACGCCGTCCCGGTATGCCTCAAGAAAATCCGCTTATTTTCTACCCTCGTCGAGTCTGGGAAACGATTAGTGGTCTTGTGCCTTTTGGCCTGTATTATTTTAAACTGCGATCAATACGCAAAAAAATCAAACGTAATCCTGAAAGGCGTTCCTATATGGACAAGGCACTGATACCTGTGAAGGAGACTGAAGAAGACGTCCTCAAAGAAGAAACCATAATGTCACATTGACATACTGTATCTGTTTTAAGCTAAATGAAGAGGTTAAATAATGCATTCTCTTATCGTGTTAGAACAAACAGAGGCTGGTTTTTCAGTTCAGGTACCTGACTTAGCTATCGTTACACATGGAAAAAATATTCAGGAAGCAAAAAATTATGCGATTGAGGCTATAAAGACAAATTTGGATGCTTACCAGGAAGCAGGAAAAGAAGTTCCACAAAAGGAATCAGTATTAACACATTTAGAGAATCCGGACTTTGAAGGCTTGTTATTTACCTATGTAGAAGTGTGTAAACCTAACGAAATAGTAGCAGTGTAAGTCGAAGAAGATAAAGTGATTGAAATACATAAAAAAATTGTTGTAGACGAGAATGGAAATCCAATGGAGGTTATTATCCCCTGGAATAAATACAATGAAATAGAAGAATTATTAGGACTTGATCTTGATAAATCGGCTATTGAAGTTCTTAAACAAGCTCAAATAGATCGAACAAGTAAGAAAAAAGATGCTTACCTGGAACTGGATACAATATAAAAATGTATAAGGCTATTGTTCATAAGTATGTCGAACTGTAATAATTTTTACAAACTATTTTAAATTGAGGAAGATAAAATGAAAAGAAGGATTTCAGATGTAACACAATCACTAATTAAGATTAAGTTGGTGTTATTTTTAATAACGGGATTAGTCATTATCAATGGGTATACCGGCAAGGCCAGTGGTGGTGAAAAGACAGTCGTTAAAAAGGATGATAAGGTTAAGATCCATTGCAAAGTAAGCCTTAAGGATGGTACTGTATTTCAGAATACCAGACCGGGGAAACCCCTGGAATTTACAGTCGGAAGCGAACAGATGCCGCGCGGGCTTGACAGGGCTGTAAGAGGAATGAAATTTAATGAGAGAAAGAAGGTCACCGTAGAAGCAAAAGACGCATACGGTAACAGGGACGAAACTCTTGTAATGAAATTTGTCTTAGCTGATCTGCCTGAGAATTTTGTGCCGGTAATAGGCAAGACAATTAAACTGCAGGATATAGGGGGAACAATAGTAAACGTGGACGAAATACACGTCTTTCTTGACTGCAACCACCCCCTGGCAGGAAAGGATGTAGTCTTCGACATAAAGGTTGTCGGCATTGAGTGATTTAGATGAAAGACTTTTTTGGGTAATGCAATTATGTTACAGAATTACTAATAATATTGTCCCCTTCTTTTAACAAAATAAATCAGGTGAATGAAAACATTGAAAGATATTCACAATAGACTGATTAGGTTTACAAGGGAACGATTGAAACATATCCAAACTGAACATCCAGAAATGTCTGGTCAGATTGAAAAAATAAGTGAAACTTTACTAAATCCTGATAGAATTGTGAAGTCTTGGACTGACTCTGAGGCGGAATTGTTTTATCGAAATTACGATGCTACACCTGTTACGAAGAAATTTTTATGTGTTGTTGTTAAAGTTTTAACTGACGATTTTTCATTGTAACTGCTTATTTCACAGATGCGATAAAGAAAGGTGACATATTATGGGAAGGGAAGTAAAAGTATGGTATGACAAAGAAGCTGATTATCTTGAGGTAATCTTTGAGAAAAAAGAGGGTTACTTCAAAGAGACGGAACACGACGCGGTAATGGAAAAAGTTGATAAAGAAGGAAACGTGATTGGTTTCTCTATACTAAAAGTGAGCAAGTTGAGTGGGACAAAACCACTATTAGTCACTCTTTAAAGTTACATAACCAAATCTATGGTTACACTGAACTGCCCGAAATTTTCAGCCAGAACTGGGCATGGTATTAATAATACAAGATATACCGGGAACAGGAAGTAGTTTATTAACTCGTCCTTTCTGTTGGAAAAGATGTAGTCTTTGACATAAAAGTTGTCGGTATTGAGTGATTCAGACAAGAGAAATATCAAATGATTGAATGGGACGACAAATTTAGCGTGGGGATATCAAGGATTGATGACGAGCACAAACAATTCATTGATATTATTAATAAGGCTATTGCCATAAAGGAACACCATGACAATCCGGAAGAATTAAAGGAAGTATTACATAGTATAACTATGTATGCCATTACTCATTTTGCAACAGAAGAGAATTATATGATAGAGTTTAATTACCCAGAGTATCAATATCACAAGGAAGAACATCATGATTTCTCCAGAAAAGTGATTGAATATTGTGAGAGAGTCGCTGATGGTGATACTCAATTCGCAAATAAAATTCTTGAGTACCTGAAACAGTGGTTAGTTAATCACATCCAGGTAACTGATAGAAAATATATCGACTGTTTCAAGAGAAATGGTCTTAAGTGAATTATTAGAAAACTTGCTCCAATTATTATTCGCCACAAACAACATCTCGCCGAGTTAAGTCGCTATTGCGACAAAAGACTATCCTTCGATTCCGCTCGCCTGTCCGCCAGTCTTTTAGGAGGAGGATGACATCACACTGAACAGACAAGATTACGCCACACTGAGCGGAGTCGAAGTGTTATCAATATTGAATTTACTATACATCAAGTTAGGGGGTCATTTATTTCCATTAATTGAGGTAAAAATATGGGTTGTATTCCTTCATATGAAGATGCAGGCTTTTGCGCTGCGGTAATGGATACAAATAGAGAGAGTTGGCAAATGCCTGATATTGTCAACAGACTGATCACTCGGCCTGACATGACCGTAGTAGACCTTGGCGCCGGTACAGGGTATTTTGCAGACCTGTTCTCTAAACAGCTTCCTGAAGGGAAGATAATTGCACTTGACCCTGAAGAATCACTGATTTCCTGGATGAAAGAACGTAAAAAGAGAGATTCCCTGGATAATGTATCCATTCATAAGATTACAAAAGATGATCCGGGGCTTGACAAATTAAACAGTGAAATTGATTTACTCTTTATCGGTTATACTTACTTTCATTACGATGAACCGGTAAAATATTTTCGTGATAAGATTTATCCCTTTATTCAAGAGAAGACTGTTGTTGCAATTGCCGATATGGCTCCCGTTCCAGGCCAACCCCGCCACACAATTCCTGCACAACAAGTTA
>JACZYU010000073.1 GCA_022570935.1 Planctomycetota bacterium | reverse complement strand
TTTTTTTCAGTTATTGACACATGATAAATCGAAGCGGTTGAGAGAATACAGGGAATTTATAGACGAAGAAGATTCAGAAGAGATAATCAGTATTTTTTCAAAGAAAAAAGCTCTTTCTGTATTGGGAACTGATAAATTTGGAAACTGGGTAAAAGAAAAATATTCTGCTTTTTTGTTTAAGGAAGAAATCCCTGAATCGAAGGTACTGATTCCAGACAAGGGTAAAATCAAAATTGCCGTTTGTAAAGCATACAAAGTTGACATCGCATCGTTATATGGCATCAGGCGGGGAGTAGCTAATGAACCAAGAAATATAGCAATTTATTTAACAAGGTTTCTGCGGCACGATTCTTTGAAAGATATAGGAAAAGAGTTTAAGATTCCTAATTATAGCAGCGTAAGCAGTATAGTTGAGAGTATGAAGGCAAATCTGGCTGGCAACAAAAAACTGAGAAAACAAGTTGATAAGATAAAAAGAGGTTTTTGTAGTTAAGCCATAGGCAGACTTGACCCCTTCTCAAGCTTCATTATTAATAATCTTCTTGTTTCCTTTGTAATTCTTATACGATCATCAATCCTGAATCCCACTATCCATATTGGCTGGCCACACATGGTTACTATTGGAACTGTGTCCCGTTCCAGCAAGGGAATCTTATTATTTATGAAAAAATCCTTTACCTTCTGAATCCCCGGAGAACCCAATGGCCAAAATTTGTCTCCTGGCCTTCTTGTCCTGATCATGAGCGGAACACTGATTTTATCAAAATCTACGGCTTCATCATATTTTGTCCTGCTTCGTTTAAACTCTTCTAGAAACCCATTCTCTATTTCTCTGATATCCATTTTCACTATATACTTTGTTTCAACAAGTTTTGTCTCTCCCGGTATCTTAATTACCGTTTCTTTCAAAATGGGGCCTTCTTCTACATAATACTTCGTCTTTGAAAGATGTAGTTTGTCGTCTTCTATCTTGATATTCAGGTAACCTTTAACGACATTATTTACGGACGTTTTCTGATAATTAAGTATGCGTAAAATATTTTTATAATTTTTATAACTAAGCTTCTTAAGGGGAATATTTAGTCTAACCACTGCTTCTTTAATAATGATCTGTTGTAAAATTTGTGGTACTTCTTTTAGCTTGTGTATGTCCAAAACTATTTCACTTAAAATTCCATCTGTTTTTCCCTCTATGTTTAGCAAAATCTCCTCGAATAAATCTTTTGCTTGTGCCTCCAGGAAATCACAATTTTGTGTAGCAGTTTCACCTAATTTAACCAGGGATTCCTTTATTTTTGAATTATAATTTTTTTCAAGGTGTGGAATAAGTTCTGCTCTAATCCTGTTTCTGAATTGATCTGTCTCAAAATTTGTTGAGTCAACTCTATAAGAAAGATTCTTCTCTTTCAAGTAAGCAATGATATCCTTGCGCCATGTGAATAGCAGGGGTCGAACAAGATTAATGGATGAAAAGGGTGTAAGTTTTCGCTTCGGCCTCATGCCGCCTAAACCTACAATTCCGGTACCACGGATTATCCTGTGCAGAATCGTTTCCGCATTATCATCGGCATTATGACCCACAGCAATAACGTTAGCACCCACTCTTTTCGCTGCACTCTCAAAGAATTTATACCTCTCTTCCCGTGCCGCCTCTTCCAGGGACATTTTGTGTTCCCGGGCAATTTCTTTAATGTCCCTTCTTTCGGAAATAATTGACAGTTTAAACTTTTTTGCAAGATTGTTCACAAATCGTTCATCTTCTTCCGATTCCTTGTTCCTGATTAAGTGATTCAGGTGTGCTATAAAAATGTCAGAACAAGCGGGGTTTACACGATTTGCATCAAAAATCAGACTTAGTAAAGCGACTGAATCCGGTCCGCCGGAAACACCCAATAAAACCGTGTCAGTTGCCCTGAAAAGAGTATATTCCTTGATAACGGCAGTGACCTGCTTTTGCAATTGCAACATGTTAAAACTATATCCCTCCCATATAAACAAGTCAAGAGTAGAAAATATTTGACATCAGTTAGATGTTAAGTAGAATAAACCTGAAAGTCTTTTCAGCATCCAGTTCTTGAGGTTAATCATTATAATGGAAGATCTAAAAAACAGGCTTAAGTTATTAGAAAATGATTTGAAGAAGCTGGAAAACCGCTTGAAAAAAGATATTGCAACAGGAACCAGGAAAGATTGGGAGCATATTCTGCACCAGACAAGAAAAATTGAGGAACTGGCAATCTCACAATTAACAATTCTAAGGATTCGGGATAAAAAAACCACCTGACAAATGGAGGAATGCCATGAAGAAAATAAGTTCTAAATATTGGTACATATTAACAACTGTTATAATTTCCCTTGGATTATTCAACTCAGGATGTCTCCAGCTCAAGAAAGTTTCCTTTGGGCAAAGTAAAAACGAAAGAATTAGTATCCTGGAAGAGAAGGTGGAATCTTTATCCAATAACATTGAAAGCTTGACTACTGGAAATTACGAACTGAAAAAAACCCTTATTAAACTGGAAACAGTCAAGAATCAGCTAAATAAAGAATATACACAAATAAAAGACAAACAGATTGCTATCGAAGCGGCACAAACGTTACAAAACAAGGCGCGTAAACACCTGGAAGGAGAATTGGCAGAAACAAAAGTTTCGCTTGAAAAAGTCAAACAACAACTAACTCTGGTTGAAAAGGATAAAAATAGCCTCAGGGCAAAACTGGAAAAATTAGAGGCTTCCCGTGTAAAAACTGCAGAAGCAGTTGCCGCTAAAGCCATAGACGCTGAAGAGGAAAAAGGTAATGTAGGCGAGAACAGGGAAAACCTGACAAAAGAAACACAAGAAAAACAAAAACCATCTCTTGTCGAAGGTCTGCTGGATAAAGCAATTCAACTCTATAGAGAGGAAAAGTTCGGAGAGGCAATCGCAAAATGGGAAGAGGTCTTAGCGCTTGACGCCAGCAAACTCGAAGCAAAATTTAACATAGAAATTGCACAAGACAGGATTAAAGAAAAACAGATACAAGAAGACTTAAAATCCTCTCGTATCCAGAGAAAATAAATGAAACATGAGAGAGGTTTAGATAAGTTGGGGGAAGTTTGAATCTTGGCGAAATGGAAGGGTAAGGCAATTGGTGCAGGTTTGGGCTTTCTGTTCGGAGGCCCTTTTGGGGCAATCCTTGGTGCTATGACGGGTAATTTTTTTGATAAGACTACCCTGACCACAGGAAGGCCTGTTAGTAATCACGACAGATCTTTAAATTTCATAACACACCTGGTTGGAATACTTATATCAATTGCCAAAGCAGATGGCCGTATAAGTACACAAGAAATTAATGTAATAGAAAGGGCATTCGTAAGTTTTGGTTTTAAAGGAGAAGACCTGAGCTTTATCAGAGATTTAATAAAACATACTTCCAGAGCAGACTTGGATTTACAGGCGGTATGCTACGAGTACAAACAGTATTCCAACTATGAAGAAAGGCTTTCTTTATTGCGAATTGTCTATATGGTTGCATTTGCGGACAAAGAGTTTCATGCAAATGAAGAAAGTATGATAAACCGCATCATAGGATATTTAGAAATCAATGCAGAAGATGCATTTGAGATACGAGGAGAATTTTGCAGTGATAACGATAAACATTATAAAATATTGAGCGTTACCAAAGACTCTTCTGCTGAAGATATTAAAAAAGCGTACCGGCTTCTATCAAAGAAGTACCATCCCGATAGAGTCTCTCATCTGGGAGAAGAGTTTGCTGTGCTAGCCAGTGATAAGTTCCAAAAAATTAATAATGCTTACGAAAAAATAAAGAAGGAAAAAAGATTTTAATATGGAGATAAAATAAATGTGCAAAAAAACAGTTATAGTTTTGACTCTTTTTGCCATAATGAGTCTAACTTATAATACAGCTTATTGTATGTCCGTTAATTTAACGGTTGTTCAAATAAATGAGGCTATCAAATATGGGCATACTAACAAGCGTACAAGCCCAAAAGATTTTGCAGAGCCCTGGATAGTTCGCCTTGATGAAAAAAGTGGTTGGGCTACTTTATGGACACCATATCACAATGTCGCCTTTAAAGCAAAGAAAGCGGCTGTCGAAAGACGGGAACTATCTCAAAGAGAAATATTAAGGGCATTACATATCAAGGAAAGCTTGACATTTGTTGTATCCGTTTTCGGTGAATATATGGAGTTTGCAAGAGGCTATAACGCTATCCTCTACTCCGAAGGTAAGGCTGTATATCCAATTTATTCGTATTTTCCGGAGTTTGCAGAACCCAGCAGTTTCTATCCAGAAGAACCAGCATTTGTGGCAGGATGTGTATACAAATTCTCGATTGAAGACATAAACCAAAATTCAGAGGTAAGATTGTTAGTTACCTCTCCTGAAGGAAAAGAACATGAGTTTGTCTTCGACCTGGTAAATGTAAAATAATCTCTATAAGCCGATTTTCCACTTGGACCTATAAACATTGTGTGGAAATGGTAAAAAGATAGGATCGGGAAGGGGTTTAAGCTTATAGCGTAGGAGTATCATAATTCTTTGAGGAATATTCTGATACTTTATATCTCTCAACATCGTAATCTACCATCATCTTCACTAATTCTTCAAACCCCACTTTAGTCTGCCATTTTAGTTTATTTCTTGCTTTGGTAGAGTCCCCTAATAGTAAATCAACTTCTGCAGGCCTTACAAACTTGGGGTCAATAACAACATAATCCTTCCAGTTCAAGCCTGCATGTTCGAAGGCAATTTCTACCAATTCTTTGACAGAGTGAGTTTCGTCGGTTGATATAACATAATCTTCGGGTTCATCCTGTTGAAGCATTAACCACATGGCTTCTACAAAATCACCCGCAAAACCCCAATCCCGCTTTGCATCAAGATTGCCCATCCTCAATTCATTTGACAATCCCATCTTAATTCTGGCTACGGCGTTTGATACTTTTCTGGTGACAAACTCCAGGCCCCTTCTTGGAGATTCGTGGTTAAAGAGTATTCCGGAACAACAAAACATATCATAGCTTTCTCTATAATTTACAGTGATCCAATGAGCATATAACTTAGCAACTCCATAAGGGCTCCTTGGATAAAAGACTGTTTGTTCATTCTGTGGTACTTCTGCTACCTTGCCAAACATCTCACTGCTGGAAGCTTGATAGAAACGTATTTTTTTATTTACCAGTCTTATTGCTTCTAATATTCTGGTAACTCCTAATGCGGTAAATTCACCTGTCAAAACCGGTTGGTTCCAGGAGGTGGGGACAAACGACTGTGCGCCTAAATTGTAAACCTCATCCGGGCGACTTCCTTCTATTGCCGCAATTAAAGAGTTTTGATCAAGCAGGTCTCCCTGAACAAGCGTTATGTCGTCCTGGATATGCTTAATTCTCTCGAAATTACTTGAACTGCTACGACGAACGATACCATGAACTTCATAATCTTTTTTTAGCAGAAGCTCTGCTAAATAAGAACCGTCCTGGCCTGTAACACCCGTAATTAAGGCAGTCTTCATTTTTAATATATATTATAAAAACTCTTGTTCTGGTGCTGAAACGAAAAGAACTTGCCGAATATACTAAATATACCACTAACGACTGTCAATGACATTCTAAATTATTTTTCTATAATCCATCCAGTATTGCATGACATAAGTCAGTTAGCGAATCATCTCTTGCTCCCATAACCAGTATACTGTCATTAGGAATTGCTCTTTGCTTAACCTCGGCTATTATGTCATCCCTTTCAGGAATAAAAAATGCATTTATGCCCTTATCTTTCAACTCGTCAATAATTTCTTTTGACGATATTCTTTTGTGTGCCGTTCCGCCCGCATAAAAAATCTCAGGCATATAAAGAGTATCGGTAGGTAAAAGTTTCCCGGCAAAGGCAGAAATGAACTCATCTCTTAGAAATTCTGTTGGACCATAACCGTGTGGCTGGAATACTACTATTAATCTTTCACTGCTCAATCTTACTGCATCAATTGCTGCCTGAATCTTCCTTAGATTATGTGCATAATCATCTATCACTTTTATTCTATTTTTTTCACCAACAATTTCCATTCGCCTTTTAATGCCTTTAAATGATATCAACGCTTTATTGATCTCCTTGTCTGAGATACCTTCTGTCTGAGCTACCGCTATAGCGGCAAGTGCGTTAAAAACATTATACAGGCCCGGGATATTTATTTCAAAATCATTGCCGTTCATTTCAAATCTTGACCCGGAAGGATTACAGGAAATTTGAGAAACCCTGACGTCGGCTTCGCTGCTTTCTCCATATCTGATAACGTCTTTAGACGTACCGTTAATTCTTATAAAACGAAAGCAACTTTCATTAATTATTACGGTACCAGAAGTATTCTCGGCAAATTTACTGAATAGGACTTCAAGTTCTTCTACTGTCTTATGATCCTTGGATAAGTCTGTTATAACTGAAACTTTTGGCATATAATTAATCAGGCTGCCATCACTCTCATCAGCCTCAATTACAATTTTTTCTGAATTCCCAAACCTGGCGTTACCCAAAAACTTTTCTGTGATAAAATCTCTTATATACCCACCTCCAATAACTGTTGGATCATGGCCAGCCTGATCAAGAATCCACGATGTCATTCCGCATACAGTAGTCTTGCCATTGCTGCCGCCTATTGCAATCCCATATTTGTTGTTGAAAATACTGCCAAGTAATTCAGACCTTTTGATTATTCGAATGTTCCGTTGCATTGCAATCTTCAGGTCTGGGTTGTCTTCTTCTACCGCACTGGAGGTAACTGTAAAGTCTATAGTGCTTTCTATTCCTGTTCCATCCTGGGGATAAAGTTTGATACCCTGAGATTCCAGTTTATGAAAGACTTCCGGTGTTTGTTTTTTGTCAATTTTCCTGTCTGAACCACTTACAAAGTGTCCCTGTGATTTAATAATCTGAGCAAGTGCACTCATACCTATTCCGCCAATCCCCACAAAATGATATCTTAATTTTTCTTTTGTATCCGACATATTAATAATAATGTAACACTTAAAATTTTGTAATTATTTAATATCATGATGTTTAATGAGAGTACAAACCCCGCTTTCACGGGGATTCCAAGGGTTACACTGGAATCCTTCTGAAAGGAAGGATAAATCATTCCACTTGATATTAAATAATCTCAAAATTTTTATCTCAATTGCTTATCAATTCAGTGAAAAAACTTTCCCCTTTATCAAGTTTCGATTCCAGCAGCGCCTCTGATACCGTAGCACCGATGTCAGCAAAGGAGTTACGAATGCCAAGAGATCCTGGCTTATTCAATTTCTTTCCAAAAACCAAAAGAGGAACATATTCACGAGAATGATCTGTGCTAAGTGTAGTAGGGTCACATCCATGATCCGCCGTAATAATGATAACGTCTCCTGCTTTTAACGCATCAACAATCTCCGGCAGGCTTTTGTCAAATGACTCTAACGCCTCTGCATAACCCTCTGGATTATTTCTATGCCCGTACTTCATATCAAAGTCAATCAGATTTGTAAAAATAATGCCCTTAAAATCTTCCCTGATACTTTCTATTGTCTTTAAAACACCATCACGATTATTAGAAGCGTGTATTTCTCTTGTTAACCCTCTGTGTGCGAAAATATCACCAATTTTACCGACACCAATAACTTCATATCCTTTTTTTACGGCCTTGTCCAAAACCGTTTCTTCTGGTGGCGGCAAAGAGAAATCTCTCCGTCTTTCTGTCCTGGTATAAATCCCATTTTCCACTATGAACGGTCTGGCAATAACCCGGCCGACATTGTGTTCACCCTTTAATATATCCCGGGCACAATCACACATTTCGTATAATGATTCTATCGGTATTACATCCTCGCACGCAGCAATCTGGAAAACACTGTCCGCGGATGTATATACAATCGGGTAGCCTGTTTTAATATGCTCTTCGCCTAATTCCTTTATTATTTCTGTGCCAGATGCTGTTTTATTGCCCAATATGGGCCTGCCAATAGCCGTAGTAAATTCTTTAATAACATCATCAGGGAAACCTTCTGGATAAGTTGGAAAAGGATTTTCTGTTATAACTCCCATAATCTCCCAATGACCGGAAGTTGTATCCTTCGCAGCGGAAGCTTCAATCATCTTGCCATAAAAAGCCTTTGCATCAACTCTTTTAGAGACACCAGGAATATCCTCAATCTTCCCAAGACCAAAGCTCTCAAGGTTAGGAACGTTTAGGCCTCCGACCGCCCTGGCAGTGTTTACTAATGTATTGCTGCCTTCATCCCCGAATTTATAAGCGTCCGGCAATTCGCCAATGCCCACACTGTCAAGAACTATAATAATTATTCTGTCTATCATCAATATGATTAAAACCTCTCTATCTTACTATTATCTACCGCCGGGTGAAGACATACCTGATCAATGAAACTTGCAAGTTTTTTGTGTGTGAGGCTATGACGGTATCGGTTCATACAGATAATTTTGATCGCTTGGACGAAGTTACAAAACGTTATGAGATTAGGTATGTAGTAGAGAAATGCTCAGTCTCGTTAAGGCTTATTATGTTTATAATGTTGTACCTAAATAAAAGCCCTTTTGATAAAACCAAGTGCAATAAACACAATTATGGGAGAAATATCTATTCCCCCTATAGAAGGAATTACACGCCTGACTGGCACAAGAACCGGTTCGGTTATTTTATGTAGTAAAGTTACCGCCTGACTTTGTGGATTGTGAGGAATCCATGTTAAGACGATCCTTACGATAAGCACTATTTCGTAAAGCCCTATAAGTTGTCCGACCCAACTAAGTCCCATAGAATATATCTAAATATTAAAAATTCTCGTTAACTTTATACTAGGTGAATACTAACAATTATTATCATTTATGGCAACAACAAATTTATCATAAGCTATTCCTTGAAATTATTATATTTAGTTGATAGAATCTGCTTCACACAATTATGAAGAAAATGAAATCCAAAAATAACGAATTGAGTATTAAGTCCACCACCAAGACTATAATAAACGAAATAGATTATGTCCTGGATGGTATAAAGGAAGATGAATTTGAAAAGTTTGTTAAGGCCATCAATTCATCAAAGAATATATTTGTAACCGGCCAGGGGCGCTCCGGGTTAGTTGCCCGAACGTTTGCCATGCGTCTGACACACAT
Organism: Planctomycetota bacterium; assembly: GCA_022570935.1. Classification (GTDB taxonomy): domain Bacteria; phylum Planctomycetota; class Brocadiia; order Brocadiales; family Scalinduaceae; genus Scalindua. The sequence goes on along the minus strand of JACZYU010000073.1, from coordinate 1,692 downwards.
AGGTTTTTCATGCCATGTAGTCGGAGACACGACAACTCCAAACATTGACAAGGGTGACATGCTTATTGTCTGCAGCAGTTCCGGTACGACTTCGATTACCTGCCATATTGCAGGACTTGCAAAGCGCCTGAATGCACTGGTTGTCGTAATCACTGCGCATCCGGACTCTGAATTATCCGATTACGCAGGTTTAACGATTGAAATACCAGCGAGGGAAACCGATCAGGTTATACAATCTCAGCTTACAGCACAATTTAGGAGTACGTTGTTTGAACAGGCATGCCTTGTGTACCTTGATGCAGTGATCTTAACGCTCGTACGCTTGCTCAACAGAGAAGAAGTGGAAATGATGAAGAGGCATGCCAACCTGGAGTAAAATTATATAAAACATAATTCCTGAGAACACAGTGCAATTAATCGTCCAAAAATTCGGTGGAACATCAGTGGCGGATGCGTCACGCATGAAAGCTGCTGCCAGGCGCGCTGTCGACGCGCATTCTGCCGGTAACAGGGTCATTGTAGTTGTTTCCGCGCGGGGGAAAATGACTGATGAGTTATTGGAATTAGCTTATGAAATCAATGATAACCCTTCAACGCGCGAACTTGATTCACTACTTTCTACAGGCGAGCAGATGTCAAGTGCGCTTATGACAATGGCAATCCACTCTTTAGGTTCTCCCTCAGTATCTTTTGTAGGCAGACAAATTGGAATCACAACAGACAGCTTTCATACAAAAGCAAGAATAGTTAATATGAAAGTTGACCGCATATTAGAAGAGTTGTCAAAAAATAAAATAGTAGTAGTTGCCGGATATCAGGGCGTAGACGAGAATGACAATATAACAACTCTGGGACGCGGGGGATCTGATACCAGCGCCGTTGCCCTTGCGGCCTTGCTCAAGGCGGACATGTGTGATATATATACCGATGTTGACGGGATATTCACAGCCGATCCGCGCATCGTCCCCAAGGCGAGAAAACTCGACAAAATATCCTACGATGAAATCCTGGAACTGGCAAGTATGGGAGCGCAGGTGATTCATGTACGGTCTGTCGAATTGGCAAAAAAATACAACGTCCCCATCCGGGTAAGGTCGAGCTTTAATAATGGTATAGGAACCCTTATATGCAGAGAGGTGATGGAAATGGAAGATATCGTTGTCAGCGGAGCAACAGTAACGAAAAATGATGCAAAAATAACCATAATCGGAGTGTCTGATAAACCCGGGCAGGCGGCGAAGATATTTCATGAACTTGCAAAAGAAAATATAAATATAGATATGATCATTCAGAATATCAGCGCCCATGGATTAGCAGATGTAACATTTACCGTACAGAAAGATGATCTGTCTCTTGCCCTGGAAACAACAGAAAGAATAAAGAAAGAGATCCAGGCCAAAGAAATAGTTGCCGATGGCAAAATCGCAAAACTTTCAGTTGTGGGTATCGGTATGAGGACTCATAGTGGAATAGCGGAAAAGATGTTCAAGGCTTTATCCGACGAGAAAATTAACATACAAATGATCAGTACTTCGGAGATTAAGATATCCTGTGTTATAGAGGAGGATCAAGCGGAGAAAGCCCTGAATGCAGTACATGATGCATTCGAGCTTGATAAAGAGTAATAGGGGCGAACCCACCAAACTGCCGTCGGGCAGGCGGCTGCCCGCCCGTGCCGGTTCGGACGGGTTC
>JACZYU010000072.1 GCA_022570935.1 Planctomycetota bacterium | reverse complement strand
GCTCAAGAGGTTTTGGCCATCAGGTTGCTACGGATTATCTAAGAGTTTTCGATAAAGCAATGAAGAAATATGGTATGACTGTCAGGGACAGGGAGCTTGCCTGTGCGCCCTTTAAATCACCGGAAGGTTCAGACTATTACAAGGCTATGCTTTGCGCCGCCAACAGTGCCTTTGCAAACCGGCAGATAATCACCCACAGGATCAGGGAGAGTTTCTCAAAGGTATTTGATACCAAAGCTGAGAAACTCGGTATAGAGATAGTGTATGATGTGGCGCACAATATAGCGAGGGTAGAAAGATATAAAATAGACGGCAAAGAGAAAGAACTCTTAGTTCATAGAAAAGGCGCAACGAGATCATTTGGTCCGGGCAGGAAAGAACTCCCGGAAATTTACAGAGAGGTAGGGCAGCCTGTTATTGTTGGTGGTTCAATGCAAACGGGTTCTTTTCTGCTGGCAGGTACTGAAAAAGCAATGGAGGAAACATTTGGCTCTACAATGCATGGCGCAGGCAGAACCATGTCGAGAAGTGCTGCCAAAAAGATGGTAAGGGGAGATCAACTCCTGAGGACTATGGCAAAAGATGGTATACTTGTTAAGACCGCCTCAATGCCCGGCCTGGCAGAAGAAGCGGGCATTGCATATAAAGACATATCAGAAGTCGTTGAAACTATGGACGTATTAGGCATATCAAAAAAGGTTGTAAAGCTAAAACCTATCGGTAATATAAAAGGATAGATGTAAAATGCCACGAAACACAATAATATCATACAACCCAAAACTAAAACAATTTGCAAGAGATTTGCGAAACAACAGCACTTTGTCAGAAATTTTGCTTTGGAGACAAATAAAGGGGCAGAAGTTGGGATATGAGTTTCATCGGCAGGTACCCATTGATGAGTTTATAGTAGATTTTTATTGTCACGAATTGAAGCTGGTTATTGGAGTAGATGTGAAGAAAAATATGTCCGGTGTGTTAAGTGCTTTGAACACAAAAACCCGGGTCAAAACGGGGGAGGACTTGTTTTGACCTGGGCTTCTACACAAATTTCAATTTGCGCAGCATACAATCACATAATAATACCTACTAATCCCTCTGTAAATTTACCGAGGGGGTTACTACTTATTTTCACATTAGAATACGTACTCTATACCTACACCAAGTATTGTTTCATTATCAGCCGAACGACCTTTGTCCCCATTAGTTAATACATTTTCACCTTTCGGCACATTAAACTTATTGTACCTGACTTCAGGTCTTAACAGGAGGTGATCACTTATCGTAATATTGTGTGTGTACGTTAATGTCCACATTGAATAGCCAAAGGTTTTTGCTCCGTCAGTGTCATCAAAATACTCGTATCTGAAAGCTCCCTGTTGCGCATCTGTGAAATCGTACATGGCGTATCCTACAGCAGCCCACCAGTGAGCACCGCTTGTACCGTTTACTAAACCATCTCCATCAGAGTCATGCCCTACAAAATCTTCAACATAACCATGGTCCCAGTTAAATCCGAGACTTAATTTTTCTACCTGCGGTAGTGAGTAATTAATTACGATATCATACATCATTGTGTTTCCACCGTTGTTACGACTTACAAAATTAGCGTTAGTGGGATCAGCGTTAAAAGTTTCACCTGAGCGTGTATTCCAGCCTTCATTACCGATTATACCTCCCAAGGAGATAAAGAAATCATCATTTGGCGTATATGTAGTGTAGAACCCATATGACTTTGATTCGTTGTTATCAATAAAGGAATCCCATCCATTAACAAGGTAGAGAGTTAAGCCCAATTTATCACTTGGCAGGAATTCAGACACATCCGCACTGACACCCATATGTGTGAAAGGTATCGCATTGTTATAAACAGTTCCGTGTGAATAATTCGGGTTTCCTATATTTTCTACCAGTTCATAGCCAATCCATGTGTAAAACTTACCCATGGTAAGCTTAATGTGTTTTCCAAGTACAGGTGCATTCCATGAAATATTTGCAGTTACTATAGTGAAAAGATCATTTCTTGCAGTATCATCTGTCCCAGACTGTACCGTAACATCATCAGCGGTACCAAGAATACCATCAGGCCCAGCTAGTGTCGATACGGCTCCAGCACGTTCACCAAAGAAGGTGATCCTCTTTGCCTTTTCACCCATGTAAGTGTGGAATTGCCAGCCTATTGGATCTTCATCAGTAACTTCCTTATCCAGAAAGAGTGCAAAGTTTTCGAGGGCAAAGGTGTTATCATCATTTTCACCTATGAAATTTATACCAGCAATGCTACCCGCGTTCTCTGTAAGAGGTGACTCACCAGCTTGCTTGATGTTGTACAAGAAATTAGTGTCCATAAACCCACCTACAGTTACACCTTTGAATAAACCACTCAGGATTGAAGAACCAGCTAAAGCTTTTTCTATTTGCGACGAAATGTCTCCTCTGGTTTCTTCCATGATCTCAGCCCTTAATTCAGCTTTAAAATCAGAATTCATCACATCTCTTAAACCAAGTGTTACCTCTTGTACTTCAGCCTTAGTCTCGCTTAATATTTCAGCCTTCAACTCCTCTTTAATCTCGCGAAGCAACTCTTTTTTGAGTTCGGCCTTTAATTCAGCTCTAAGCTCGGCCTTAAACGCCTCCCTGTCAAATTCTTGTGCAAAAGAGACGCTGCCAAATGCCAATACAGCGAACACTGGCAACAACAAATAAAACTTCAATTTATTCATATTTCTTACCTCCCCATAAAAAATTTTGAAATTCATATTCTCACTCAAAGTTTAAATTAGTCTATAAACCGACAATTTCTTGCTTTTTTTTACTGCCCGTCCCCGCCGGAATGCAGTCGGGCTGGCGAACGCCCGCCTGCCATTGTCGGGCAGGGATTCATCCGGGCGGGGAAATTGTCACCTTATAGACTGTTTTGCCACACCGTTCGGCTGAACTCACGCCGAAGCCTTCGGAGTGTTTAAAAAAAAGTTTAATAACAACGCAAACAACTTTATAACTTAGCTATCACTCGTTACATAAACATGAACAGCCTCTCTTTCGAGAGGATTCCAACTCTGGAATCCTCTCGAAAGAGAGGTCTGCCTCCTGAACTTTGTACTAATAAGGGAAAGCCTGCCCCCGGCCAAGAACAAGTTTGTCTTGGGCAGGCTTGGTGCGATCCGCCCTGCGGTCTTGGCCAGGTTTGAAAACCGCCTGTGTCTTGCTGCCTGCCTGTGCGGTGTACGCAGACAGGTGTTCGGCACAGGTAGATAGGTTTTCATTTGACAACATGGCCGAGCCGGAACTTAGATATCCATCCCCTTTTTGGACTCCGTCTCGTAGAGACTACGCCTCGGAGAGTTCCTTGCTCGACCAAGCTGGGTAGGAGAAAGTAAGGTTAGCTTGATTTCGGGAGAATTCCAAGACCTTTTTTCAGATTAAAGAATAAATACATTGCGGAAAGCTCGAAATTTAAATTTAATCTTGAATGCCGTGTGTTGTGTAGTATCACTCGCAATATCAAGACCAAAATATTTATGTATATTAAAAAAAATAATAATTTAATGTGGTTTCCGGACTGGAATTTAGCAAGTTAGGCATTGGGTTATTCATAAAGCATATTATTGTAAAGGCTTATATAATAATTTCTCAAAAATTTCGCTGCTACAGATATTATGTAGAATGTGTTAATAAAATTTTTAATTCTTTTTTAATGGAGACAATGTTTAGTAGAAGTTAATTGTTAATTGTTAATATTGCGCCAACCAATAGTAAATCTTCCAATTTTATACTATTCGCTTTATAATAATAGGGCAAGTGGCAAATATCAGCCTATTTCTTGATTGAAAATAATTATTACTACATCGACACTTTGCTGGAATCTGTCATTCTGAGAAACCATCAGGAGCCCTGCCCTTCCGGTAGCAATGTTATTGAATTAAGGAACAAAGCAGTTAAGAAGATTACTTATATGCCGGTATGACAGGCTAGAATCCTATGATACTTTTTTGAAACAGCTTAATTCAATAACATTGCTACCGGAAGGCGGGGAAGAATCTCGATTTTATATTTATAATAATTGCATAAAACGCGAGATTCTTCGTCGTTCCTCCTCAGAATGACAAAGTGTCGCTGTAGTATTATAAACCGCTAGGGGCTCAACACATTAAGTAAGATTCCATAGCTGACTATTTAGCATGATTTATACTCTCACGTTCGCTCATACAGCGTTAAAAGTATTGACAACTGCATTAGATTATGAGAAAAGTGATTCTAGCGTGAGATCGTTCATACTCTATTAAGTATTACGTAGGATGTAAAGGATAAAAATATTAATTTAATTATGAATAAAGTAGATAATGAGGTAGATTTTGCAAATGGCCAGACCAAAGATAAAAATCACCGTAAAGGAAAGAAAAGGAGAAAAGAATTGCCATAGGGGACATAAGATTGGAGATTCTTATGACTTTGATACGGAGCGAGGCGAGATATGTCCAATGGCTATGCACGTACTGTTTCCGGTAGTTGATATTCTAAGATATGGAGGCTCTTTACCGTGGGGTGAATGTGATAATAAAGGATTATTTGCCTGTCCGGACCCGGATGTATTACTGGTGTTTGAGGTTGAGAGGGTAGATTAACATCAAAGTTCATTGTTTTAGAAACCAAAAATTTCTCTCCTTCCCTTTTTGTAAAAAAGAATAGCTAAATTATTACCCGCTTTGTCATTAAACTTTTTTCTTTAACACACCGAAGGCATCGACGTGAGCTCAGCCGAACGGTGTGGTAAAACAGTCTATAAGGTGACAATTTTCACGCAAAGAAAAAAGGAGTCCTCACGCAGAGCCGCAGAGAACGCAAAGAGGAAAAAAGACTTTTATTTTTTAATTTCTTTTTTGTGTTTTCTTAGCGATCTCTGCGGCTTTGCGTGAGAATTAATAATTTAGCCTAAAACTAGCAGTTTAAGTACAACACAAATTACAATGTCCGAATGGCCAAAATCAGACTTCGGCGAGTTCAGTCGAGCCGTTTTTTTGGAATTTTAGATTTCTTCATTGGAATTTGTTTGTTATTTGCCTGCCTTCCGGCAAGGCAGGGAATATGTTATTTGGTGCTTATCAGACATCCCGACTGAGTCGGATCTGTGAGCAGCCCACAGGGTCGTCCTCAGGCGACCTGAAAAACTCTATTAATAAATATTTTGCCAAAAATGGTCAAAAAACTTTCATTAAGAGACTCATGGGAATATAAATGCGATTTATAAAAGCGTATATAGATGGATACGGAAAGTTTCACAACCTGGACTTTATTTTTGAACCCGGGTTTAATCTTTTCTTCGGCCCAAACGAAGCAGGCAAAACTACAATGATGTCCTTCCTCAGGACAATATTCTTTGGCTTTCCGGGGAAGAAGAATGCCTCTGACCGTTACGAACCTCTGGCAGGGGGGCTACATGGTGGAAGACTGGAACTGGAAACAACAGATAAAAAGAAATTCTCCATATCTCTCAAACCCGGCCGAACACTGACGGGTGAGATAATTATCCTTAATGGAGACGGATCAGAATTGTCCGGTGAAGGTGCACGGAAAACCTTGCAGAACCTTCTTCATGGTGTCAGTGAAAATATATACAAAACCGTGTTCGCCTTCAGCCTGACAGAACTGCAACAGTTGGAATTACTGGAAAACGACGAGATAAATGCACATATTTATTCAGCAGGCACAGGAGTGGGAGATGTTATTCTGCCGGATATATTAAAGATAGTTGAGGAGGAGAAAAATAAAATATATAAACATGGCGGGACAGCTCAAATTGTTCCCAGAATAACAAAAGAACTCGATAGGGTCAGGTCTGAAATATCCGATATAAAAAAAGACCTGGAAAGATATAAATCAACAATTACAGAGATTGAAACCCTGAGACAGGAGCAGACAAGGCTATACCATGTCATTGAGAATAAAAGGAGAGAAAAAGAAAAAGCATCAAAGCTGAAAGCAGGCAGAGACAATGTCAACGAACTGAATGAGATAGAAAAGCAAACATCATCTTTGCCCTCTGTAATTAAAGAATTTCCTTCAGATGGTGCAGGAAGATTAAATACGCTTGAAGAAAAATTAACCGAGAGGAAAGAAGAACTGCAGGAATGCAAAAACCAGATCAGCAACCTGAGTACACAGAAAGACTCAATATGCATTGATAATAAAGTTTTAGAAGCTGAAGCCCTTATTATGTCTTTGACTGAAGATCGCTCCGCAGAAGCGGAAAACATAAAGAGGAAAGATGAAATCAAATCGAACACAGCCTCACTCAAAACGGAGGTATCAAACGCAACTACTGATATCGGTAGAGAGTGGAACGAAGACCGTGTAAAAACAATTGATGTAGGGAAGGAGGCGTCGGAAAACATAAGGGTTTTAACTGAGGATATTGCAAATACTCAGGTTAATGTTGAGAAGGCAGAAAACACCCTTGTGCAGGAGAAAAAGAATAAAGAAGAATCTTCCAGAGAAATTCAGGCCTTCTCCCGTAATCTGGAAAAAACCAAGCCTGTAAAACAATTAAAATTCTTACTGATCTTTGGGATACCAATAGTAATACTATTAGGAGCATTCTGCTGGATAACCTTTAAGCCGGTTTCAGTGATTTTGTTCACAGCTATAGGGATTATGGCCATTGCCGCCCTCTATTACGTTTATTATAAATCAGCAAGTGATGCATTAGATGAATCAAAAAAGCAACTGTCAGATATCATGGAAACAAGGAAACAGTCTATCGAAGAAGCAGAAAAAGCGCTCTCCGACGCAAGGGATGAATATCAGCAGGCATGCAGGAAATGGCAAGGCTGGCTTCGGGATAACGGGTTTAGTACAGAACTGGACAGAAACGGAATTTTCGACCTGATTGAATCGGTTAAAAAGGTCAAGGAATTGATAAGGAAAAAAGAAGAGTCAGAAAAAGAACTGCAACATGTTGAAGAAAGGGCACGTTCCTACCTTGACCGTGTAAATAGTGTCTTAAGTCCATGTAACCTGGAAACAACATCACTTGATGACATTTCTCAGTCAATCCATAGATTAGATAATACATTAAGAAAACAGAAAGAGTTTAAGGAAAAGAAAGAACACCTTGAAGAAAAAATAAAAGAACTCGAAACCAGAGGGAAAACTATTCAGGATATCATTAGTGATTTAGAGAATAATATTAAAAACCTGATAGTTGAAGGTGGGGCCGGGAACGTTGAGGAGTTCAGGAAGTATTCAAATGTAGTTCAAAAAAGAGATAACTTGCTGGAGCGGAAGAATGGCCTCGAAATACAGATGGCAAGGCTGATCGGCAGCGCACCGGAAATTGAAAAGTTTAAGGAAGAAGTAGCCGCTGAATCTGACCCCATGACGACTGACTGTTCTATCGAGGAACTGGAGAGCGAGATTGCACAACTGGAGGGTAGACTGTCTGAGGCAACACAGAATATAGGGGCTAAGGAAAATCAAATATCTGAACTGGAGAAGAATGAAAGATTGGGGGGTTTAAGACTCGAAGAGGAAAACCTCAAAGCACGATTACAGGAAGCCCTTTCAGAATGGTCTGTAAATGCCCTGTGTCATAAATTATTAAATAAGGCCATGACAGTATATGAAAGGGAAAGACAACCGTCTGTCCTTAAACATGCGGGACGATATTTTGATAAGATTACTAATGGACGATACATTCACGTAATCAAGAAAGCTGAGGGCAACAAACTTGTAGTCGAAACACCGGAGGGGCAGCAGAAAAGCGTAACCGTACTCAGCAGGGGAACTGCCGAGCAACTCTATCTCTCAATGAGATTGGCCTTTATTAAGGAGTACGCCGGCAGGGTGGGTACGCTTCCACTGATAGTAGATGATATCCTCGTAAACTTTGACCCCCAGAGGGCAAAGACAACAATCCGGTTATTGAATGAGATATCCGTGGAAAATCAGATCATAATGTTCACCTGCCATCCCAATACGTTAGCCCTGTGCAAAAAAGAGATAAAAGATTTTAAAGGAGCTATTAAGATAGATGCTTAATATGGCAGTCTTAAAAATGTTTTGGTATATGGACTATCCTTGAACAACCTAAAATCTATTTTATGGACACAAAGCATATGAGGGTTTAAAATACATATATTCCTATTATGCGAGAAAGCACGGAAAAAAGTTAATAACAGTATAATGATAAGGCCTTACAGATTGAAAGGGGTTTCTGGAAAAGATTCAGTATGCCTGAAAATATAAAAAACAGAGAATTTAGAGATTATTTAAATGATATTATAGAGGTAATTGATGACATTCAGAACTTTACTGAGAATATATCTTTTAAAGATTTAGAGAATGATAAGAAAACTCTGTATGCAGTAATAAGGTGCCTGGAAATTTTAGGAGAGGCTGTAAAGAAAATACCAAAAAATGTAAAAGAGAGATATCCTGACATCCCATGGAAAGATATGGCAGGTATGAGAGACGTTTTAATTCACGATTATTTCGGAGTGGATGTAGAAACTGTTTGGTTGACAGTGAATGAAAAAATTCCTCATATTAAGCCTATAGTTGAAAAAATGTTGAAGGAGTTAAATGATGAAAAAACTTGAGGAACTAAGAACCATCTTACAATATCATAAAGAAGACTTGAAAGATGAATATGCAGTGAATGAAATAGGTATTTTCGGCTCTTATACTAAAGAGGAACAAATAGAAACAAGCGATATTGATATATTGGTAGATTTCCAAAAAGCCATCGATCTCTTAACATTTGTTCATCTAAAAAATCATCTTTCTGGGTTACTTAATGTAAATGTTGATTTAGTAATGAAAAAAGCCCTGAAACCAAATATAGGACAAAGGATATTAAAAGAGGTTGTTTATATATAAGCACTAGTTGTGGGTAATTTACCAAATTGTAAACATTAAATACGGAAAATATTTATCAGCAAAATAATCTCTTCAAAAGGAAAATACTCACTTCTCGGTACAAACATAATAATTAGCCTTTCAACAAAATATCCGGGGAAAATCAGATCATAATGTTCACCTGCCATCCCAATACGTTAGCCCTGTGCAAAAGAGAAATAAAAGATTTTAATCTGCCAGAATACACCTGCGAGGTGTAGTTATGGGCCTTTAAATACGGACTTTGTGACTAAGGAATTATAATGATGGAAAAAACTACCTTTGAACAATTTATACTTGAAAATCTTTATAACCTCTGGAAAGAGCACGGCACCAGCAAGGTAAAAACCTTTGAGGCACTCATAGAAGAATATGAATTTAAAGAAAAAAGTATCAGAAAACCTCTGAAAAGACTTATCTCGGCAGGACTCGTTGATGCTGATTCCTGCTGTGCATGGATTACGAAAAAGGGCATCGCCAAAATGGACTCTATCAGCCCTTCCGGCGAAAGCGCAGTTATCAGGGAAGAGAAGGCGTCGGTCAGTATTGGAATTAATTTTCTTAAAAAATTTGAACAGGCAATCAGTAGATCCGAGCTTTCAGTACCCGAAACGGAAATGTGGCTGACCGGCATAAAGCAGCTCAGTCATAATCCCGTGCTCCTTAAAGCAGTGGAAGCCGCTCTTGAAGCTACAAGAGAAGGGAAGCAAGAATGATTAAGGGGAAAGCTAATGGGACACAGATTTACGCAGAAAAGACGCAGATAAAATAAAATTCTCCGCAACAGGGCGCAAAGAATATAGGACACAGATAAAAACAGATGAAAAAACAAAAGGGCAATATTCAATCTATAAAACTCCGAACTCCGAACTTATCCCTGCCCTGAGGCAGACGGGGAACTTCGAGCAAGGGATGTAGAAATAAAGACGAAAGGGGGAGATTATAAAATGGGCCGGAAAATAAAGATAGCTGCTCTTCGTGAGATCCAGGAAGAGCACCACAGATGGGTAAGTACTGGTGGGAGTGAAGGGCGTTGTGCAAACCTGAGTGAAGTAAACCTGAGAGGTATAAAACTTTATAATGTCAATCTGAATCATGCCGACCTGAGTGGTGCTGACCTGAGGAGTGCCAACCTGTCAGAAGTAAAGCTGAGGGGTGCCAACCTGAGGGGTGCTGACCTGAGGAGTATATACCTGTGGAATGGTGCTGACCTGAGGGATGCTGACCTGAGGGATGCCGACCTGACCAACGCCAACCTGTTTAATTCCAACCTGACCAAGGCCAGACTGAGTGATGCCAACCTGAGGGGCGTAAAGCAGAATGGTGCCAACCTGAGTGGTGCCGACCTGAGCAGCTCCGACCTCAGTAAAACCAGGCTGGCTAAAGCCGACCTGAGTGGAGCCAACCTGTTTAAAGCCAACCTGACCAAGGCTAACCTGAGAGATGCCAACCTGAGAGATGCCAGCCTCACGGACACCGTCCTGAATAGTGCCGATCTGAGGGGTGCACAGGGCTTAACCATTGAGCAGCTTTCCGAGGCAAAGACATTGTATAAGTCAAGGTTAGACCCTGACCTTATGAAACAGGTAGAGGAAGAATATCCCGGGCTTCTGGAAGAGCCAGACTCTGAGGAATGAAGAAGGAAGAAAATTAAAATTTACGAATTATCCCTGCCAGTCACCTGGGGCGACCCTGATATCAACTCACAGATCCGACCGGTCGGGAGCGCCTGTCTGCCGACCTGAACCGAAATATTTATATTCTATTTCCTGACAAAAATCTTTTAATAAATATGAAACTTTCTATTGAAAAATATGTTATATTCTTTACTACATTACTTTTTTAATAATTTAGAACGGAGATGAGAAATGGCTGGAAAGTTTAAGTTGATAGTTATGTTTGTTGCGGTAGTAAGTATTTTCTGTTTTGTGCTGAATATTGCGGGAACAAGTTCACCTCTTTATGCATGTGATTCTTGCACATCCGAAACAAA
>JACZYU010000232.1 GCA_022570935.1 Planctomycetota bacterium | reverse complement strand
TCGTGAAAAGGAGAAGGATATGCTGGTAGTAAATAGGAGAAAGTTGTTGCCTGCTGTTACGATTGGCTTGACTAGAGAAGAGGCAGACAAACTTGCAAAAGTACTTAGAGAAAGTAATGTAGAAATTAATTTTTGTCTTGACCTTCTTACTGACATTGATTTAGTAGCGCTTGAAGAGAAAATTGTCAATAATAGATAATGCCGAGGAAAATTTGTATATCAGTAATAGGAAGTGGAAACAATGATGGTACACTAAGTCCTCAAATTGCAAAGATTGCTAATGAAGTGGGGAGAGGAATAGCGGATCGCGGTGCTGTTTTAATATGTGGCGGCCTTGGCGGTGTAATGGCCGAAGCTGCAAAAGGTGCAAAGGAAAGAGGCGGCCTTACTGTCGGGATCATTCCCGGCGAAGATCCTGATAGTGCAAATCCTTATATAGATATTCCATTGCCAACCGGTTTGGGTTTTGCGAGAAACGTCATAGTTGCTTATTCGGGAGATGTCGTAATTGCCGTTAATGGCAGACTCGGCACTCTTTCTGAAATCAGCTATGCCCTTATAAAAAAGAAACCCGTTATCGGTATTCATACCTGGGATTTAGGTCAACTATCTGGTGGAGTTTATCCTGACGGAAAAATTTACGGCGATGGTATAATTAAGTGTGGAAGTGCTAAGGAAGCAGTGGATAAGGCTTTTACTATTATAGAAAATAAAACTACATTTCGAAATGGTTCTAATTGAAAAGGTAAAAAATTTAATTTTGTTGATGAATGAAAACGATCTTGCCGAAATCGAGGTTGAAGAAGAGGGAACCAAGATACGCCTGAAAAAGAATAGTCTGGATTCGATACAAACAAGTATCCAGTTGCCAGACGCAAAGCCATCATTACAACAGGAAGGTTCTACTAAATATTTAACGTCAAAGAGTGATACAACTGTTGCGGAGGTTGTAGCCCCAATGGTCGGTACATTTTATACCAGTGCGCCAAGTGCAGATCCTTATGTGAATATTGGAGATGATGTTGACGAGGATACTGTTGTTTGCATTATTGAGGCTATGAAAATCATGAACGAAATTAAAGCTGAGACAAAGGGGAAAATTGTAGAGGTGATGGTGGAGAACGGTACTGCTGTTGAGTATGGGCAGCCTCTTTTTTGTGTAGAAACATCTGAATGAGCTGTACTTTTTTGTTGCCGTTCTTATTACACGCAATATAGAGTCCACACAAGTATAATCAACCCTTCGACTTTCCCCGACCTCAAGGACGGGGTTTGCTCAGGGTTGATACTGAGCGGCGTCGAAGTATCAAATCCGGCATTTCTCTATACACAGAAAAGTAATTTTCCGGTCAAATATTGAAAATCCATATAGTTCTCTTATTATTTTGTTAAAAGCGTGAAAATAAGGAAGGTAACCGCAGACCATGTTTTCAAGGATTTTAGTGGCAAATAGGGGTGAGATCGCCCTTCGAATAATTAGGACATGTAAAGAGCTTGGTATTGAAACTGTTGCCGTATACTCAAAAGCTGATAAAGATGCCCTATATTTACAGTATGCAGATGCTCATATTTGTATAGGGCCAGGTGAATCTGAAGGAAGTTATTTAAATATTCCGAGTATTATCAGTGCTGCGGAGATTACAGATATAGAGGCCATACATCCGGGATACGGCTTTTTGGCTGAAAATAGCCACTTTGCAGAGGTGTGTGAATCTTCCAATATTGTTTTTATTGGGCCTACCTCCGAGGTTATGACTAAGATGGGTGATAAGACTCAAGCTAGAAAAATAGCAGTTGAAAATAAGATACCTGTCATTCCTGGTAGCGATTCAACTATAGAAAACCAACAACATGCATTGAAAGTAGCTCATGAGCTAGGTTATCCTGTCTTGCTAAAAGCCTCTTTTGGTGGTGGCGGGAGAGGTATGAGGGTTGCGCATAATGACATAAGTTTAGTTAATTCGCTTGCAGTTGCTCAACGTGAGGCAGAAGTAGCGTTTAAAGATTCCTCCATATATATGGAGAAATACATAGAACCGTCACGTCACATTGAAGTCCAGATAGTAGCGGATAAATATGGTAATGTAATACATCTTGGCGAGAGGGATTGCACAGTTCAAAGAAGACATCAGAAATTATTGGAGCAGTCACCGGCTCCTAATATAAAAGATCAATTACGTGAAGACATTTGTAAAGCAGCCATAAAGCTGGCAAAGTCAGTTAATTATACTAATGTTGGTACTGTAGAATTCTTAGTGGATGGAGAGGGGAAATACTATTTTATAGAAATGAATACAAGGCTTCAGGTTGAACATCCTGTAACAGAAATGGTTACTGGTATAGATTTGGTAAGAGAACAAATAAGAATTGCTCATGGCGAGAGATTAAATTTGCGCCAGAAGAAGATAAAAAGTGAGGGGGTTTCAATAGAATGCAGGATAAATGCCGAAGACCCGGATAATGGTTTTAGGCCTTATGCTGGTAAGATAACAATGTACAGCGCTCCAGGAGGAAAAGGTGTCAGGGTGGATTCGCATGTTTACGCTGGATACGAGGTGCCTCCGTACTATGATTCATTATTAGGCAAGTTGATAGTGCATAAAAAAAGCAGAGAAGAGGCGATTGCTTGTATGAAAAGGGCCTTAAGCGAATACAGGATTGAAGGTGTGAAGACAACAATACCCCTTCATCTTAATATCATTTCCGATCCAAGGTTTGTTACCGGTGATATTGACACCCATTTTGTTCAAAATCTCGTTGATGAGAAATAATAGCAAAAAA
>JACZYU010000231.1 GCA_022570935.1 Planctomycetota bacterium | reverse complement strand
ATCTTTCTGAGTATGCTTGCACTGAGGATTTCCTCATCGTTGTTCACACACTCTATAAACAGGATGGGGTGATCATTTAACCTGGCCTGGAGCCTCTCCCTTCTGTCCCGGCTGATGTTGGATGCATCCAGGATTGCAACATTCCCTGCACCACTTAGAAACTTTTGAGCTCTTTCCATATTGGTAAGGGCAATCTGTTCCCTGACGGCAACCCCATCACGGTTATTAGAATCAAAGAACCCGGCATAGGACGTGTTTCCACTGATCTTCTTTCTCCTCAGATCGCCGTTATTGAAGATGCTGGTCTTTACCGATTCATGCACCAGGCTTTCTTTGAGTTTGGTTGCAATGGTAGATTTCCCCCTTGCCGGGAGACCCACCATAGCAATATACAGTCGCTTGTTTTTCATGGCCTTAATTTTCAATGCTTCGACTTCGCTCAGCATTGATTCCTAAACATCAAGATAAGCAGGCAGTTTGTTAAAATGTGTTAAGAGTGATTTTTGTTTGCTATTTGTTGTTAGACATTATAAAAGAATGTCTTGAGGTAGACAAATTAAAGATACTACTGTTTTTTGAGAAAACCAAAAACCAAATCGGTTTTAGTATAGTGTGAACTCTTATAGAAAAGTATTCGGATAGTATCAATTTCGTAATGAAGTGTCAAGGCTTTGCCCCGCCAAAGCTGAGCTTAGCTCTGTCAGCGTGGCTTCTTGCCCGACGGATTGTTTGGCGGGTGCGGTGAATCATTGCTTTCGCCCTTACTTAAACAATATAATCATATGAGGAATTTCAATGTTTATGTGAAAGTGCCTAAAGTGAACTAAAGTTTGAAGTGCCTAAAGTTTCGGAGGCACTTTCAGCGCGTATTATTTTATTAAAACTAATAGTGCCAAAGGCACAAACATTAACGTTAGTTCACTTTATACTTTAGGCACTTTTTACAAAGTTGCCGAAGGTCTACTTAAGAAATCATGAGCATGAAAGATATATATCTTGCATCATCTTCGCCAAGAAGAGAGCAGATTTTGAAGGATTTAGGCTTGACCTTTACAGTCAGCCCACCTGTAGATTTTAAAGAAAAACTTAACGGGACAGAGCCGGAAGTACTGGTCTGTGATAATGCCCTTGGCAAGGCCATGGAGGTAGCAGGAAACCATAAAGATTCAGTCATAATAGGCTGTGATACCATAATTATGTTTGATAATGAGATCCTTGGTAAGCCCTTGACTCCTGACAATGCATATATGATGCTGAAGAAACTCAGCGGTAACTGTCACAGTGTCTTCTCCGGATTGGCCGTTATCGATACACAAATATATAAGGAATTAGTGGGATATGAAAGAGCCGAAGTTAAATTTAAGGAGTTGTCGGAAAAAGAAATAAATGATTATGTTGAATCAGGCGAACCATTGGATAAGGCGGGGGCGTATGGAATACAGGAATGCGGCGGGGCATTTGTTGAAAAAGTTAAGGGTAATTTTTCAACTGTTGTTGGTCTGCCGGAGAAACTATTAATAAAATTCCTTACAGAACTCAAGATCTTCTACAACATTGGCTACCGGCAGCTTTTGCGGAATGATTAAAACACCTGGACTAGTCTGAGACATTATGAATTTGGCGAAGTGATGAGGTATCGTCCTACGGTCATGCGTTACTAGAAGCCTGTCTTCTTTAGCAGCTATCGCCAAGACATCCTCATCTTCCAAACCAGAAAGCCTGGCAATTTGTGCTGTCTGAAAGTCTATGGTTGGTTCTCGGCGCAATGTTGCTTTGACGATGATTTGATTCAGGTCAGCATCCGCTTGAAAACAAATTTTCATGAGTGTGACATTTGCCTCTGTCTACGCGCTTCAGCCATTTTCTGAGAAAACGCTGGTTCATTCGTAGTTTGTCGCAGAACCTCAAACTCTGATTCAGTCTGCTTAAGATAAGCATTGATTTCGTCCCGATGACTTAAATAGTAAGCAATAGCACCATAAACCTGCTCAAGTGTCAGAACAGGAAGGCACTCTGCCACAATGGTTTCGGGGGATAGCCCATCCAGAAAAATAAGCACCACTGAGTCGAGCGAGACACGCGTCCCTGCAATCCAATAACCTTTGTCACGTTTTTCGACGTATTGCTTTTCCATTAAATTCTCACATCAATAAGACATGTCTTATTCATCAATAAAGATATAAAGAATATTTTGGTTTGTCAATTGCAATTATTCGACTAGATGGTTCCATTCGGCGTAAGGAAAGAATTGTCAAATCTCACCTTGAGTGCATGTCAGCTTTACCTGCCCGACTTCGTCATTCAGGCGGACATTGTAATTTGAAATTTGTTTGGGATTTGTTATTTGAGATTTGTAATTTATTAACTCCTGTTTGGTTCTGGCTCGACCAGGTTAGGGCTATTCTGTCAACTTTCTTGAGGCCACAAAACGCTCGATGGTCAGGCCCTGCACCAGTATGGAGAATATCACTATGATGTAGGTGACCGTTAATAAAGCTTCCCTTTCCGGTCCAGCCGGAATGGACAGGGCCAGAGCTACTGATATACCACCACGCAGGCCGCCCCACGTCAAAATTTTCACTGCATCAGGACTGAAATCCCTTAAGAGTCGCATGAACGTGATGGGTATACCCACGCTAATGAAACGTGCAAGCAGCACAACCGGAATCATAATCAGGCCGGCAATTAAATAATTTCCCTTAATGGTAAGTACCAGTATCTCCAGGCCAATTAACAGGAAAAGGACTGCATTTAATATTTCGTCCATCAACTCCCAGAAGGAATCCAGGTG
>JACZYU010000230.1 GCA_022570935.1 Planctomycetota bacterium | reverse complement strand
TTGTGACCGGCCTTTTGAATAGTAATTTCTCCGACTCTTTAGTTTTTTAAACTTTTGCCATATATAGTACAAAAACCCGAAAGCAATAAGGTCGTCAAAAACAAATGGAAATAAATCCAGAGGGCTTACGATATATATGATTAAAATTATTATTAATATATAATATGTAAATTTTGTCATTGAATTTTTTGTCTTTGTATTTGTTTAGAATGTATTGAAATACTTTTGAATAAGGCCATCTAAAAACTTGTAATAACCCGAACTCCGGGAGGACTTTTCATTGATACAATAAAGTATTATTGCCGGAATCCAGAATAATTGGTATTTCCAGGAAACCAAGTTGTTTTTTAAGTCTTACTTTGACCCATTGTCGGGCGTCATCGTCTATTGACGAAGAGATCAGGAGTGGAAAACTCGCAGTAACACAACGCATCTGTTTTGGAAACACCTCATTATTTTTTATTGAATAACTCAATGTGATCCTGGAGTACGCTTCAATGAACTCCTTTGTTACTCTATCTGCAACACCCATAATTACAAAAATGTTTACCTGTGTTGTCCTAAACCAGGAGATTTTAAACTGTAGACCTGAAGCCACAATAGAGTCAAAATGATCAAATTTTTCATCTTTAAATTTGAAATCATCCTGTTTAAGCTTCTCGCAAATGGCTGAAATGTATCTGTTTTCAATCAAGCTCATAGTTTATTTCCTTTCATTAAAAGCATATCTTATTTTTCATTCAAATCAAGATTTGTTTTGTTATTAAACATTCTTCTTTAACACACCGAAGGTTGTGGATAACGATTCCACTCATACTCCTTAAGCCTTTCCAGCAAGGTCGCTTTAGCATCGTCCGGCAGATCAAAAGGAGCTTCATTTTGATCCAGTTTCGCTTTATGTGGAAGCTCGGAGACTGTAACCGGAGGTGAAAAAGAAACACCCTCTCTTAGCAATCCCTTGACAATATTTTTGGATTTCAATTGTTTAGAAAATTTACCTCACCATACCTGCCAACCTGCCCGTACCTAACGATACGTTCGGACGGGAAAGCCAGTCGGGTAGGCCCGCCAAAATATACGTCGGGTAAACCCGCCAAACAAACCCCCACCCGGATGAATCCCTGCCCGACATATTGGCAGGCGGGCGTTTGCCAGCCTCCGTCCGATCCGGCATGTTCGGGCGACAATCGTTCGAGAAGGGGCATGGGTGGGAGTACGTTGAGGGCACTGTAATATTCAATAAAACGATTAAGGATTATATGAAATATACCCTTCAGGAGTAAATAAAATTATATTTTCTCTTGCTTTCATAAGTAATGTTTGATATTGTTATAAATCATTAATATTAGTAATCTTTCAGTTGTATTGTAAATGACATATACATTATACATTTCTTAATAGTAAGGCGACAGGGATTAGAACCTTGTTGCCTTTTTTTATTGTTTTATCTTTGTTTGTATTTAGAGGGGGTGATTTTCAGTATGCCGACTGGAACAGTCAAGTGGTTTAACGACAAGAAGGGCTTTGGTTTTATTTCTCAGGATGACGGGGACGATGTCTTTGTGCATCATACCTCAATCCAGGGTGAGGGCTTCAAAACTCTTGCGGAAGGGGATAAAGTAGAGTTTGAACTCGTTGAAGACCAAAAGGGCTTTAAGGCCTCAAATGTTGTCAAATTATAAATATATATTATAAAGTACGCTTATATATTTTACTGTAGAAGTTGGCGAGAGAGGGTTGCATATAAAAATATAGGGTAATTGTAAGATATTATTATAATGAAGACGTGAAAGCCTCCAATATCTATAAAATGGTATTGGAGGCTTTTTTTTATATCCTTTACTTTTGTTGGGGTTTGAATTGGAGTAGCGGAAGTTTATTGGTTCCGTAATGGGCTACATACAAGAAGACGTA
The DNA here is from genome assembly GCA_022570935.1 of Planctomycetota bacterium. Classification (GTDB taxonomy): domain Bacteria; phylum Planctomycetota; class Brocadiia; order Brocadiales; family Scalinduaceae; genus Scalindua. Next base: position 900 of record JACZYU010000230.1, on the reverse strand, counting down.
TTCCCGGATATAAATCCTTAAATCCCATCCCTCATAATGGTCTCGTTCAAATTCTGCAAGTACCCGTTCGGCATCCTCAATACCAAGTCCCTCCTTAACGGTAAAATAATAATCGAGAGCAAAATCCCATTCAGGGTTTTTGTTGTAAGTTACCCCAAACTTTTTGGCATTTTTCAGGACAGGGGAATACTTGCTAAGGTCGAAAGTTCCAAAACCGATGGAATGCACATGTTCTTTGTTGTCCTCTAAAAATCGTACAGTAATCTTTACATCTTCAAATGTTTCACCTGGAAAACCGAAGAACCCCATCACATGGTTCCATACACCATGCCTGGATGAAGCCTCCAGACTTCGCTGAATTACTTCTGTAGTAGTTGCCTTACCCATCAATTTGAGGACCCGTTCACTCCCGGATTCAAACCCCATATGCAGGTATTTACACCCGGACTTTTCGGCATCTTCCCACACCTTATCGTCCAGTAGACTCTCCTCAAACCGCAAATGTGTTGACCAGGCGATCTGCAAATCAGCCTCAATTAACTTGCGGGTCAATTTTTTAAACAACGCCGGTGGATAGGATTCATCAGGGAAATGAAAATGGGCAACTTGATACTTATCCCTCAGGTGTCGAATCTCCTCAATAATCTGGTCAATACTTTTGGCCCTGTACCCGGCGGTATAACCTTCGCCATGATCACAAAACTCACACTTTCCCCAATAACACCCACGGGTAGAAAGGTAAGGTAGAATTTTTTCGGGCACAAAATATTTATCAAGAGAGAGGCCATCAAAATCAGGTGGCGGCAAAGTTGACATATCCTCTGCGGAAGTAATCGTAGATGTATGAATTCCGGTAGAATCTTTGAATATGAGATTGGGAATCGTGGAAAAGTCCCGGTC
>JACZYU010000229.1 GCA_022570935.1 Planctomycetota bacterium | reverse complement strand
TAATTATACAACACAGCTTTCATTTGTTAAACAATTTTAAAATTAACTGATATTAAAGGCCTGCCGATAGATTATATCTTAATGAGTGTAGGCTTCAAACAATACCAGTTAAGTCATAGGCAGACTTGACCCTCCTCCCTCCTCCTCAATGGCTAAAGCCTGTTTCATAATACTCGCGTAAAGAAGCCATATATAGTTTTCATCCTACTTTGAGTTTTACTGCATAACGCTTCACATCACCGGCAGCAAAAAGTGGGGTGGCTGTAGCGTAGCGGAAGCCGCGCCGCTTTTTGTTGTCCGAGAGCATGTGATTGTTATGGTTAAGTTCTGACACGTGGGATAAACCGTCCCTTCATAAAGAATTGTTTTTCATACTCCCCTTTAGTTGCCTTGTTTAGGATTTCCTCCTCCTTTACTGCACGCAAATACAGCAACCAATAAGTGCCAATAAAAAAGATAAATAATACTATAATATTTTTTGACAAGACAGAGGTTCCAAAGCACATCATTAGTTGTCCAGAATATATCGGGTGCTTTATTAAATTGTAAGGAAAACGCCTAACGATCTTCCCGCTACTATGAGCATTAAACGACCAAAGATGCTTAATGACAATCCGAGAATACAACGCCAGAGCAAAACCAACGAATAAAAATGGCAAGCCGATATATGTAGGTACGTAGCCAGTAATTTGTATTGCGCCCGCATCATAAACAAAGGCCAAGATGGATAATGACCCAGTCAAATACAACGCTCCATTGTATGATGACTGCATATGTAGGCCGCTACTACTTCTCGATAAATTTATTGCCATCGTAGCCCATATCAAAGCGAATAACACCCACACAAGTACAATGATGTTCAAATTATCCATTCTAGCAATTACCAATCTACCATAGCGCCTTTATAGCCAGCACTATGGACAGAAAACATACCACCCACATTATAATCGGGCCTGACGCTCCTTTAAACTCAATATTCCCTGAAGAAGCCTCTAAAATAATAACAATAAAAAGAGATGCAATGGCGGCGGCAGGCAGTCCAACTACTGCTGCAAAATGCTCCAGAAATATCCTTTGCCAAAAACCATTCGTAATACCTAAATATGTTAATCGGCCAAAAAAAATGACCGCGAACATGCTTATTAAAATCGCTGCAATCCATGTAAACCGTTCTTTCTTTTTTTTACCATAACGGCCCACATCACCGGCAAAATAAAGTTGCATAGACAAGCGGTGCAGCTTTATTTTGTCCGAGTGAATGTTATTGTTATGCATTATTTAAATCTAAAATTCCGATTTCAATATTTACCTGATTTGAAATGTCGCATACTATTGGTCTAATATCTTTTTCTTTACCATCATAATAAATTGTCCAAGCAGGCTTTTCACCATCCTTAATCTTGTCATTTTTGTCAGATTTTCCCTTATTCCAAACAGATACAACCCATCTCTTGTTTTTAGATAAATATCGTCTTTTTAGCTTCATTTCAAATCGTGTCATTCGATCATGTATGGGATTAAGGATGATTTTAATGTTTTTATTCAATACTCTTAGAAAATTGAATTCATCCTCAATCTTTTTACTTGCCTTCGAGTATTTTACAATATTGGTTTCACCACACAATAAAACGGTGCAGTTACCGAGCAATCTTTGTGCCTCGACTTCTACTTTGAATGGCTCAATTACTGTATCCTTAAATGATTTGGTGTATTCTAATGTTCCGAACTTTTGGATAAGTCTATATTCTTTCCAGATACTTTTATCTTTGAAATAAATAACATACTCGCCTGCCTCTCTCATTACCATCTAAAAATTCTTCAATGAAGATGGTCTTGATATTATTCATTTTTATGTTATTTAGGGTTTGTATAACATCAAAAGACTTTCTTTTTACAAGAGTAAATAGTGAAAATATAACGCTATCGCAACCCTGTTGATTTAAATACAAGAGAATGTTTTCAAATGTATAACTAAAATCTCTGAATTCATTTTTGTCCTTTTTCCTGTAGTCACGAGAAACAATTCCAACTTTTTTAATACTAATTAAATTTGGAGTATTAATAAATTTTACTGTTTTTGAACTGGAATTCTCAGATTTATTCTTCATCAACACCTCTTAATCCTAATAGTTCTCTAAATTTTTCTTGATCAGGTTTGCTATTTGCCTTAAGAGAACACCAGACATAATCACTTGCATATAGCCTTATTGTAGGCTTGATTTTTAAAATTCTTGGTGCGAAGTCTCTTAGCAAATCATACCAAGCACGTTGCTCATCCCGATAAGCAGGGTCATTGTCTTTTTTGTTTAACGTAGCACATAAATTTATCCACTTAGCTTTATTAAATCCAAGAGTTAGTGCATCTGAATAACATGATATTTCACGTGGTTTTGTAAAGTGCGGGGATTCGTCAAATTCGACTATAAAACCTGGTTCAGGAATAAAGAAGTCGACATTTGGCAATTTCTTTGTTTTGACACTAAAAGGCTATTCAGACTTACCTGATATTAATAAAAACATCAGTCTTTTGTAGATTTGGGTTGCAAAAGAATTATGCAGATTTTAAGTTGGCCTCTACCGGATCATAGTGCAACACCATAATCTGGTCTGTGCGTAAACCTACAGATTCGTAAGTGTGTCCTTCGCGATCACAAAATTCAACTTCAAACGCTTTACCCCCGGCAAGGATTTCAACTACGGTACCCACTTGTCCATGCCACAATTTGTATTCAGGCAGGTACGCTGTTTTTATGTTTGTGAGTGGAGTAGTTGTGAGGAAAACGGTTTCACCCTCTCCCACTCTCTTGAGGTTTGTTCAGCCTGCCA
>JACZYU010000071.1 GCA_022570935.1 Planctomycetota bacterium | reverse complement strand
TGGGTGCACCTTTAATGCATGACCATGTTACCATAAGCCTGAGTGACCTTCTTACACCATGGGATGTAATTGAGAAAAGGATTGAACTTGCAGCAGAGGGTGATTTCGTAATTGTCCTTTATAATCCGAAAAGTTCTGAGAGGAAATGGCAGATTGAAAAGACGCTGGATATATTATTAAGCAAAAAACCATCAGGTACCCCTGTTGGTATAGTCAAAAGTGCTATGCGTGATGGACAATCTTTAGTGATCACGACCCTTGGAGAAGTGTTGGAACATCCGATAGATATGACGACAATACTGATAGTAGGAAATTCTTCAACATTTGTTTATGATAATTATATGATAACAAAAAGGGGCTATAAAGTTTGATATTAGTAATGTCTGGGACTGAAGAAGGTAGGGAAATAGTTGAAAGACTAAGTGATAGAGGAGAAGGCGTAGTTACAACAGTAGCAACGGAATACGGACACGAAATTTATGAGAAAGTTGGTCTAGGCCATCTGTGCCTTCAGGGAAGACTTGACATAACGGGCTTATCTGAACTTATACGAGATAATAATATTAAAACCCTCATCGATGCAACTCACCCCTATGCCGCCCAAGCGTCTCTTAATGCAATAAAGGTGAGTGGAGAATGTGGTATTAAGTATATCAGGTTTCAGAGGCCTTCTTCCGTTTCGGACTCAGCATGTGCGGATGAGGCGGCTATAAAAAAACTTGAGTCAGTGCATTTTGTTAAGAATATGGATGAGGCCGTAAAGTGGTGCCGTAAATCAGACAGGAAAAACATATTATTAACAACCGGTTTCTCCTCTGTCGAAAAGTTCGTGAAACTAAAGGATGAAAAAAATATTTACGTCAGGATGCTGCCTATGCCCGTACATATTGAACAATGTGTTAAGATGGGTATTAAATCGTCAAACATACTAGCCCTTCAGGGGCCTTTTTCACTGGAACTTAATAAGGCAATCATCAATCAGTATCATATAGATATTGTGGTTACAAAGGATAGTGGTAAGACCGGTGGTGTCCCTGAAAAGATTCAGGCTGCAATTGAGATGGGAATAGACACTGTGGTAATTCAGAGGGAAGAGATAGATTATCCTGTGATATGTTCTACCATAGATGAAGTGTTCAGCATGTTGGGGATGGAAACTGTATAAATCTAGACACGAATTGCACGAATTAGCACGAAAATTGTATTCACGAATTAACAGTTATTAGAAGATCATGGATGATAGGTTAATTTATAAGGAGGAAGCGTATAGGATAATTGGCTTGTGCATGGAAGTGCATGGACTACTTGGCAAAGGGCATAGCGAGGTAGTTTATAAGGATGCTCTAGAGCATGAGTTCTCAATCAACCAAATACCCTTTTCAAGGGAAAAGAGTTATAAAATAAAATACAAAGGTATTATACTGCCAAGGGGATATAATGCGGACTTTGTAGTATATGATAAGATAATATTGGAATCAAAAGCGATAGAAAGTCTTACCAACAGCCATGTAAAACAAACCCTAAACTACCTTGCCGCATCAAAGCTCAAATTAGGATTACTGGTTAATTTTGGCGAAGACAGCCTGATCCATAAAAGAGTTGTTTTATGAAAATTCGTGTTAATTAGTGCCTTTTACTCGCCCTCGGCGCTGTTTGTCCGGGGGGAATTAGTGTCTGAAAATTATGAAAAAGATAATTATTAATGGTGACGATCTGACACTGACTCAGATTGAGCATGTCGTTAGAGAAGGGGTGAAGGTTAGACTTGATAAGAATGTCAAAGAAAGGATTAGCTCTGTTCAAAGAACTATTAAGAAAGCAATTGATGATAAAAAAGTAATATATGGAGTAACAACCGGTTTTGGTGCATTGAGCGAGGCTTTCATATCTAAGAGCGAAAGGAAACAGTTGCAGAGAAATATTATTTTGAGTCATTCTGCAGGTGTTGGCGACAGGTTTGATGAGGAGATTGTGCGTGCCATAATGCTATTGAGGATAAATGGGCTTGCGAAAGGTAATTCCGGCGTGAGATTTAGTACATTAAATATGTTGACAGAAATGTTAAACAAGAATGTACATCCGGTCATCCCTGAAAAAGGGTCAGTTGGGGCCAGTGGAGATTTGGCCCCGTTGGCACATCTGACATTGGTCTTAATCGGTGAAGGGGAAGCTGTTCTTAAAGATAAACTACTCTCCGGGAAGAAAGCAATGAAGGCGGCTGGAATTGGATTATGTGAGCTCGAAGCGGGAGAGGGTCTTGCATTAATAAATGGAACACAGGTAATGACCGGTATAGGTGCATTGGTAGTGAATGATTCTATCAGATTAATGAAAACGGCTGAAATAGCGGCGGGAATGAGTCTTGAAGTTTTGCTGGGTTCAAATATAGAATTAAACGAAAAGATTCATAAGGTGAGGCCTCATAACGGGCAGATAATCAGTGCTGATAATTTGAGAAGGATAACGGAAAACAGTGAGATAATCTCTTCTCACAAAGATTGCTCCAGAGTCCAGGACGCATATTCTTTAAGATGCTGTCCTCAGGTACACGGGGCGTCAATGGATGCCCTTAATTATGTTAAGAATGTCATAGAAACTGAGATGAATTCTTCTACGGATAATCCTCTGTTTATTCCGGAAACAGGGGAGATTTTCAATAACGGTGGAAACTTTCATGGTCAACCGGTTGCATTAGCTATGGATTTTCTTGCAATTGCATTATCAGAGATAGCAAATATTTCAGAGAGGAGAATAGAAAGGCTGGTGAATCCGCTCCTTAGTGGTTTGCCGGCATTTTTGACAAATAAACCCGGTCTTAATTCAGGCTTGATGATAGCACAATATACAGCAGCCTCTCTGGTTTCAGAGAATAAGATTTTGTCGCATCCGGCCAGTGTTGACTCAATTCCAACATCGGCAAATAAAGAAGATCATGTAAGTATGGGTACTATTTCGGCAAGGAAATGCAGACAGGTGCTCTATAATACAGAAAATGTAATTGCAATTGAATTATTATGTGCGGCACAGGCTCTTGATCTCTTAACGAACCTCAAGGCTGGTGCAGGGAGTAAAGAAGCTTACGTGTTAATCAGGAAGCATATTCCACATTTGGAAGCAGACAGAATTATTTCAAAAGACATAGAAATAATGTATAATCTGGCTCATGATGGAAAAGTAGTTTCGGCGGTAGAAAAAAAGATTGGAGCATTAAGATAAATATATAAAATACAGTGTATAGATTAATATTTAAATTCGGAATCCGAAAACCGAAGCACGAAACAAATTCGAATGATCAAAATGGAAAATTCAAGAAATATGTTATAGCGTTTAGTGCTTTATAATTTGAATTTAGGAGTTGTTTCGAATTTCGTAATTCTAATTTCGGATTTTCTGGTTCATCATTCTATGGTTAAGATTAGATAACACTTAATTTAATGAAAGGGGATGTTAATGAAAGGCGTAATTAAAGTCAAAATTGCTTTGACTGTTTTTTTTATAATAAATATTTTCTTTGTTGGTGTTGGTGGTTTCAAATGTAAGACGGTTCATGCTCAACATACCGATGTTTTTAATCTTTATTTAGGCAAGGGTCCGAAGAAAGGCGTCGGTCGGGGAGAAGTCAAACCTGATGCACCAGAGGCGGAATGGATAGTAGTCGAAGATCATATAACGTATAAGGTAGTGGTAGAGAAAAGTAAATACGAAGCAAAGGATCTTACAATGGCAAATATAGAATTATGGGAGATTACTGATAAAGCACCGTTTGAGTGGCACCAGGTTGATTTTTACATTGAGGGTGAGATAAAGGAGATGCATACAAGAACCTTTGGTAAGCAAAAGTGTGACCGTGTGCGAAAGGGCACATTGTTCTGGCTTAAGGATGGCAAAAAGTGTGTTTATTGGACAAAATGGTCGACCTGGGATTGCAGACCTGATGGGGAGAGAGACACTGCTACATATATTTACCCTGATGACAAGCCCTGAGGATCTTGTGATTCAGTTTACTGTATTCGAAACACTCAAAAAAATTCTTATTGACTTACACAAAAGAAACGATATTCTCTAATCTATAACGATTGTTATTTAGAAATTATTTTATTTTGTTGAAAGGAGAACTGATATGAGTGTATTAGTTACTAAAGAAGCTCCTGATTTTACGGCGGCGGCCGTAATGCCAGATGGCGCCATCAAGGAAGACTTTAAGTTGTCTGATTTGAAGGGGAAATATGTAGTGCTTTTCTTCTATCCGCTGGATTTCACATTTGTGTGTCCGACTGAAATAATTGCCCACGACAAACGAATCGATGAATTTAAGAAACGGAATGTGGAACTAGTATGTGTCTCTGTCGATTCACAATTCAGCCATTTTTCATGGCGAAACACGCCTGTAGAAAAGGGAGGTATTGGTTCGATAGGATACCCGATGGTGGCGGATGTTAAGCATGAAATTGTACGAGCGTATGGGATTGAGTTTGCAGAGGCAGGAGTTGCATTGCGTGCATCATTTTTGATCGATAAGGACGGTATTGTCCAACATCAAGTAGTCAACAATCTTCCTATCGGGCGCAATGTCGATGAAATGCTTCGTGTAGTTGACGCCTTACAGTTTCACGAACAGCATGGTGAGGTTTGTCCTGCGGGCTGGCAGAAAGGTGAGGATGGTATGAAGCCGACAGCGGATGGCGTAGCAGACTACCTCTCTTCACATTCAGAAAAGCTTTAAATTGTAATATTAAAAATAAATTAGTTTTTTGTAGACAAAAAAGGTGGATTCACTTCGCCCCGCTGAGCGTGGCGTCTTTTGTCCGGGGAAGGTCGGAGGCCGAATCCACATATACACAGATACCATGCTTGATTTGCAAAAAATTGGGAATGCTCACAACAAGGTAGGGTGGACATTGCCCACCAAAACTTATCTACAATTATAAACTAATAATTTTGGAGGAAAGCAGGCTGAACTTACAAATGAGAACGTTATCGGTGTTGCCAGGGGCAGTGAAGTATATGTGTGAGTGGATTGTGAAACCATCTGAATAGAGCAAAATTATGGTTTTTTAGAGGGTCTTTTATTTATTGGCACATAACTTTGTTTAGTCGGACCAATGTAGATTTGCCTGGGCCGCGCAATCACCAATCTGTTATTTTCAGTAGCTTCCTTCCAATGTGCAATCCAGCCGGGTAACCTGCCAATAGCGAAAAAGACCGGAAACATATTTTTAGGCACACCAATAGCTCGGTAGATAAGTCCGCTGTAAAAATCAACATTTGGGTATAATTTACGTTCTATAAAATATGGATCATTCAAAGCAATTTCTTCCAGTTCAAGCGCTATATCTAACAAAGGGTCTTTACGTTTTAACACACTAAAAACTTTTTTAGATAATTTCTTTAGAATCATGGCACGTGGATCAAAATTTTTGTAAACTCGATGCCCAAAACCCATCAGGCGAAAACTGCTTTTTTTATCTTTTGCCAACTTAATATATTGTTTTACATTCATGTTGCCGGAATGAATTTCTTCCAGCATTTCAATCGCAGCCTGATTTGCTCCACCGTGCAGGTGCCCCCAGAGTGCTGCTATACCTGCGGATATAGAAGCGAAAAGATTGGCGCCAGAAGAAGCAACCATACGTACCGTTGATGTACTGCAATTTTGTTCGTGATCTGCATGTAGTATCAAGACTAAATCTACTGCCCGTTTTATTTCTGGATGTACCTCATAAGGTTCATGTGGCAATGAAAACATCATATGCAGTAAATTTTCTGCATAACTGAATTCGGGCTTAGGGTAGATGAACGGTTCACCGCGAGACATCTTGTAAGAAAAAGCTGCGATAGTGCGAATCTTACTGATCAATATTGCCGCCGCTTTTTCAATCTCCCTGGAGTTATGAGGCAGGGCTAATACCGGATGATAACAGCCCAACGCATTAATCATTGCCGAAAGCATAGCCATAGGGTGTGCATCAAACGGGAAGCCTTCAAAATGGTGTTTAAGGCCCTCATGTAGAAGAGCATTATTGGTTAACAAATCGGTGAATCTCTTTCTCATCCTTTTGGTAGGCAGGGTTCCCCATATTAACAGGTCTGCTACTTCGATAAAATCACTTTTTTGTGCAAGTTCTTCTATGGGGATACCGCGATAGCGCAGAATACCTTTTTCGCCATTGGTGTAGGTAATACTACTTTCGCATGAACCTGTATTGGAGTAACCAGGATCAAGAGTTATATAACCGGTTTCCTCACGTAATTTCGATATGTCTATTCCTTTTTCATTTTCAGTGCCAATAACAACAGGGAGCTTGTACTCCCTGTTGTTTGCTTTTAGTATTACGCTGTTGTTCATTTAATTATTTTAGTTTAAAAATGTCGACTTTAAGAACAAATGCTTTTTGATTTGTTATAGTATTGTAATCTTTATGTACTTAAATTTCTACCCCCTGATATGAAATATCCTGAACCTTGAACTAATCACATACAGTATGGAGCGCTGCAACTCTTTCGATTAACGACTGAATATATCAAAATACAGCAATTTCTACAATCAGAAAACTTAAAATTCCTTTGATTTAAGCACCATTAATTTTTCAATCTGCATATATCATGCATGGTATGTGGAATGCTGCCCGCGCCAAGTCCTGACCGCTTCAGAGTTGCATTTTGCTAACGTCTCTTTTTAGGAGCGAGCATTCTTACGTATTTTACCAAAGTCTTAACCTCTCAGGGCTCAGGTTATCTTTCTGGCTTGGCATTTTCTTCTTTCCGTTAGTTACAGATGCAATTAGTTGATCATCGGTTACTGATGCCTGCCATCCGGCATCTGTAAAATCAGGAGTGCCGAGTTTCTTTCCTCTTTTTGACACTTTGCCATCCCTCCCGTGGCATTTCAGGCAATCATTTTTAAATATTTTTTTATAATCTATTTTATCACCAAATGTACATGGTGGGTCAAACATGACTAAAGACAAAAACAACGTTGTTGTCAGACTTAAAATAACAGGCCTTTCCAACACAACAATTTCTCCTTTAAATAAATTAGAAACTTTCTTGCAAGATATTATTCTTTCAATGTCAGGGGAGGGGGAGCTAAATACTCCCCTTTATCCGATTAGGTGTTTAATAATTACTATTCCTATTAGGATTTAAAAGTATTTGTCAACGATAAAGATTTGACCCTCGATATGTAGACTCAGAAGACCCTCCGATGGCCAAGAGATTCAAAGCAATAATGACACGTCGCCCTTCAGTTGAAAGGATGATAAAACGACTGAAGTGTGATATTAGTGATGATCGTTTAAGCAAGAGAGGTAATCTCGCATTTCAGGCATACCCTGGCCCAGCGCAAGGCTGTTCTTGGGCAGGCCTGGATAAGACGATGATTGCGTTTCATCTCTTGTTACAGAATTAAATTGATGATTTTAAAGGTAAAACAAAAAACTGTGGGAGCGGTGTTTTAAAAATTCGCAAATCATCTCCATTATTGGTACTGTGCAACTTTTTTCTATTTTTTTGCTTAATTTTGAAATATGATGGAAAATATTTTTTGCATTGAACGCTTTTCTTTCGAGTTTATGCGGAGGCTCTATAGCTTCTTTCTCAAAAACGAGCCAAATTAAAGGCAAAAAAACCGTGTAATCAGGCTTGTGGTGCGGCGCCTTCAACACGGTTTTTTTAGTTGGTAAATTAAGTTTTTTAACTAATATATTGTTATTATTCTTTTTCATTGGTGAATGGGAATAATGATTCGGAGGACATAAGCTGCCGCTTATGTCCTCTTTTTTTTGTAATAAAATATCTATAACAACAATTTAAAAAAAGTAAAACGGTGTTTTACCGTAATCAAACACAATATATAAATATTCAAGAAAGTAAAGAGGCGTTTCACCCACTTATAAGATCAAATAAGACTAAAAGCAAGTACTGTGACAAGGAACAATTTTTTTATTTTATCATCTATTTCTTGTTTGAAGTTAAAATATCTTAATATGTTTTAGCACATTAATGTTTTATGGGGATAGTTAATAAGTTTCTGCCGGAAATATTAATCTCAAAATTGCTCAATTTAGTTCCTTAACAAAAATCTTTTGACCAATTTTGCAAAATATTATTGTTAACGCCTTGGAATCCAATTATGGTAAGGCTTCCGGGCAATTTCAAACAGTATCCAACTTTTAAACTCTTCCGACTCGTTCGGGTTAGGTAATACATAACCACAATCTTCTTGTTGTGTAAAAGTTCATAAATTAAAGCATTAGTTATCATGATAACTAATGCTTTTTCTTTTTAAAGACTAAGACAAAGGATGTAATTTGTGGTTGACAGTAATTTAGTTTAAGTACAAAGATGTTTAAAATATATACATACTGTTTAAAATATATACATACTGTTTAAAATAAGCACATCCTTCGTCTATATAAGGTCCTTCCGCCAGCCTTTTAGGGCCTTTTGCATATTTTTACTGTAAGTATTCAGGAGAAACCACACCTTTATCGGCAGTCATATTATGAAACATAATTTCCGTCAAAGCGGCTTAAACCAGGAAAGATTTTCCTGCCCCTGTGACTGTAAATATCAATTACATAAGAAGATACAAAAGAAATATATTTAATAAACAACACTATAAAATCCGCCTGATCTGGTTTGCTATCCATCCAAAGATTAAAATATCATTCATCAAACACCACAAATATTCTATGTTGGCAACTATTTTGCTTTGTTTCTGCTTTCACTGCTTTCAAATTGGAAATAATTTTAATTTAAGTCTAAAGTCTAAAGGACAAATGCCGATACTATATATATAAAATTGTAGAAAAGATTACGAGATGTATTGATCCAGTAAAGATGCAGATAAATTTAAAGGATAAGATGTTTGGAAGATTGAGTGGTGTTGAAAAAGCAACTATGCAGTTAAAGGGATTGACTAAACAATTGATGATGTCAAAAAAGTTTCATGGTGACAGACTTGGCGGTGATGTCACAGATGGGATTATGGGAAAGATTTTGGTGATGGATGGTGAAGAGACTATTAGAGATACCGTTAGATTTGTACTCCACCGGAATAAATATGAGGTAGAAACTGCAAAAGAGGGTAACGAAGCCATAGACTTATACAAGCGAGATGTAGGGACACATAAACTTTTTGATGCTGTCATTATGGATTTAATAGTACCTGATGGCATGGGAATTGCACACACACACACACACACACACACACACACACACACACACCATATAAATCGTATTTATCTTTTATCGATCATTAATAGCGTACTAGAGTTAAATATTTTCAAATTTTTAATTATGCTCTGGTATTCATCCATAATCTTGTCTCCTAGCGTAAGTTTACTAATTCTAATATCGTTCCAAGTGACAAGTACATCTAAAAATGCCTTATTTTATGTCCAGTTTATGGGGAGTATTATAGGAAGGAGTGTAAACTTTGGAAGAAAAAAAGATTATACTTGTTGAAGATGATCCAGACCATGCTGATTTGATTACGGAAGTTCTTGGGGAGGAAGGCCTCGAAAATGAAATTATTTTAGTGCGAGATGGTATGGAAGCTATAGATTATTTTCAGGAACTTGGTATTAAGTGGAAGGGGCAGATAGAATATAAAATTAAACTGATTATTTTAGACCTTAATTTGCCAAAGATCGATGGAATGGATATCCTTAAGTTTTTAAAAAAGAATTCAAAGTATAGCAAAATACCTGTGATTATTTTATCAACAAGTTCTGATCAAATAACGATTAATAAAGCGTATAAGAATGGCGCTAACGGTTATCTTGTCAAACCTGCTTCTTATGAAGAATTTGTTGAAAAGATAAAAATCCTGAAGAAATGCTGTTAAATCTTGTGTTGTAATGTAGAAGCTTCAATGGGAGTATTAATGTATTTACTATTGCTTTTAAATCTTACATAGAAACTAGAAATGATTGAATGGAACGACAAATATAATGTGAATATATCAGTAATTGATGGAGATCACAGTATATTCACTGATATTATTAATAAGGCTATTGTTGCAGAACAGCACAACAACAGTGAAGAAAAGGTAAAGGATGTATTAAAAGAAATGACTATGTACGCTCTTAGCCATTTCTCAACTGAAGAGGCTTACATGATAGAGTTTGGTTACCCGAAACTTCAACACCACAAGGAAGAACACCACGTTTTTACCATTAGAACAAATGCTTATCTCAACAGAGTAATTAATGGCGATTATCAAATTGCAGGTGAAATACTTGAATATTTAAAGCAGTGGCTGGCCAGGCATATTCAGGTAACCGACAAAAAGTATATCGACTATTTCGGCAAAAATGGTCTTAAATGAGTTTTAAAAGTAAAGCCAGGGGGATCATAGATACAAAGAGAATCATGATAAAACCTGTGCCAAATGAAGACTATTTGAATAATGAAGGAGGGAATACGTATTTTGACTAAGGGTAAGATTCTGGTGGTAGATGATGAAATCAGGCTATGCAGTATTATGGAAGAGTTGCTCTGCAAAAGAGGTTATGATGCCAGAAGTGTTTACAGTGGTACAGAAGCTATTGAATTAATAAAGAAAGAGGAATTTGACCTTGTGCTATGTGACTATGTCATGCCAGAGATAACCGGATATGATGTGGCAATACTTCTGAATGTATTGGAAAAGAAGCCAAAAGTAGGCATAATCACCGGTGAGAGGGACTTAATTGGGGTTAAAGAAAGAGAGGATATGAAAATAGACTTTATTGTTGAAAAACCTGTAAATTATTCTGAATTAACAAAACTTATAAATGATACACTTGAGGCTTTATAGGTTATTAAAGAGTAATCCAGTAATTTACGGATGTATTCTGTAACCAATAAACCTTGTGAGAAAAAATGATTGTACTTATCGAAGATGACCCGGACCACGCAGACCTGATACTTGACATATTCAAGACCGTGGATGTCGAGAGTGAAGTTGTATTAATGAAGGATGGAATGGAAGCCATAGACTACTTTCAGGAAGTAGATACCTCTAATCAAATAGTACAATCAAATGTTGAGGGTGGTAATGTAAGACATTCTCAAATTGATCTGGTCATATTAGACCTTAATTTGCC
>JACZYU010000228.1 GCA_022570935.1 Planctomycetota bacterium | reverse complement strand
TTCCTGGTATTCGTTGATCCTGGCTAACAGTTTATTCTTGCCGTTTACCAGCTCATCAATCTGGAAGGTTTTCTCACTTATGGTTTGGTGAAGGTGTTTGTCGACAAATCTGTTTCTGATATTCTGGCCAAAGCAGGCCAGAATAGTTCCTGCAGCTATTAAGATAATACCTAATATCGTAATCCAATGCATAATTATCTCACAAACTTATTTTTAACATATAGAAACACCATTTATAATAAGATGTTCTGTTAATTATGCTGATTCACAGGAAGAAAGCTGAGAGGCTGTTTCTTCAGTTTTTTGCTTTCCAATGACATGGAATTAATCTCAAGCTTTATTGAAGGCTTATCTTAACGGTGCTTAAATACTAATTCAAGTCTATTTTTGTGCGAACAATCACTGTTATCTCTCTTAGTCTCTAAACCGACAATTTCTTGTTTCTGTTCCAGCTCTATTCTGGATATAATAAAAAAGTCCTTTAACAAAAAAATTTTGATCAATTTTGGCAAAATTTAAGAATTTAGGAATTGAAGAATTCAGGAATTCCTCCCTGCCCGACAGTTTGCTAGGCGGGAATTCCTCAATATTATAATTCCCGCCTGAGGACGACCCTTGGAGCAACTCCCAGATCCAACACGGTCGGGAGGTGGACCTTGAGTTGTCCACAGGGGCGACTTTAGCGGCCGACTAGTTCGGGTTAGGTTTTTTTATCAATATCTTTACCGTCATGAAAGAACAACAGGATATAACCAGATGGCTTCCTACTACAAAAAAGGAAGTGGAAATGCGAGGCTGGGGTGAGCTTGATGTTATTCTTATTTCCGGTGATGCATATGTTGACCATCCGGCATTCGGGCCTGCCGTAATTGGCAGAATTATCGAAACCGAAGGATACAGAGTCGCCATTATACCTCAACCCAACTGGCAGGACGACCTGCGTGATTTCAGGAAACTTGGTAAGCCAAGATATTTCTTTGGAGTAACCTCAGGCTGTATGGACTCCATGGTAAATCATTACACAGCCAATAAAAGGCTTCGTTCTACAGATGCCTATACTCCAGGAGGGGAAGCCGGTTTCCGACCGGATTATGCAGTTGCCACATACTCCAAGATCTTAAAATCTATCTATCCTGATACACCGGTTATAATTGGAGGCATAGAGGCTTCTTTAAGAAGGGTCACTCACTATGATTACTGGTCGGATAAACTGATGCCTTCTATTCTCGAAACAAGCGGCGCTGATTTGCTGGTTTACGGAATGGGAGAACAGGCCTTGAAAGAAATCCTCAAGCTTCTGAAAAAAGGAGTACCCTTTCATCAACTGACTATGGTTAAACAAACGGCTTATATTCGAGATCAAAGTAAAGGTGTTCCAAGGAACAGGAACTGGAAAGACATTACGATCAACTCTCATCAAGATTGTCTGGAAGATAAAAAAGCCTTTGCGGCAAATTTCAAACAGATAGAGCAGGAATCAAATAAGGTTTCTGCAAACAGGATTATTCAGAGCATTTCAGAGAAAACAGTGATTATAAATCCTCCTTTTCAGACAATGACCGAAAAGGAGATTGACGCCGCCTTTGACCTGCCCTATACAAGACTCCCTCATCCGAAATACAAAAAACGCGGCACTATTCCTGCTTACGAGATGATTAAGTTCTCTATAAACATGCACCGGGGGTGTTTTGGAGGATGCAGTTTTTGTACTATTTCCGCACATCAGGGAAAATTCATTGCAAGCCGCTCACAAAAATCCATTTTGAACGAGGTAGAGCAGGTGGTCAATATGCCCGGTTTCAAAGGCTACATTTCCGACCTCGGCGGCCCGTCTGCCAACATGTACAAAATGAAGGGCGTTGTGCAGAAAGTATGTGACAAATGCATCTTACCTTCCTGTATCCATCCGGTAGTTTGCAGCAATCTGGACACAAGCCATTCTCAAATAACCGAAATCTACCGGAAAGTGGATGCACATCCAAAGGTAAAGAAGGCATTTGTCGGAAGCGGAATCCGGCACGATCTTTTAACAAGAAGCTTTAACAAAAAAGCTGATGCGTCCATTAACGATTATGTGGTACAGCTTCTGACCCGTCATGTTTCCGGAAGACTGAAAGTAGCGCCGGAACATACGTCTGCCGGTGTTCTCAAAATAATGAGAAAACCATCATTCGATCATTTTAAAGAATTCAAGAAACAGTTTGATAATATCGAC
This sequence comes from Planctomycetota bacterium, assembly GCA_022570935.1. Taxonomy (GTDB): domain Bacteria; phylum Planctomycetota; class Brocadiia; order Brocadiales; family Scalinduaceae; genus Scalindua. The sequence goes on along the minus strand of JACZYU010000228.1, from coordinate 640 downwards.
AGAAAATACGGACTCAATCAACAGCTTGTTCCGTACTTCATTTCCGGCCACCCCGGCTGTAAGGAAGAAGACATGGCAAACCTTGCAGTAGAAACCAAAGAACTCGGTTTCAAATTAGAACACGTACAAGATTTTACGCCTACTCCTATGACAGTTGCTACAGTTATGTACTATTCCGGCCTTCATCCATATACTTTAAAAAAATATTACACACCGAAATCAAAACAGGAAAAAATGAATCAGCACCGTTTCTTCTTCTGGTACAAGAAAGAGAATCGGGACTGGATAAAAAAGAGACTCACTGAAGCCAAAAGACCGGATTTACTGAAAAGGCTTCTCGGCTCTGACAAGAAAGAATCACATCAACAGACAAAACACGGCAAGGATTTCGGTGGCAAAGGCCAGGTTAGAGTTAGGAAACACATCAAATATTAAATGGTTTGAAGGTATCAGTGAGTACAAAATTGATTGGGGACCAGGGTATAGGATTTATCTTGCTCAAGACGGTAAAAGCTTGATCGTTCTTTTTGGTGGTGGAACTAAGAAGAAACAGCAAGCAGATATCATAGAGCGAAAGAGTTATTCAAAGAATATAAGATTCGAAAGAAAAGGAGGTGACATATGGCGATTACTAGAGATT
>JACZYU010000070.1 GCA_022570935.1 Planctomycetota bacterium | reverse complement strand
TGACACTGTCTTAAAGGTTCGTCACATTGACCGCACACCGAAAAAGGCATAGAGTCTTTTAAGACCTTCCTTTTCCTTTCGGCTATAATAGAGACATCATCATTTACCAGACTCCCGATTCGTGTAGCGCCGGTCAGGTCATGGCAGCATGCCAGCACTTCCCCTTCCCATGTAACGAAAGTATGGAACTGAAAGAGGCTGCACATTCCGGATTCAACCCCAATGGATTGTGGTTCATATACCCCAGGCGCCCTTAGATTTCCACCCCGTCCGTGACATACCGTCATACTGGAGCCTACACCCCGCCCCCTCCAGAAGCTGGCATTCTCCTTCTGTTCTCCACTGTTGATGTCAGTAATTATACCGGTCACCCTTAAACCTACATTTCCCCTGGCAAGGTCTATTAATTCAAGAGTCCGCTTTAACGCATCATCATAAGACACCTTTGGGCATAATCTTTCAAATACCTTTTCTCGTATGCTTGGAAAGGATAGTGTAATGGAATTTGGCCGGGCCTCAATAAGCTTTTGGGAAATTTCCTTGTTTAATGATGTAGGATTTATCACTATCCCCACATCACCACCTTTTCTGCGGATCTCGGAAATCCATTCAAATACATTCGGGTGTGATAGCGGATCACCCATGCCAGAAAATGTAATAAGGCTTCCTTCACTGACGAGTTTCTCTGAAACAGCCTTGAATACACATTCCGACATCATACCTTTCGGCCTGGTTATGGCATCACGTGGACACATGATGCAGTCGGTACTACACCGGTTGGTGAGTTCCATGTCTATGGATACAAACGCCCAATCAGACGGCATGCTGTTTCTCCTTCCTGACTGCCTCGAGCCACGCAGTACCGAAGCGTTCGTCCGGTTCCAGATAATGCCCTTCACTCCACTCGTTCCACGACGCTATGAAGGATAGTTGTGGTTTGTTGAATTTTCTTGTGTAGCTAATTGCCCGGCCAAGAAATTCTGAAAAGAGTGCGGGATCCTCATTCACAACAACAGGCCACCAGGGATAACGCTCTTGTTTATGATAACCATTAACGGCAGCCCGCGGTGTGGCGTCCCATCCTGGAGATACGGATGGAAAGTAAGTAAGCCCTGACTTATCAGCAAAAGATTCCCATTCGTGGCTTCGCTTTTTGACCAGTTTACCATAATCCTGTTGATATTCGCCCTTCCAGTCAGGGAGCCAGACGTAGTGGCTTATGCTGTCAAATCCAGACCGCTTGAACTCAGCAATCATAGCGGGCGCCGGATTGATGGCCATAAGATGGAGGCCGGGATATCCTTTCTTAATAAGATAGTCTTTCGCTTTGTAGATTGCCAGGGATGCCAGACTTGTCCCCAACTGCCTGAGAAAAAATGTGCTGTCAAAGATGGATAACAGGGGCATGTCGTTTATGCGAAGATAGTTTGATCTTGAAAAGTACCTTTCCTCAAGAAATTTTATTAACTCCACAAAATCATCAGGGTCTGTGTACACTAACCTTCCGGGGTCAATCCTGGGGCCGGGTTTGTGTTTTACGGGAAGGACTCCACGGGGCATACGGTTTGCCCACATCAGAGCGAATTGAAAATCTTCTCCACTACTACTGCCCAGAAACCCTTTATCCAGAGCAGCCTCGAATACCCGCTTTCCCCGTGACCAGAAAAAACCGTACACGAAGAAATCCACACCGTACTCACCGGCAAGCCCAACCTGTCTCTGCGCAGTTGAAGGATCTGAATCATCGTACGTCCCATCAACAGGAAGCCGTGGTTGATTATGATCTGGAAAACGGGACGGAGCATTCAAAACAAGATCCCATTCACTCCAACCCGGCTGGAATTTACTGTCCCGTTCAGCACATGCATGCCAGCCCGGATATACATAAGCGCCGATTTTTGCATCATTATCTGTAACTTTCAATTTCTATTATTTTTGTTAAACAAAGTGGTGGAAAATACTATCGAAACAGAATAGGTGATTATCGTATAGGATCAAACTTGAAAATGAAATCGTAGTTTTTGTAAGATTTCTTCACCGGAGGGATATTAAATATCTGTGTTACCTGTCTGAATGAATTATGGTTCAAACAAGGTTTTCTCGCTACCTTGCCACACTTTTCTAAAGTGCTTACGGTTCAATGTTAAAATTCGTTCCGCTTTTGATTTTTGAGCTACTCCGACAATCAAAGCATCATAAACTATTCCACCTGACAACCCTTTATCTGACAGTTTTTTGATGATTGGGCCGTATTCCGTTGGTGATAAAGAAACAATTTTTGCTTTACTTTCAATATTTTCACTGATAAGGCGCCAGGCAATACTCGTTGATATTCTTGGTTTCAGAGGTAAGGTAGTCAAAACAGCATACAATTCAGCTAAGGAATGACTGGCAACAATAAACGCAAACTTGTTAGCTTTTGCTTTAGATAACCATGGTAATGCCCTTTCATGTTTTGGATGTTGCTCTACCAAAGCTGCAACCAATACTGATGTATCAAATAATGTTCTCACTAAAAACCCCTAAGTAATTGACTTCGTTGCTGACGCATTTTATCTATTTGATTTCCAATATCTTCTGTCGGTGTTCCTGTAAAAACTAATACACCGTCTTTTTCAATAAGGACAGGTTCCTCTTCAATAGGTGTTAACAAGATTTCATCCTTTCCTTCTTCTATACGAATAGGACTTCCCGGTCTCAGGTTAAAATCTTCTCTGATTTTTTTAGGAATTACAATCCTGCCGAACTTATCAAGTTTAGCTTCCATAATATCTCCTTAAATCATAAATTGCCAATATATCATGACATTTGCCAATAGTCAAACCCAAATATAAATAGTAGGCAAAAGTACATGTAGTCATGGAAAGACCCCTTGACCCTTATTTCCTAAAGGATTAAAAAAACCGAAGGTCCTGAATCTTGTGCTGAACTTGTTTCAGTATTAGTTCAGGAGCTATTCTGTCCAATAAAAAAATGTACGTGATGAAATAAAAATCGAAAAATTATAGTTTTTAAAACTATGGCTTTTACATATTTCTGTTATTACTGGTTTAAAATCCTCACCCCAAACCACATCTCACCTTTTATATCCCTGTGAATCCTGATGTTTAGATTTCCTCTTGATTTTGATAATTACTTGAGTATTATAAACCCTAGAATATCTACAATCTGCAATATTTCATACCACACATATATACCATCAGACTTGTAGAATAAATATAAAAATTAATGTTAGTCTCTCATATGATAATATATTAACTTATTAACAGTTCTTTACTTTGAAATAAGCTCTTTTTTTTGACAGAAGTTAAATTTATTTTTTAAAAAAAATAACAAACTGATGTCTAAAGGAGTCGATCCCAAGGGTAAAGCTAGAAGTCTCTCGCACTTCGAGTGCTTAACTTAGTCAGCCCCCTTGGGATTGATTATCGGAAAAATCAATTAGAAAGCCGTCCTGCGAGGACCGATATGAGAATATTGCCGATAATACTCCAGACCCCTTTAGAATTTAACCTGTTACATCAAAGAAAGGAGCTTTGTATGGACTCACTATTCGTCGGTATCGATTGGGCTAATCAACATCATGACATCTGTATAATGCACGATGACGGCTCTGTTTTTAAAGAATTCCGCATCAGCAATGACTCTGATGGTTTTGCCAATTTCGATGCGCAACTTAAACCTTTTTTAAAAGAACAAATTTTTATTTGCATTGAAACTAATCATGGCCTTTTATTTGAACATCTACTACAATTTAATTATCGACTTTTCCCCATCAATCCCGGGGCCTTGGTTGACTACCGTAAAACAGATAACATAGCTAAAAATAAAAATGATAAACTTGATGCCAGACTTCTTGCTAACTACATCAGAAAAGACAGGAATCGCCTTAGAGAACATAAGATGAACTCCAAATCTACTCAGATTTTAAAACTCTTAACTGAAGATCGCCAACGTCTTCTCAAAGAAAAGGTTCGCATGGAACTCCAATTAATCGATACTCTTAAACTCTATTTCCCTGCTGCACTAAAACTCTTTTCTGACATTACTAATCAAATATCTTTAGCCTTTCTTTCTCAATATCCAACTCCTGAAAAAGCAAAAAAGTTGACTTTAAAAAGGTTTCAATCTTTTCTTAAAAAACATAAATACACTAAACCTCAACGGGCTGAGGAAATCTTTTCTATTTTACAACAAGATTATCCCATTGCCCCTGAAATCTTTGTCCAAGCCAAAGAGCGCTTTGTTAAAGCCATAATTCCCCAAATCCTTGTTATCGTTCAACAGCTTGACGACTACGACCGTGAAATAAAAAAACATTACGACCTTCATCCTGACAAAGACATATTTAATACGCTTCCTGGTGTTGGCATGGATATCGGCCCCCGCTTACTATCTTGCTTCGGCGACCGTAGAGACCGCTTTACTCACTTTAATAATATCCAATGTCTGGCTGGTACTGCTCCGGTTACGAGAGAAAGCGGTCGCTCCCGCCATGTCTTTTTTCGTTTTGCTTGTAATAAAACATTTCGTAATGTTGTTGATCAAATGGCTTTCGCCAGTTTGCAACGTTCACTTTGGGCTAAAAATTACTATGATCAATTAAGAAAAAAAGGGAATTCCCATCATTCCGCACTTAGAAACCTGGCAAATAAATGGATTAAGATTATCTATCAATTGTGGGTAACTCGTACTACTTATGATGAAAATTATCATTTAGCTCAAATTACCAAGAGAGCTTTAGCTAAAAAAGTAGCTATTTAATTAGTTCACAAAAAATAAATTTAACTTCTGTCAAAAAAAAGGTTGTCATAGAAAGACTAAGTCGACAATTTATTGCTTTTTTTGATTGAAAATTGTCACCTTATAGACTGTTTTACCACACCTTCGGTGTGTTAAAGAAAAATGTTTAATAACAAATCAAACAACTTTATAATTTAGCTATTCTTTATACTATTAAGGGAAAGCCTGCCTTGGTGCGATCCGCCCTGTGGTCTGGGCCAGGGTTTGAAAACCGTAGGTTTTCATATACCCAACTTGGTCGAGCCATAACATATTAGATATCTATCCACTTTTTTGGTTCCCGCCTAGAGCGGACCTTGAGTTGCTCACAGGGGCGTCTTTAGCGGCGGGCTCGACCAGGTGGGTATAAACTGCATTTTCTATGATCAACATTAAACTGACCACTTCTGTCATTTTACTAATCCTCACACTCCCCGGATGCCTGGCCAGATATGGGGAAGGCAGGCTTGAGCACTTGTGTAAATCTATAAAAGATTTAGAGAAAGAGTGTGAGAAAAATCGTGAGGAATTGACTGAAGAAAAAATCAAGGAGAAGCTCGGTAAACCAGGATTATTAAAGCCCATTTACGAATGTAATCTCAACTTTTCTTCTTTATATAATCTAAAAAAAGATTCCGGTGTTTTATTAATACCTAATCGTACAGACCTATATGATGACATGCTAACAGCCGTCGAGAAAGACAGATTAAGCAGTATTAAACTGCTTTCTTATGTTTATGACAGGATGGGCTCCTTAGAGTCTCCTTCCCTGACGTTTTATATAGGAAACTTTGACGACACCCGTGAAAAAGAACCTGTTGTTTTTGGATGGGACTATGTGAAATATGGCAATAAAGATAGATGTAACTGTAAAATAAAGAAACAGACTTTTATTAATTATAAAATTGAGAAACCTACAGACTACTTGAGATTACCATATTCATTTCTGGCAGACACAGTTATTGGACTCAAGCAGTTTGCAGGGGAGATTATCAAGTCTCCAATTTCTTTTATCGAAACAGAATTATACAAGAATTTATTTATTGAGAGAAAAATCCCATTTTATAAGTTTGAAGGTTTTAAAGCCGCCGGCGAAGACTGGCGGAATGGGTTTACTGCACTTACATATAGATACAGAATCGATGGGAACCAGGGAATAGTGGAGACAACTCAGAATTTGTTGGGAGAAATCCCGCTTGTGGGTTCGCTTCTTGATCAACGGTACCAGAATGATAGTGACACTGGAAATAAGCTGTTCTTGACAAGGGGTATTTATGGTGGAGGTGACTCTGCCCAGAATACGGCTTTGTGGGTCCACTATTTAACTAACCCGTCAGAGGAATATTCGCCAGATATGTTCACCCATCAGACGGATAGTCTCATTCCGAAAGAAACAAAACGAGTAAATAAAAAAGAAAATAACAATCCTTGTGTAGAAGTAATACCATATAGATATGGAGGCGGCATTGACATTTTATGGGCTTTGCTTAATATATCACATGGTTATGCTTACGATATGGCATCAGAGATTATCTCTAAATATGATGTAAATCCGGGTGATTCTATTCACTTAAGTGGACATAGCGGAGGTGTTCAAAGAAATATTGCGGCGGCAAGGATTTTATATGATGATGGTATTAAGGTAGAAAAGATTTACGGGATTGCAGGTCCTGCACTGGGGTACGCTCCATCTAAAAAAACAAAGGTGGTACTAAATAGCAAATTCATGGATGATCCGGTTTCCGAAATATCTCGCCTCCTGAGATATATTACCTTAAATTTATTAACATTAAACATAGATTGGAACGATGATATGTGCAATAACAGCCGTAAAAAAGATGAATTTTATAAACATATAACACCAGGGTTTGTTGATGGAAGAACTAGATTAAAGTATGACGGATATTTGAATGCCTGTTTGACGGATTTCTTCAAATAGTTTTATGATAATTCCCGTCCCCAAACTTGAGCTTTAATACTGCAATGTTTCCTGAAGGCCATAATGCTGATTTATAAGTTGAACAAATGCAATATTTATGCTTAAAATAAACATTCTTACTTTTTTATTATTTTTCTAGAGAACTGTATAATGATAATCAAGAATGTTGTAGTAGGCCCTTTAGATGTAAATTGTTATATATTGGGATGCGAAGATACAAAAGTGGCGGTCATTATCGACCCGGGTGATAATGCAGACGAGATTATTAAAGTCATAGACAAGGAAGGCCTCAACCCAAGATTCATCATAAATACTCATGCACATTTTGATCATATAGGTGGCGTGAAAGCTATACAGGAGCATTTCAAGATAGATTTTTTCCTGCATAAAGAAGATTTATTTCTCATTGAAAATGCCAGCGAACAGGCTACCGCTTTTGGACTTAGCCCCATTCCCAAACCGGATGTTAATAAATTTGTCAATAACGGAGATAAAATATATTTAGGTAATAAAGTTATCAATGTTATTCATACCCCCGGACATTCACCAGGCGGTGTCTGCTATCACGTAGATAATAATGTCTTTGTTGGAGATACCATGTTCGCAGGCTCGATTGGAAGGACAGACTTACCCGGTGGTTCGTACGAAACGTTGATAAATTCAATAAAGGAAAGGCTTTTTCCTCTGGGTGACAGCACTATAGTATATCCCGGACACGGCCCTTCAACGACAATAGAAAACGAAAAGAAACATAACCCCTTCTTAACAGAACTTAGCTCCTAACGTCGCTAATTTCTTGGTTTTGCTTCGTTCCGCTCAACACGGCTTCACAAAATGGAATTATCTTTTAAAGCTACAGTAGGGTGGATTAAAGTCCTCGGCGTTTTTTGTCCGGGGAAAGTCCTCGGCGTTTTTTGTCCGGGGAAAGTCCTCGGCGTTTTTTGTCCGGGGAAGGCCGATCCGTCCGAACGGTATTCAGACTGTGTCGCAATAACAAAAATACATGATTTGTCATTCTGAATTTATTTCAGAATCTAATAATTTCAATAACTTAGCAACATTAGAGAACTCGAAACAAGCTCGGGATGACAATTACGACACAGTCTGATTGCCGGGCGAGCAAGCCGAATCCACAAAATATCTAGAGGCAGGGAAATGTATATTAAACAATGAAAAATTAGCAATTATCATTATCAAGGAAGAGAGGTTTTATGAAAAAGATTGGAATTTTAACAGGAGGTGGAGATTGCCCTGGATTGAATGCGGCAATTCGTGCAGTTGTTAGAAAAGGCATAAAAGACTACAATTACAAAGTGTATGGTATATTGGAAGGGTGGAAAGGTTTGATAGATGGAAAAATTAAAGAACTCGATATGAATAGTGTATCCGGAATACTTCCCAGGGGAGGTACTATAATTGGTACAAGCCGAGCTAATCCTTTCGGTAAAAATAATAAAGGGGATCCTGAACGAATCCTGGAAAATATAAAGAAGTTCGATCTTTATGCTATTGCAACTATAGGAGGAGAAGACACTCAGGGTGTTGCATTCAAGCTGTCTGAGATGGGTGTCAACGTTGTTGGCCTCCCTAAAACTATAGATAACGATTTACCGGGTACTGATTATACATTTGGCTTTGATACCGCCGTAAATATAGCAACTGAGGCTATAGACAGGCTTCACACGACTGCAGAATCACACAACAGGGTAATGGTAGTAGAGGTTATGGGAAGGCATACGGGATGGATTGCTACATTTGCAGGTATCGCCGGAGGTGCGGACGTTATTCTAATACCCGAAAAACATTTTGATATGGAAGAGATTTATGAATTAATAAAGAAGCGGCATAAGCGTGGCAGAAACTTCAGTATTGTGGTTGTGTCAGAAGGTATAAAGCTACCTGTTGAAGATAAAGAAGAAGGATTTGTCCTTCAAAACACAAAAAAAGATGCCTATGGACACGTAATGCTGGGAGGTGTTGGCTCCGTCCTGGCAGAAATGATTGAAAAAGGTACTGGTTTTGAGACACGATGCACAGTATTGGGCCATACCCAGAGGGGAGGCACACCTACCGCCTACGACCGTGTATTGGGAACCCGCTTTGGTATAGCTGCAATAGAATTAATACATAAAGGTGAATTCGGAAAGATTGTTGTCTTGAGGGGAAACAAAATCGTACCCATAGAACTGAAGGAGATAATGGGACAATATAAAACAGTGGATGACTACTGGTATGACCTTGCAAAGGTGTTTTTTGGATAACACATGTGAATTAATCTAATGTGTGGATTAAGCAAAATGCATCCATCCTCATTATAACATTCAGTTATTTAAATCTCAAAAAGGTGGATTTATGACGGCCGTAATACTCGCTGGTGGCAAGAGCAGCAGGATGGGCTCTAACAAGGCTTTTCTTAAACTCAAGGGCAAGACGTTCATAGAACGACAAATAGAACTGCTCATGGAAATGTTTGATGAGATTTTCATTTCGGCCAATACACCATCAGAGTATGAATCACTGAATCTGCCGGTCTTTAAGGACATCTATCCGGAAAAAGGACCACTGGGAGGAATTTACACCAGCCTTATTAATTCAGGTAGCGCCAGCACATTTATGCTCGCCTGTGACATGCCTTTTGTTGAATCAGGACTGATAAAACATCTTAAAGGTTTTACAAAAGAGTATGACGTAGTTGTTCCAAAAAGTGAAAGAGGTCTGGAACCGTTACATGCATTCTACTCAAAGAATTGTATTGATCCAATCATGAGAGAGCTTGACAGTAATAACCTGAAGATAATCAGCTTCTTCCCACACGTAAATGTCAAGATAGTAGAATTGGACAGTCTGACGGTATCTAACAGTTTTAAAAACTCAATAAAAAACCTGAATACCAGGAATGAATACGAGGTCGTAAAAAATGTAAAATCTTAATTTTAAGTCTTCAAAAATAAGGCATTAGCCCTTTGTTTAACCATTGTAGCGCCTGCCTGCCCCTGCCCGTCCGAGGCGGGGGCAGGCAGGGAAACCGTTCGGCTACGCTCACGCCGATGCCTTTAGATTTCCATGCACCTATTCGATCTGTTTCTGTTTAAACGTTTGAGCCAATTCCTCATATGACGATTTAATCAAAAAACTATTAATTTGGCTGCGATAATTATTGACCAGACTTACCCCTTCGAAAATCACGTCACAAATCCGCCATTCCATTTCTTTTCTGATTAAACGAAAATCCTCTGACACTTTTTCTTCTGTTCTCTTTATGAGATCGACCTGCACTCTGGCGTATCCATCATCTTGTACCTCACTTAAAGAAAAGATTTTTTCTCCAAAACGGAGACCTGTTCTTCTAATGTAAGCGTCTTTAATGTTTTTGGCCAATAATTCTATAAATTCACTTTTTTCCTCATTGGAACGTTCCCTCCAGTACTTAGTCAGTGAAAATAAATAACCTTTACACATAGGGATAATTTTGGTATATTTGCAGTATGCCAAAATCACCTACAGATATTAGTATCATTTAACACCGATTTTCACAAGTAGTGAAACCGCCATAATACTACCCAATCACGCAGTCCATACAATTTCCACAGATTTTCCATCGAGCCATGGAACAGTGAAATGAGTTTGCAATTTTTCTACTCCTGTCAGAATTGGAGTATGCCCTCTTTTTCTTATTTTTACTAAGAACTTATTGCCATCATAAACTACTCTACCGGGCATATTAATAAACTTTCTGAATATCGTTGGTGCAATATTATCCTCAAAACGTCTCAAGTCCTGTGCAAAACGATGATATAGTGTATCTGCAATCATTGTCCATAAAATATCAAAATGTATTCGAATCATGATAGGAGAGGAGAGTGCGTTAAGGTTGAAAAAGGTAACTATCTCCGCTAATTTGTTTTCAATACGCCAGCGTTTAGCATAAACTTCCAGGATCTCTTTCAGCGGCAGTTCTTTGTTGTTTGTCAAAATAAATGTGGGTTTACTTCTTCCATGGTCTTTTACTGCGACTTGCCTGAACGTATTTTCACAACCTTTCAGTTTGACCTCACTTTCATATACAGAAACGTTTTTATACTTTCGCTTTGGAATTGGCACATATACTTTTTCCCATTCTTCTTCTGGAAGTTCAAGCGTCTCTTTTATAAGACCGGCAGAGCGTTTACGAAGAGTTATAAATTTGACATTGTCTCTTTCAAGGTCATCAAGGACATTGTAAGTTGTGAACTTACAATCAAAGACCAGCGTCTCGTCTACATCGCCTTTTATCTTTTTCCAGTAATCAACAAACTTTTTAACCTCATGTGCTTCCTCGCTACGCAGTATATCGGCTCTTGTGTATACTATTGCATTACTCTGTCCATCAGTAGCAAAAATAGTATTTGCGCCTTTCATAGCCTTACCCCTGGTTCCACACCAAACTCGCTCCATCTCTGATTCTTCACCATAATGTGGTATTGAGTGAAAATCCAGATTTATAAATTCCCCACTGTAGAACCCAGAATACTTTTCTTTGAAAC
>JACZYU010000069.1 GCA_022570935.1 Planctomycetota bacterium | reverse complement strand
ATATCCAGAAACATGCAACCGTAGAAGGCCTGGATGTGCTGACAGCCGGCCCGAATGTGGGCAACGCGATTTCGTTAATTAAATCAAAATATTTCAACGAAATGATGGTTACTTTAAAAGACAAATATGAAGTAATTGTTTTCGATAGTCCACCGGTTTCCCTGGCTGCTGAAAGCCTTGTCTTGGGAACACATGCCGACCATACAATTATGGTAAATTCTGCAGTTAACTCTGACCGGCGAATTGCAAAAGATTGTCGAAATTTGATCACAAACGCAAATCTGAATATTATCGGTGTGATTCTTAATCAGTTGGAACAATCACCACTTGGACAATATTCATATTACCGATACCGTTATTATCGTTATATGTCCCTGTTATTGTCAGGCTGCTATTGGTTCTATGTTTTTGAAATTAGAATAATTTAATTGACTAAGTTCCCAGTTGTTTTGCAGATTGAGCCAAAATTGAGGACTACCACCCAGTGCCTTTGAGAGTTTAACAGCCATCTCTGCACTTATACCTCTCTTGCCCCGACAAATTTCATTAACGGTTTTTGGCAATACACCAATATGCCTGGCAAGTGCACTTTGTTTAAGGTTAATTTCTTCCAATTCATCCTTTAATACTTCCCCGGGATGAACAGGTGTTATGTGTTTTTTTACCATATTTTCCCTCCTTTGTACTGATTAATGATAGTCAGTAATTTCAACTTCCATAGCATCCTCATTTTTCCATTTAAAACAAATTCGATATTGATCGTTAACTCTAATACTATATTGGCCTTTTCGATTACCTTTTAGTACTTCAAATCGGTTTCCACGTATTTCCTGTAAATCCCTGACTGAAGTTGCAGCGCCTAATCGTGCAAGTTTCACCTGGGCCTTTTTATGAAGGTTTTCAGGAAGAATTCTCAAAGCATCTTTAGTTCTTTTTCCATAGTTGATATCCACCGTCCCCTTATTTTTAAAACTTCTTATTCCCATTAGTAAGTCATTTTATTTTTGCCTTACTGCCTGCCATCACGTTCAGGTATGGAGGCAACCATACTACACCGCATGCACACTATACCACTATATGGTATATATATCAAACGTTTTTTCTTAATAATCTCTCACGCCGATAGTATGAGTAAAAAAAGGCCGCATGCAGGATGTTTTACCATCCGGCAAGCGGCCTTTGGTTTTATACCTAAAAACTCCAAGTAACCATCTAACCCTCTGCTGGTTCAGACTTGCAGTCTGAACCTACACATTTAGCAGTGCAAAGCCTTTTCGTTGTAACCTTTGTCGCCTTTTAACTTTAGCTCACTTTAGGCACTTCACACTTTAGTGCACTTGTTATGTAATCAGTCCTTGACACATCTACGCCGCACTATGTTATTGTGTAGCGTAAAATGAGAGTTGATATTGAACTAATTCAAAAGATAGCTTCTGATTCGGTGATAGACATTGCCTATGACTGGTTATGTGAACGGAGAAAAGACTATTCTCATAATAACGATGTGTGGGATTTACGCTCTCGATGGGCAGAGATCAAGCCTCGTCTACAGCAGTCATTGCTTGCAGGTGAATACTCATTCAGTTCACAGGCTGAGCTTCGTATGCCTGGTGGAAGGATTGAACTATGGAGTGCTCTTGATTCTCTGGTGCTCAAAGCTATATCCATAGTAATTGGAGAACACCTGAAACCTATACTGTCACGTAACTGTTATCACCTTAAAGGCCACGGTGGTGCAAAGGCTGCTGTAAGGGCAACGGCCGGGCATCTTAAACAAGGGCAGCATGTCATGAAATCTGACGTAAGGGGGTATTATGCAAGTATTGATCATGAGAGGCTCTTTAATTTGCTGCAAAAACATGTGCATGATATGTATGTACTAAATCTGCTATGGCAATACATGAAGCGTATTGTCTATTGTGACGGGTTTTATCGTGATGTTAGATGTGGAATATCGCTGGGATGTTCGCTGTCTCCGCTAATGGGTGCTTTATACCTTAAGCAACTTGATGACAGTATGAAAAAGACAGGATTGTTTTATGCGAGGTTTATGGATGATTGGGTAGTCATAGCTCCAACACGATGGAAGCTGCGTGATGCTGTTCGTATTGTTAACAAGACATTAAATATGCTATGTGTAGAGAAACACCCTGATAAGACATTTATTGGAAGAGTTGAACGTGGTTTTGACTTTCTCGGCTATTTTCTGAAACCCGGAGTATTAAGAGCCTCAGTAGTTACTCTAAAGAATTGTGCTGAACGTATCTCCCGGCTTTATCCCCAAAAGAGGATAACAATGAGTAAAAGCAGAAGAGACCTTCTCTTCGTTCTGCTCTTTTCTGCTTAACTCAAGTTTATGAGCAAGGTGCGGATTCTGCCCGTATCGGGGAATATGTGAGGCATTGGGTGAAGTGGGTCAGGGCGGGCTTGCCCGCCGGTTTGTTGGGAGGGAGTGAAGTTGCAATCTATAGTAAATCATCCTCTAGCTTTTTAATTACAAAAAAGGCGCTATTGCATCGGATTGACACAAAAACGCCTTTTTTGTTGCATCCTTTGTCGCCTTTTAACTTTAGCTCACTTTAGGCACTTCACACTTTAGTTCACTTGTTATGTCATCAATCCTTAACGCAACGCACAGAAAAGCCGAAGGCCTTTATTCCGGTTTGCCGGTTGTCGCGCGCCTCATGCGAATGCAGGAACCGGAGCCACGCAGACGAACCGCTCTCCGAAGAAGACCAGAAGAACGCGAGGCGAGCGTGCCGCGATTGAGGAACGAACCAAGGGTATTGCGGAAGCCCGCAAGCAGGGCCTGAAATCCAGACGTGCCGCCAGATTTAAGCTGGGTTCCCTGATCTGTTCCACGCCAGCCAGTTAAATCAGCTTGAACTTGTGTCATACCAAGCGCCATTTCCAGGGTCTTCCACTCTGAATCTGTTGGTAAATGCCATCCGGTCGGGCATATGCCCTGAACGCCTCCGGATGTTGAATACTGCATCATCTCATTCCACTGGTAGAGGCCGCCGTCAGTTGCGCAAATATTTGTATCATTATTGTAACAATATTTTTCTATCACAGTATAATAGAAATAGGGTCAGGTCTTTCATTATAATATTTCATATTTTACTTCTCTACTCGCTTGATAATCCGACTTATGGTGACTTGTTATCTCCAAATTGAGAAAGTATCCAATCTGTTGTGAAAAAATGGAATGTGTATATCGATTCCACCCAAGTATGCAACTTCTTTTTTTGATTGAAATACTGCGAGTATCTCATATGGAGCGAATTAAATGTATTGTTTTGTCATCTCTGCCTAAACATTCGTATTTAATGTATAAATCCTGTTGTTTATATCCATATCATTTGATACAATTCTCATACAAATGAAAAGACCATACTTAACACTTTCTGTTTTCCTGTTGTTCATTACATTTCAGTGCTTTATAAATACTGAAGTAACTGCAGCAGAAACTACGCCGGTTGACGATAAGAGCACTGACGCCGGCTTACCTGATAAACATCCTGTAATCTTCTTTGATAATTCAGATTTTAATTTCGGACAAATCTACAAAGGTCAAAAAGTTGAACATATTTATAAGTTTGAGAACCGGGGAAATGTTACCCTGGAAATTAAAAAAGTGAAGCCTTCCTGCGGATGTACCGCAGTAATACTAACAAATAAAACTATTCCACCCGGAGAGACAGGAGAAATTAAGACCACCTTTAATTCCGGTACCTACAGGGGAAATATAAAAAAAAGCATAACTGTATCAAGTAATGATCCAAACAACCCAAATCACAGGCTTACCATCTCCGGACAAATTATTGAAGATATAAGTATCAAGCCGGTAAACATTAATTTCGGTTCTATTTTCTTAGATAAAGGTACAGACAAGACCGTAACAGTCACTATCAAGTCACAAACAGAACCTGATTTTAAAATAAATAAGATAACCACATCCAAACCATTTATAAATGCCTCAATAGCAGAAGAGAAAGATGGCGAGTATGTTATCAAGGTAACTTTAAAAGATTATCGTAAAATCGGAAGGTTCAGTGGCAAAATATACCTGGAAACTAACAGCACAAAGCAACAAAAGGCCATTATCCCTTTTTTTGGAGAAATAGCAGGAGATGTTACCGCCTATCCGAAAAGAATTTACTATGGTATTGTCACAGAGGGGAAGGAGCTGACACAAAAGGTCTTTGTCAAGATAAACAAAAAAGGCATAAAGGTGTTGGACACTAAAATCTCACCGGATTTCCTAAGCGTTAAGATTGATGCAAAGTATGAGCAAAATAACCCTCACTGCCTGATTGAAATAAAACTGCACAAAGAAGCCGCTGTCGGCAAACTGAACGGATTACTGGAACTTTATACCAACAGTAAACAACAACCTGTTATAAAGATACCCATAACGGGGGAAGTGAAAAAAGGATAATAATTTCTGTTTCTAGCAGAGGCGCAGAGAAGCAGACAAAGAACAAAACAATTCTCACACGGAACTCCCCGCCTGCCCGCCAGTTTGTTAGGCGGGGACAAAAAGCGCCCCTGCCTGCCGGTAGGCGCCCCTGCCCGTCCGGCAGGAAGGAAGGACAAGCGCAAGATCACAGAGAAAGACATAGAAAATTATGGACGCAGATCGACGCGGATAAAAGACAGATAAAAAAAAAGAAAATAATCTCTCGCAAAGGCGCTCCCCGGACAAAAAGCGCCGAGGACAAGAAGGGGCGCAGAGAAACAAAAACAAATGACTAGTGACTATTGACGAGTGACATTCAATGCTGGTTTTCTGGAAGTGCCTGAATCTCACCAGTTTCCTCTATCATTATCCTGTAACCTTCAATGATATCTGGAATTTCCTGATCAAGTTCGGATGTCTTTTTGATGACGTATACCTTTATACAGGGTTTGTCGTCGCAGAGCCCTTGAGCCGTACCTACCACGCCGGGTAAAGACATCAATTCTTCCGTGTGTTCTTTGAGCACTTCCTCTATGGTCTTTGCAGTCACTTGTTTTTCTCCTTCCGGATCGTTAGCGGTCTTGTTTACACAACTCACAATGCCGCTGCCCAGGATTATAATTCCAATACTCAACATAACGCTATTCAGGAGTTTCCCAAAACAGCACAAATGATGTCTTAATCGTAAGATTTCTGGTTTGTCCATTGCCGGACAACCTTCCGGATTATATCCGCTCATATAAAGAAGAAGAGAGATGCCAGTCAGCACCTCCCTTCATTATGTTCTTTCAATTTAGTTAGAGTTTAATTGCCGTCTATGGTTACACCGAAGCGACTTAGCACAGCGTCGATCGGGTTGGCAATTGTAACAAAAGAGCTGCCTGCAAACAATAGCCCTACAGGTTTAAGATTAGCTGCTTTATTCTTCCCTTTTCCGTCCATAACGATTAATGACCCTGAATCACCACCCGCACTGAATCCACCCGGCTCTATGATAATCTGATTCACAAAACGGGCAACACCGGTACTATAACCAACATTTACAGTAGCATTGATACCTGTAATTCTTCCCTTGGTTTGTCCTGTCGTTCTACCGTATTTTTTAACCGCAGCATTTAGCGTGGGTGCTACCGTGGTCGATTTAGGAGTACCGTAACCATTGGATGGTGTGGCATTGCCTAGCGACGCTTCTGAGGAAATAGCAATCGCCGCATCAATTACGTTACTCGCTGAAGTTGAGAATACAATATTTTCAAAATCAGAGAGTGTACCGATATCGTCTGCAGGGCTTGTACCTCCATCGAAAGTACCGGGCTGGAGAACATTATCACCCAAAATAGCATTATTTTCATTAGCATAGACGTGGTTGTTACTCAAGGCATATACATTGACACCATCAGTAACCCTTGCCCCTATAGTACCTGCAGTAATAGCCGGATGTCCGGTTGAAACACCGATAGGCACCGGCCTGTCAAATCTTGAAGTGGGATCAACATTCTCAGTGTCACCACCGCCTCCGCCGGCCCAGGGAGGTTTTTTTAAAGCAACAATTTTGCCCGTAATCTTTACGATGACCGGTATACCTTCTATGTCTGAAGGAATAGTAGCAGCTTTCGCCTCATTAAAAGATGTTACCAGTACTAAAATTGCCGGTTTACCATGCTCGGTGAGCCCGACGGCTGTCCCAATAACCCCGGGTTCACCTAAAAGAATATCTGTATGGCGGCCCTGTGCTGCTATTGCTGTCTGAATTCCAGGGTTGGAATTATCCACCAAGGCAACCGCTTCCGGGATACCCCCTGCCTCCGACACATCAGGCCTGAGAATGCCTCCACTACCTATAGAATGAATAAGACAAATCAGAAAGATAAACACAAAGATGCTTGTCACCTTTTTAGAATAACGACCTGAAAAACTTATCATAATAACACCTCCTCAAAAAGATTGATGAACTATTTCAGCTATAAATGTTTTGCTTATTTACTGTAATAACTCGTAAAATTATAATATTACAAATCGTTCCTGTAAACACTTTTTCAAATAATACAGATTCTCATATTTTCCACGGAGAGATTAAAGACGATAGTCAACCGTGGAGAGATCGAAGCCCATATGAGAGGCAACCGGCTAAAATTTACACTTGCCGGTATAGAAAAGTACGAAAAAGAGATGGTAGTAAAGACAGAAGTAGATGACTGCAATTATAAGTTTAAGTATATTAAACGAAATCCAGGAATTAAACCACTTAAATAAAAGTTTAACTATACTTTGCATATAGGCGCACGAATATTTGTTCTTTCGGCCGCCTCCTGTAATTTCTTGTAAACAATAACCCGCATCTCCTCCATATCACTTTCCCACATACGGGCAAGGAATAAATGCCCTAACATAATCGACCCCTCGTGTATTTCTACAATGAAGCCCGGCATTTTCTCTTTGAGTTTTTGACAATATTTTGAAACACCTTTTATTAACGATCCAATAATCTCATCGGTTTCCTGGCTGTAATAAACAGTCACTAAATCATCTATACGTTCAGCATAAAAACTGTCGGGACTAGCCAGAAACTCCACACAGTCACCATCTGCATCATATGTTGCGATGGGCTCAAACTCGATATTCTCATCAAGATACCCGAGCGCTATGTCTTTAAAATTCTTTTTTGGCTTATTAATCATAATACTCTCCTTTTGAACCGTTTATCAAATTCTTTCGGCATATTCAAATCCTTACTATCAGCTTTTACCCATGTCCAATTGTAGGCAACATTCTCATCACTCACAAACACCAAATATACTTGACCCGGCCAGGGTTCCACTCGCTGTCCATTGGACCTATAAGCTACAGATGGACTACCAACATAACACAACCGCCCAAAACTACCTCTTTCTCTGGGTTCATCTTCGTCTTTACGTAAACCTGCAAATATAGCTTTCGGCTTTGTCAGCACTTCGGGCAAAACGTATGCCATTTCATAGACGTGTCCTTTTCCTCTGCGAGCAACATTCTGCATACGGTCACAACTTATTTTTACAGTAAATTTATTCCCATCAACAGGATTTACTGCATCAAGGTACTCGTAATGCTGCCTCACAGGATCACACATCTATGTGTATATAAAAATTCTGTATAATAACTCGTCTATATTATCGGTACATTTCCCCATAATTTGAGAAAAGAATGGGAAACACTAGTTGATATTAAAAAGCCGTACATAGATACTCGTGAATAATATAAGTTACTAAATAATAGTTATATTCTTCACATGTGTCAAGTATAAGTTTCGTGCTTCAGTCCATATCCTGTATAGCCAAATCAATAATCCGACCTTCAAACCATGCACAGCCCCGGATAAACACCGTGGCGAGACTCAGAGCACGGGAGATTTGTACAAATAGGTTTTTAATTGGTTTACAATTGCCAGATTCGAGGAAATTTCAAAAGCTATTAATTCATTTATATCATCATAATCTTTATTTTTTATGGCCTTTACCAAAGCCTTAAACGCAGAAATTATATAATCACCATCGGGGCACTCCATTCCTGGCCCGGCTTGACCACTGGCCACCAGCTCACATGTGGTAAACTTTGCACAACTGGACAAACAAGGTTTACCTATGGAAGTAAAGATAGATGCAGCGCGCTGTCCGTGTTTCCAAGAGTTTCTTGATGCTGCCTCCTTGCCTTCAGGCGTCCTCGGCCCGGTCGCAAGTCCCTTTGCCTTCTTAGAATTCTTACGACGTGCCGCCCTGGCCGCTTTTGACATTGTGTACTTTCTTTTTTTACGCATCAATCAAAATTCCGTTCCCCCCTTGACCCCCATGAACAAAAACAACCTAAAAACAAAAAACCCTTTTCCAATATCAGACAATTTACCAATATAGATAGAGAGGGAGAACCTCAAAAAACCATTTTACCTTTCAAGGGGGGTGGGTATAATTAAAAGACCATGAACAACAAGCAGAGTACGTAAACATTCGGTAAACTACGTCTCTTAAGAGGAAGAAAGGATATTTTTAAAGGATTTGTTGAGGGGGTAAACGAAGATATCTTTGACGGGTAATGGATATTTTTTGTAACGATCGAGCTTTCCACGACCTTGAGTCTGGCCGAGAAGTTTCCAATTGGCAGCGCGATAACAGGTGCCCTTGAACCGGTTTATTTGAACAAAAGTTTCGAGAAGAACAGGGGTGTAATTGTAACGGGATTGCCAATCGTGAGGTAATTGTTTAGCAACGCCGGAGAGAATGCGAGAGGCAAGATTTTTAGATGTTACCCATGGAAGAATGAGGAATCGGGCATTGTTGACAATCAGATGGAGATTGGAAACGCGCTGTTGAGGGGTCCATCCGATAAAGCGATCACGCGGAGCAACTTTCCATGCCGCAGCGCCGAAGCCGAGAGCGGCCAGGAGGTCGCGCGAGGTCGAAGACACCTTTGGAGAAGAGAAGACAAGGTATCTGATTTGAGCGCCTGGAAGGGGTTTATGTCCGAGGTAATGATAACGTTCTATTAACTCATTCCAGAGATAAGAGTCTTTTTGCGTGGATATCGGACGAAAAAAAAGACGCCCGAGTTCACCGGCCGGCAAAGAGATTGATTTTTGAGGATCGGATGCGGAAGATATTTTTGGGCGGCTTTTTCCATTACCGTTTTTACTTTGAGGAGCGGGTAAACAGATGAGGCCATCGCGATGCATACGCAGCATGGCGACACGGCAAGACATGTCCTTAAGCCGCCCATCAGGACGCAGCCACTGAAATTGCTCGCAGACGATTTTAGATAGTTCGAGACGGTTGCGCTTAGGTTCGGCTGCAATAAACTGTCGAATCCTGTTGATTTCCTGAGACGTAAAGATTCGTCCACAGTAACGGTAAGAAGATGATGAATTCATGGCGGAGCATTGGGATATTGCCACGCTGATTTTTGTTCTTCTGACAGATTCCATGGGAGAAAATCGTCGATATTATCAGGTGGATTACCTCGATTTTGCGCGCAAGCTTCCAGGTAAGCCTTGAGGAATTTTTTGGGATGAATATGATTTAATCTGGCTGTCTGAAAAATTGTAAAAAGTGCGGCGGTAAGGTCACCGCTCCATTGGGATCCACAGCCGTAATAATTTTTTCGTCCCAGAGCCAATTCGCGCAGCGCACGTTCTGAAATATTGTTATCCATGGGAATTTCCGGATGATCCACAAAGATTAAGAGTCCGCTCCAATGAGTCCCAAGACTCTTGAGTGCTTTGCGCCCAATAGAATGTAGATTTTCAGATTTAAGCTCATTGACATAAGTCTCCAGGAAGGAATCCAGGGCATTGCGTAAGATTTGATCCGCGATCTGAAATTTGTCCTTATCTGATAAAACGTTAAGACGCTCGTTATTGAGATGGAACAATTCATTAATGCGATTAATCCACTCTTGCGCCCATGAACGTAATTTTTTGCGGGTATCATAAATGCGGACAAAATCCCGGCGGACATGCCCCCAACAAAAAGCGACCAGAAGATCCTCGCTAATGAGGGATTTATAGACGGAGTAGCGATCAGCGCTAATAATGCCTTTTGGATTTTCCCCCAAATGATCTTTGGGAACACTGGCCGAACGTGAGGGATCTAAAATATAAGCGACAGTGTCATTGGTTACAACGACCCAAAACCACCAGCGATAGCCTATTTTACCGTCTACGACAACGAACATCATCCAGCGGGTTTCATCCATATGCCAATGCCTGGCACTGCGGTTTCGTTCAAGAATTTTGGTGTAAAGAGGATAAACCATGTCTTTAATCTTTTCTAAACCTCCGGTTATTGTCCCTTGAGAGACATAAAAGTCTTCCATGGTCAAGGTTTGTAGAATGCGGGACATTGGTCTTTGAAAAAGAAATTTTTCAGCTAAGATGTGAACCCAAAAATCAGTGGAGAACATTCCCTTCGGGATAAGTTTAGCAGGTGGCGGAGCCGTGATAATCCTTGGAACGGTTTTACACTGGCAAGTACGTAAGTAGCATTTACGTTTATGCCTGCGACGAACCAGGCGAAGCTCATAATGGATATCTTCGGAATCTTGCGTGATGGGAATTAGGCAAAACGGTAGGTTGCAAATCGGGCACTGTTTTTCACGATTTAAAAGATCATGAAAAACATCTACAGAAGGAAGATGTGTGCGACTCTTTCGCCCATGTCCAAGAGCGTCTTCCTGTTGACCGCGTGGACGTTTTTTCCCGCTGTCATTTTTATCTGAGTCTTCAGAAGACGTCGGGTCATTCTTATCGGTATCATTTTCTTCTGAATCTTTGATTTGCTCGGTTTGTCGACCAAATAGTCGTTGTCTTAACCAGGCATTTTGTGCGTTTAATTCTTCAACGCGTTTTTCTAGTTTCTTTATTCGTTTGTCTTGGTCGTGATTTATTTTATTGTGTTGTCGGATGAGTTCTTTGATTTGAGCGTTGTGATTGCGGATATGTTGACGAAGCGCTTCTTCCAATTCTTGAACCTTCGCTCTCCATACGGCTTCGCGCTCAATAGCTTTTGCATGTTGGATTTTCCAGTAGTTGGCTTGTTGGCTTAAATCTATCCATGCCTTTTTTGTTTTGGAGAATTCTGTAATAAGCATGAATACATTTTAGAGGAAATTTCTTGGTGTGTCCAGCTTTATTTTGTTTTTTTGGCAGGATTAAAATTTAATACGTAGTTTACCGAATGTTTACCGTAAGTTTACTACGATAAAGCTTATTGTTATGGCTAACATACTGTAATTATTAAAGATACAGTGATTTCTATTTGTATACAACAAGATCCTTAAATCTTGGTCTTTGGATATGAAAATTATTA
>JACZYU010000068.1 GCA_022570935.1 Planctomycetota bacterium | reverse complement strand
AGTCGAACCTTGGCATCCTCATGGGAAATACCTTTACCGTCTTTAATGGATTCCTGACCTTTTCGGATTTTTTCGAGTACATAAAGATGGTATTGGACATCTTCCAGTGTGGAGTCTTCTGGCAAGTTATGAATCATTTTTGCAATGTTGTCTTTTAAAGTACTCACGAGTTGATTATAAGAAAATCTTACAATTAGTTAAAGAAAAATCTAACGAAAGAGTTCACTGCTAAAAACCTATTGTTAAGAGGTCTGCTGATAGCCTATCTACTAGACAATTGTTGATTAAAATAATATCAGTTAAGCCATCAGCAGACTTGACCCTTTTCCTCACTAATTTTTGTTGGTTAGCGACAGAACTCACCAGACAAAAAAACAGCGGGGCGTATTACGCATCCACTGGATTGGCTTGTTAGATGCCTTATTGTTTTTTTGGTAATAATCTTTCTAGCTGATTTTGGAATCGATCAGAATTTATTATTTCGTTAATGAAAGAAACTGACCATACTTTAGATAAACCAGTATTTTCTTCAAAAATTACTCGAGGGCGGCCAGTTTGTACACTGATTGCTACTTCTCGGTAAGTTATATATTCACCTATAATTCCTATAAATTTTCCACCTAACTTGTCCCCACCTAATGTTATTCCACCCGTATCGAATCTGATAGGTGATGGTTTTAGAAAAACAGGGCTTCCGCTATTCCCAGGAAACGCGAATGCATCAATATAAAAGGTATTATCATCGTTAATTAAGCTAATAGCGCCACCACGTATTATGGGAGTAACTCTATTTTCTGATTTTATGCCGGGTTGAAAAGATAAAAAGAAAATATCATAGAGTTCAAATAATCTTTTGGTATCCAGAAATAAGCCATCAGGAATCACTTTGATATCTTCAGCTTTAGGGTCAATGGGAAAAGGAATAATGGCAATATCTACATTTTCAGTATCATGAAATATCCAGCTGATATTCTTTTGCTGTTTAATTGAAGAAATTGATCGAGATCCTATACTTCCATCTTTCATATTGAAAAAAGCTAACATATTTTCATCAATTAACTTTCCAGTAAATTTATTGTCTTTGACTTCCATAATAACGTGTTTGGCAGTTACAAGATGAAATATATTTTTTATTTTTACTAAAAATCCAGTAGCCTTAAAGTGAGTTTGTTTTCTCTCATTTTCTTCCTTAAAATCCCCTAAGAATACTACCGTTTTTTTAATGTCGCTGATAAGTTCATTCGTTAGTGAGCCACCTTTTGTTTGAACCATCACCAAATTTATTGGGAAAATAATAAAGAAAAATATTAACAAGATTAGTGGCTTATTTTTCATATCATTATTTGCATCTAGCATTAACTTTTATATTTATTCTATAAATGCCAGTGTGATTTCTTGATAAATATTATTTTTCAAAGCAGAATAGGCAGAAATAGTTAAAAATCTTACGATATATACTGGTGTAATATGGAGTGTATCATCCGTGATGATGCTTATTAAAGCAGTGACACGGTCACTGCACTCCAAAAAACAATTTTTCAACAACTTTAGCTCACTTTAAACTTCCTGCCCGAACTGATTGGCAGGCGGGTAGTCACTTCAACCTTAGTTATGGCTATGCCGAGCAACGTTATTCAGTTTGTTCAGGCTGTTGTGGATTTGCTTCATCTGTTTCTGCTTCTGCGTCTTCTGTTTCATCTTTGTCATCGCTTACAACAGGTGCAACGGATACTAATTTATCACCTTTTTTCAGTGAAATAAGCTTCACTCCCTGGGTATTACGGCCAATGGATCTTATGGTTTTAAGAGCGGCGCGAATTACCATACCATTTGCAGTCATCATCATGATTTCGTCTTCATCACTTACATTTATTAAAGCGACAACCTTGCCATTTCTCTCTGATGTCTTTATATTGATGACTCCCTGGCCACCCCTGCGTTGTGCAGAATATTCACTATAATCTGTTCTTTTCCCGAATCCATTTTCGCAGACTGTTAAAAGTGTTGCATTTTTGTCAACAATAACAATGCCCTTAACAGTGTCATCACCTCGTAATGTTATACCTTTAACGCCGCGTGTTGCGCGTCCCATGCATCGGACATCGTCTTCTGAAAACCGGATAGCTTTTCCATTCTCCGTACCAAGCACAATTTCCTGTCCTCCATGTGCCAGTTTCACTCCTATAAGCTTATCGCCGCTGTCGAGGCGGATTGCGATTATGCCGCCTTTCATAGGACGGCCAAAGGCGCTGAGGATGGTCTTCTTTAATATTCCTTTTTTCGTTGCCATTACTAATTGTCTATCGTCAAATTTTCTAATAGGAATCAAAGATGTAACGTTTTCGTCTTTTTCCAGATTCAGCAGGTTGACTATTGCCCGTCCTTTGGCTACACGGCCAAAGTGGGGAATATCGTATACCTTTAACCAGTACACTTTGCCCAAATCTGTAAAGAATAGTATGTAATCGTGTGTTGATGCGATAAAGAGGCTCTCAACGAAATCACCTTCCTTCATTCCCGCGCCGGTAACACCCTTACCACCTCTGTTTTGTTTCCGATAAGTATCTAAAGGTAATCTTTTTGTATATCCCTCATGTGTGATCATAACGGCTACATCTTCCTCAGAGATGAGATCTTCCATGTCGAAATCACCAACATCTTCTGCAATTTCTGTTTTCCTTTCATCTCCATATTTCTCTTTTATTTCATAAATGTCTTCACGAATAATGTCAAGGACCAGATTTTCATCTGCCAGGATAGCCTTAAATTCCTTAATATTGTCGCAGATCTTCTTATACTCTTCCTCGATCTTGGATTGTTCCAGGTTTGTTAACCTTTGCAGTCTCATCTCAAGAATCGCATTGGCCTGTACATCAGATAAAGAAAATTCAGATACCAGTGAATTTCTTGCATCTTCGACTGTTTTAGATGATTTTATCAGTTTTATAACTTCGTCAATGTTTGCAAGGGCAATCCTTAATCCCTCCAGGATATGCGTCCTTTCTTCGGCACGGGCTAACAGGAACTGCGTCCGGCGCCGAATCACTTCCTTCCGATGGTCGATATAAGCTGTAACTAACTGTTTCAGGTTTAATGTTTGAGGCCGATTTTTTACAATCGCTATCATAATTATGCTGAAAGAGTCTTGCAGTTTTGTATGTTTGTACAGTTGATTTAAGACAGCATTTTCGTCATCACTCTTCTTCACAACAATTACAATCCTGCTTCCCTCTCTGTCGCTTTCATTCCGAACATCTGTTATGCCCGTTAAAACTTCACTTTTTACTAATTCTGCTATTCTTTCTATTATTCTGTCTCTATTGAGCTGATAGGGTATTTCAGTTACAACTATGCTTTTTCTGCCGTTATTTGCTGTTTCTATATGTGCCTTTGCTCTCACCGATATAGTGCCCCGGCCGGTTTTGTAGCCGTCATGTATGCCTCTAACGCCGCATATTAAAGCGCCTGTTGGGAAATCCGGCCCTTTTATTATTGTCATAAGTTCATCAATGGTGACATCCGGATTATCAATAACCTTTATTATGCCGTCACACACCTCATTTACATTATGCGGTGGAATGCTTGTAGCCATTCCTACAGCAATGCCTGAACTGCCATTGCACAAAATATTTGGAAACTTTGAAGGAAGTACAACCGGTTCCAATCGAGTTTCATCATAATTTGGGATAAAATTAACCGTGTCCTGCTTGATATCATTCATCATCTCAGTGGATGCATGGGTCATCTTCGCTTCTGTATATCTCATTGCGGCAGGGGGGTCTCCATCAATTGATCCAAAGTTGCCCTGACCTTTTACAAGGGGGTACCTGAAACTGAAGTCCTGCGCCATGCGCACAAGCGTTGGATATACTACCTGTTCACCATGTGGATGATAGTTTCCTGTTGTATCACCACAGATCTTTGCGCACTTCCTGAACTTTGCTGCAGGGCTAAGGCCAAGATCATTCATTGCAACGAGTATCCTTCTCTGTGATGGCTTTAAACCATCACGCACATCTGGTAATGCCCTGCTCATGATTACACTCATCGCAAAGGTCAGGTATGACTCCTTCATTTCCTCTTCGATGAGGACATCCTTTATATTCTCTTTTTCGTCTATCATTGAAGTTTTTTCCTCTTTGGTTTTTTCGAACTATCCAACTATGGTAAATACAGCAAAATCGATTAGTATTTAAATTTAATGGAAGTTAAATCTTTCTTTTTCCACTTTCACGGTTGTTGATGAGCCGTGCCCGGGGTGTATAATTGTATTTTCATCCAGCTTAAAGATGCATTGCTTAATCGATTGGAGAAGGCAGTTATGACTGCCGCCAGGCAAATCAGTCCTGCCATAGCCTCCTGCAAAAAGTGTAT
The DNA here is from genome assembly GCA_022570935.1 of Planctomycetota bacterium. Lineage (GTDB taxonomy): Bacteria > Planctomycetota > Brocadiia > Brocadiales > Scalinduaceae > Scalindua. The sequence goes on along the minus strand of JACZYU010000068.1, from coordinate 6,956 downwards.
CGCCTGAGAATAATATTGGAGCGTCTCCATTGCCTGCAGAATCAATATATATACCTATCCCTCCGCGGGTATGACCGGGGAGGTGCAATACCCTTAAGACATACTCATCAAAGATAATCTTATCGTCGTGATTCAAGATTCGGTTTGCCGGCGGAGATGAATATCTTTTGCCGCCCAGAAGAGAAAGGTTCTTAAACGGATCTGTCAGCATCTCTGCATCGTCGCCATGGATACAGATTTGAATGTCCGGAAACTTCTCCTTTAGCTCTTTATTTCCACCTATGTGGTCACCATGGCCATGAGTGTTAATTATAATAATCGGACGCAGTTCTTTCTTCTCAAGACAGTCCAGGATTTCTTCAGCATCTCCACCAGGATCTATAATAACCGCCTCTGAACACTTTGAAGAAACTATGTAGCAACAAGCATCCAAGGGCCCAACCTCAAATCTTTGAATATCTAACATAATCTGATTATGTTTTTATCATTTTCGTGAAGATCAGCTATTCTTGATATATCGATTTATTATTTGCTTAATATCACAAGTCGTTTTATCTTTATTAAAACCGATGATTTTTCTTTCCCTTATTACATTTTCAGGAGAATCAGATGCGTGTACGGCGTTTCTCAGAATATCCAACCCGTAAAACCGTCTGATACTCGAATACTTCGCTTTCTTCGGGTCTGTAGCGCCCAGAAGTTCTCGAATAATCTTGATTGTATTTATGCCCTGATATAATAAAGCGAGACATATAGTATGCTTCCCATCAGTCTTTTTGGTTTCAGCAAATGCTGAAGGTGCGCTACCTGTCATATACTGCAGTATCTTGCCGAATTCGCCTTCTACAGTTGGTTTTTTCATTTGGTCGGCCATTTTGTTTAAAATTTCATCAGTCAGTTCAAAAGAAAAATCCTTCTGGTTTAATGACGCCCTCAAATTTTCAACCAGTTTCGGTTTAAATTTATCATCGAAACTACTATTAAAGAAATCTTTCACAGGTCCATAAAATTCTTCTGCCTGTTTAGTGCTCAAGTCAAGGAGCTTAGCTCCGACCATGTAAAAGCCGGTCCTTGAAATCATATCTATGATATTCCCGGTACGCGGATCGTGTTTTTCAAAAGGTTTAAGGATTATGAGGGAAATTTCAGGTTTTTTGTTTTTAGGAAATTTCACGGCTTTTTCCAGGATACCTCCATCGCTTAATGAATATTTTGCGAATAACTTAAGCTGGCTAATATTTGTGGCTTTGTCTGCAGAAGTAAGGACTGCAGGTTCAAAATATTCAACCTTTCCGTTACCATCTAGTATGCTGTCACCATATGTGCCCCTGATAGTATTTCCTCTTAAGGGGTCAGATGCTGACCCAATCACGTTATTATGGAGAACATCAACCGCGTTCTTGCCTTCAAAGAGGAGGAGCATGGCACGATTTGCCATACCAAGCTTATTATTTTTTCTCAGCATGTTGTTTACATAATCTATCATTGCATTCTTCCACATGGTTTTCATCTTCTGCGTCTCGATAGTTTTTATATATTCATCCAGGAACTTGTCGCTGGGAGTGTACATTCTTGCACCCACAAGTTCCAGGTCAGACAAAGAGAGAAGCCTGCTGATTATGCCTCCCGTTCTGCTTTTTAATAAGCTATACGGCGTTATTAATGCGTAAGTTAACTCCTTTTTCATTTTTACCAATACCTTCCTTAAATTAATTTGTATCTTGTTAATAATTTATTTGCAAATGAAATGGTGGGCCACGCTCAGCGTGGTGGGTATTGCCCATCCTACTGACTGTTCAAACTCTCAGATGTTTATATGTAACTCAAACCTTCAGGTTTGACAAAACGCTATTACTTAAGGGCCGAACCAGCTTCGCATAGATCAAACCTGAAGGTTTGAGTTACATTCTATGTGTCCTGCGGTGGATTGTACTTTTGTACATTCATACGCTTTGTGAGACCAGGCTGCCTTCTCCAACAAGATTCTTTACTCCATTAAGTACATTTTCGTTTAAAGAGACAGAAAACCTGTCGGATGTCTTGATCGTTACTGCTTTCTCACCTGGTATTTCAAACTTTATAAATACAGGAGAAGGCCCTTTATTAGCTGTCAGGATTTCCTTTAAACGAGAGAGAATTTCATCATTAATTTGTGAATATTCGAGGCTTATTATAGCATTTCTGGGTGATTTGTTCTCTACTATTTTTTCCATATCTTCCGGAGTGATTATTTCTGTAACCCTGATAGATGGTTCTGTATCTCTAAAATTGATTTTTCCCTTAATAAAAACCACTTCGTCGGCATGAAGGAGGTTATTGAGAGATGTCAGCTTTCTCTCGAATATTACGCACTTCGCTATTCCTTCCAGGTCTTCGATTGTAAAATATGCAATCGGTTTGCCTTTTTTTGTGGTTGTACGGTTAATGCTGTCAATTATTCCGCCTATCAAGACCTCAGCATCTTCAGGTTTTTCAGGTAGATCTCCGGTTGAAGCATCTGAATATTGTTCTATTGCCTCTTTGTACCTTTTTAATGGGTGAGAGCTGACATAGAGTCCCAATGCCTCTTTTTCTGCCTTAAGTAGCTGCTTCTCAGACCATTTTTCAGTCTCAGGTAATTGATGAATAGAATTTGAATTTGTTGTTTCCTCCTGTGTAGCAAACAGGTTCATCTGCCCCATGCGACGGTCTCTGTTTGATTTAGCTCCGGTTTGCAACAATGTATCTATTCCTTCAAAGAATTGAGCTCTGTATCCCGGCAAGGAGTCAAAGCAACCTGACTTAATAAGACTCTCCATTACCTGTTTATTTACCAGGCGCAGGTCTACACGTTCACAAAAATCAAATATTGAAGAAAATTCGCCATCACTCTTTTTTGCCGTAATGATGGATTCTATTGCCTTTTCGCCAACATTCTTTATTGCCCCAAGACCAAACCTTATCTTTTTATCTGATATTATCGTAAAGTCTGAAAAGCTTTCGTTTACGCACGGTGGTAATAATTCAATACCCATTCGATTACATTCATGCATATAGTCTACAATCTTTGCATTATTTTGCTTTTCACACGTCATCTGAGCTGCCATGTACTGAGTAGGATAGTTTGCTTTTAAATAAGCGGTCTGATAGCAGACCATGGCATAAGCGGCAGAGTGAGATTTATTAAACCCATAGCCTGCGAAGTGTTCCATCAGTTCGAAGACCTTCTTGGCGATATTTTTTGGAATGTCGTTCTTTACCGATCCCTCAATAAATTGATTTTTGAATTTTGCCATAACCTCCGGCTTCTTCTTTCCCATTGCCTTCCTCAAATTGTCGGCTTCATTCAGCGTAAAGCCTCCCAGCCTGTTTGCAATGCGCATTACCTGTTCCTGATATACAATCAAGCCGTATGTTTCTTTGAGTAACGGCTCAAGCTTTGCATGAAGATATGAAACTTCTTCTCTGCCGTGTCTGCAATTTATGAATGTATCTACCATTCCACTCTGTAATGGCCCCGGCCTGTATAATGCAACCAGAGGTAATATGTCTTCAAATTTATCAGGTTTGAGTTTTATCAGCAGGTCCCTGAAACCGCTGCTTGTCTCCACCTGAAAAACACCTTTGACGTCGCCTCTCGACAACAATTCATACGTATTCTTGTCATCCAGTGGGAGTTTGCCGACATCAATCTCTTTTCCTGTGGTTGCCTTTATCAGTTGCCTTGCCTTGTCAATAACAGTGAACTTCCTCACACCAAGGAAATCTGCCTTTAACAGGCCGATCTTTTCAACAAGGGTTTCACCGTCGTATTGTGTAATTACGACATCCTTGTTCTTTGCCAGAGGGACATAGTTGGTTAATGGTTCATCGGAAACTACCACGCCTGCCGCGTGTGTAGATGCGTGTCTGCGTAGTCCTTCGAGCTTTAAAGAAATATTGAACAACTCCTGGATTTGCTTCTCGTTATCACGCATGGATTTTAATTCAGGCTCCTGCTCAAGAGCTTCCTCTAATGTAATGCCCAGAGTAGGGGGGATCAATTTTGCAACTTTGTTAACGACAGGTAATGGTATGTCCATTACTCTGCCAACGTCCCTGATAACCGCTTTAGCCTTCATAGTACCGAAGGTGATAATCTGAGCTACATTGTTGTCGCCTCCATATCTGTTTCGTACATATTGAATTATCTTATCTCTGCCCTCAGCGCAGAAATCAATATCAAGGTCAGGCATGGAAAGTCTTTCTGCATTGAGGAATCTTTCAAACAATAAATCATATTTAATAGGATCAATATTCGTAATTCCCAGCACATAGGCAACTAAACTACCCGCACCTGAACCACGTGCAATTGCGGGTATATGCTCTTTTCTTGCAAAATCAATGAAATCCCATACAATTAGAAAATAGTCAACAAAATTAGTCTCCTCTATTACGCTTAGTTCATGGTCTAATCTCTCGGTTACTACATCATCAAGCTTTTTGTATATCTCTAATGCACCGTGTGTGCAGAGTTCTCTCAGGAGTTGTTTATTAGTCATGCCCTGTTTATAACATACAGTATCTTCCTTCGGGTGAAACCTGGGAAGGTGCATTGTGTCAAGGTCCAGCTCAACGCAGCATCTATCAGCGATTAATGATGTATTCATTAATGCTTCGGGCATATCCTTAAAGATTTTTTCCATCTGTTCCTGAGACTTGAAGTAGAATTCATTTGTGCTCATGCGCATTCTCCTGGTGTCACTTATAGACTTCCCAGTGTTTATGCACAGGAGGGCGTCATGGGCATAATAATCATCGGGCTCCATATAGTGTATGTCATTTGTAGCAACAGTTTTCAAGCCCAGTTCCTGACTGATTCTTACTGCCATACTCACCAACTCATCCTGCCGTTCAATCTTATTGTCCTGCAGCTCCAGATAAAAGTTGTCTGCCCCGAGGATGTCTTTGTATTGGGAAGCAACATTCAAAGCCTTGTCATAATCATTATTAAGCAGGTTTCGATTTATCTCTGATTTCATACATCCACTCAGGCAGATTATTCCTTTTGAATACTCACTTAATAACTCTTTATCTATTCTGGGCTTATAATAAAAGCCTTCCAGATATGAAGATGTGCTCAGTTTTAACAGGTTTCTATATCCTTCATTGTTTTCTGCCAAAAGAGTTAAATGGTATATGTGTTGTTTTCCATCTTTACCGGCTTCTTTTGTAAACCTGCTTCCCTGGGCGACATAAGACTCAAAACCGAGTATAGGTTTTATACCACTCTGCCTTGCATATTCGTAAAACCCGATTGCTCCAAACATGTTGCCATGGTCTGTCAGCGCCAGACTTTTCATATTTAAAGCCTTAGTTTTGTCAACAAGGTCATTAATCCTGCATGCGCCATCTAGCAGGCTGTAATCGCTATGAACATGTAAATGGACAAAATCGTTTTTCATAAATTATTTCAATCCCTGTCTGCCGACAGGCAGGCGTTCACTAATTTTGATTTCTATCTGTTATAAATAGCCGTGTAGTACACCAAAAACGTTCCACAATCACAAACGAAATGGTGGGCACTGCCCACCCTACTGTAGCGAAATGGCTTTAGCCTTCCACGTCCACGGCTTACTAGCAAAAAAATGGTTATACTAACATTCCAATTGGTATTGAATACGTTGAGTGTGGAGGTTTGAAAACCTCCGCTACAAACATAATAAAAGGCTAACTTATAAAACTTATCCGTTACATTACTGGAGGTAATATACAGTTCCCATATTTTACTTCATTTTGCGAAGCAAAATGCCATAAATTAGCGAATGCCTGCCCGACACGTCTTTTGGCGGGAAGAGAGCTAATTTATTTCATATCCAGTTCCTTGATCTTTTGTTGCAGGCTTTGCCTGTGCATACCAAGAGCTTCAGCCGCTTTGCTTATATTGCCATCGTTTTCTTTCAGCTTCCTGTTTACAAAGTCTCTTTCGAAGGCTTCCACAGCTATTTTCTTTGCGTCCCTGAAAGGTAAATTATAATCTACGCTATTATAATTATTTGAATTTCTAATTTCTTCAGGAAAATCGTCAACTCCAAGAGTTTCTGCATTAGCCATTACTACTGCGCTTTCTAACACATTCTGCAACTCTCTGACATTTCCAGGCCAATAATGTTTAGTAAAGATTTTAATTGCTTCACTTGATATAGATTTTACGCGTTTTTTGTGTTTCTCAGAGAAGTGTTTTATGAATTTCTCTGTCAGTATTATAATGTCTTCTCTGCGATTTCTCAATGGCGGAAGTACGATTTCGACAACCTTCAGCCTGTAGTATAGATCCTCCCTGAAATTACCCTCTTTAATTTCTTTAAGCAAATCTTTATGAGTTGCGCTTATCAGTCTGACATCGACATGAAGAGTTTCAGTACCTCCTAATCGTTCGAAACTCTGTTCCTGCAAAACCCGTAATACTTTAGATTGTGTATTTGGGCTCATATCTCCAATTTCATCAAGAAATATAGTACCCTTATCAGCCAGCTCAAATTTGCCCAGACGCCTTTCTGTGGCGCCTGTGAAGGCGCCTCTTTCATGCCCGAATAATTCGCTTTCGATTAATGTCTCCGGCAAGGCTGCGCAATTCATAACTATCATGGAATTGTCTTTGCGAGAACTTTTTTTATGGATTTCTTTAGCCACCAGCTCTTTTCCACTTCCACTTTCACCCTGAATTAATACTGTTACGTCAGATGGCCCCACTTTTTCTATCTTATTAAACACTTGTTTCATTACCTGACTTTTGCCCAATATTTCTCCCATTGATTCCAGTCTGTCAATCTCGGAACGCAGCCTGGCATTTTCTTCCTCAAGTGAGAGTTTTTCGAAGGCATGCCTGGCTATTAATCTGAGTTCATCTATTTCATACGGCTTTGCAATATAATCGTATGCCCCCTTTTTCATGGCATCCACTGCTACTCTTTCAGACCCATAAGCAGTTACTATCA
>JACZYU010000227.1 GCA_022570935.1 Planctomycetota bacterium | reverse complement strand
CTTGCCGTGTAACGTTCAGGAAGGTCAGCTTCAAGCTCGGAAATTTTTTTGCCTTCCCTGGCAGCAAGCAGAATGATGCTCAGGTGGAGGATCATCGCATCACGTGTAGGCAATGCTCGGAGACTTTTTCCAAACAGCAGAATGTTGGAGTTAGTCAGGAAGCCGCCGTTGGCTTCGTATCCGACTACCACTTTTGCCTCACCCTCACTCTCTCTAATCATCGATTCAATAACAAAAGGTGATCCGATTCGTGTACGGTTTACCCTCCTGAAATATCCGGATTTTTCAACAGCGCTATTACAGCTGACGGGTATGCTGACAGAATCCGCTCCCAGGTACCTTGCGCAGAGAATACCGGCCACATCACCACGAAGCCAACGGCCTTTTTCATCAGCAATCAACGGGCGGTCGCTATCACCATCTGTAGATATTATTGCATCAAAAGATTCTCTTTCTGCCCACTTTGCTGCTAACGCTACATCTTCCGGGCGAATAGCTTCGGTATCAACGGGAATGAACGTCTCTGACCGGCCTAAAGCAACCGCGTCGGCTCCCAGGCTTTTGACGATGTCCAGAATAATATCTCGTCCAACGGCAGAGTGCTGATAGACAGCAATTCGCTTGCCCCTTAGACAGTTATTCGGAAAGACATCCAGATAGCGTGCAACATACATATCGCGGGCCGCATTAGAAAGAGTCCATTCATCTGTGATCGGCAGTGCAAAACTTGCGGCTTCAGAGAAGAGGCTATCATCAGTACTGACCGACTGATTACGAATACCAGCTTCATCTGCCTTTAGAATCTCTCCGGCAGGTTTGTTAAACTTGATACCGTTGCGATCAGCAGGAATATGACTGCCGGTCACCATGATTGCCGGAATCCGGTTAACAATTCCATACAGTGCAACTGCCGGCGATGGAACCTTTCCGCAATTGATAGGGGTGTAACCACTGTTAGTAACTGCCCTTCTAACAGCCTGCATGATTCTGTCAGTGCTCGGACGGTAGTCGCCTGCAATGGCAACTTCTGTTCCATGCTTATTCAGTTCGCCGATAGACTCCAGGTGTTGAAGGAATCCCTTTGTGTATACATAACACACGAAATCCGTCATATCATCGACAAGTCCTCTTGCACCGCTCGTGCCGAACTTGACGCCACTGCTTATCATCAAATCTTGTACTTTGGTTTCCATTGCTTAACTTTTATTTTTCCCGGAAAGGTGTAGTCCGCATTCCTTCTGGTCGTCTTTGATCTGATGGTTAAACCATCGCCAACGCCCGGCACGACGGGTTTCGTGAGCACCGATGGGTGTAGTGCAGATAATGCATCCAAGCGAGGCATAATGCCATCCATCCCTTTCTATCTCTAGCAATTTATGTACGGGCACTTTATGGTTTCTAATGTAATCCTTGACCCTCTCTTCCGTCCATTCAACCAAAGGCGTTACCTTTAGAAGGGGACGTTCTTTTCCGTCCTGTTGCGTGTGTTGAATAATATCGATTCGTTTTATTTGAGACCTGGCGTTCGATTGATCTGCCCGTAAACCTGTAATCCAGACATCCAGGGTGTCCAGAACCTTATTGTTTGGATCCACTTTGCGTATCTTGCAGCAATATTCTTGTTTTGCCTTGCTGTCAAAAAAGATCATTTCTCCGTGTTCACGAACCATCTTATTTACTGCTTCGAAATCAGGCGTAACTTTTTCAATATCGATGTTGTATTGTTTTTCCAGTTCGTGGATAAGTTCATATGTTTCCGGAAAAAGACGCAAAGTATCCACGGTGTAAACACGGGGTTTGGAAATGCCGGCCCGAATTACCATGTCGATTAAGGCCACACCCGTCCACTGTCCGCTGGTACCTATAGCGGCGCGTTCCCCAAACATGCGAAACAACTCCGCCATTAATTCTCCCGGATCCGGGATTTTTTCTAACTTGTGTACAAGTTTTTGATCAATATCCACTATTTAGTTTATTATATATATTCTCTTTTTATTCAAAATTATACACTGGGACTTCAATTGTTTTTGAAGGTTTAGACTGCTCTTGTGAATCTTATCAGCAAAATAATGTCCTACAATATATGATTTCTACATCATATCAAGTCTATACGATAATTGCCAAATTTTATTGATTTCTGTATCGAATTGTACTATTAAATGTTTATTAATTATGTGTAAATATATAGGGATTAATTTATGAAGATTTGTCTGGCTCAAATAAATCCAACTGTAGGTGCCTTTAAACAGAATGCAGGTAAGATATGCAGGCTCATAAATACTGCCAGGAAGAAGGGGGCTGATCTGATTATATTTCCTGAGATGTGTATTGTAGGTTATCCGCCAAAGGACTTGCTGGAACTTTCAGGATTCGTAGACAGTAATCTAAAGGCATTGGAAGAGGTAAAGAATAACGTTACAGGTATCTCCGCTATTGTGGGTTTTGTTGACAGGAATGTGGCCCGGCGTGGCAAAAATTTGTATAACGCAGCCGCATACATAAATAATAAGAAAATAGTATCCAGACATTATAAGTCTTTACTGCCTACATATGACGTATTCGATGAGGACAGATACTTTGAGCCGACTCATAGTATTTCTTTAGCAAAGATATCCGGTAGAAAATTTGGTATTTCTATTTGTGAGGATGCCTGGGGCGCAAATGTAATCTGGCAGGGAAAGATTCATCACAAGGACCCTGTTAAAAGTATGATAAGGCAGGGGGCAGAGATTATTATAAATATTTCAGCTTCACCCTTTACTATTGGCAAGCAGGATGTAAGGTTGAAGATGCTGGCAAGCCATGCAAAAAAGCACAATGTGCCAATTATCTTTGTGAATCAGATTGGCGGTAATGATGATTTGGTATTTGATGGAAACAGCCTGGTAAT
>JACZYU010000226.1 GCA_022570935.1 Planctomycetota bacterium | reverse complement strand
CCTTTTACATCCTGATGATCCTGTGATGTCAGAGTTCCAAACCCTACAGCATTCAGGTCCTCCACAGACCTGCCTCTATTAGGCAATGAAAGTATGGACCCCGCAGCGATTCCACCTGCCATGAGGGCAGCACTCTCGTATGCCTCTTTATGGAAATTTATAGGATCAGGATTAAAATCGAAATCTGAAAACATGTTGGGATACTCATCTTCCATATGCTCTATTCCGCCATATACACTTAATTCCTTTTCCCAATCTGCCTTCCAGTGCCATATATTGACAGGTTTACCTCTGTCACCCATCCTTGGACTAAATGGCTTTTCCGGTGATATCACTTTAACAGTCTCTAAAGGAAACATCAATCCCACGGCATCTCTGAATTGCGCATGTGCTATCGCCCTATCATTCTTGCTGGCATCATTCCACTTAATGCCAAAGAAAATCGTTTCGCCGTTATGGAAGCCCCTGATCTCTACCTCTTGCACAGAACCGCCACCATTAGGAAATGTCAAATCTTGAATCTGTAATTCAATTTTTAATGGATCAACCTGTCCCAGGGCCCGATCAACACCACCTAAATCCGCCGCTATGTACTTGACGGTTAACCCTTCTTTAGTGGGTATATTTTCTTCTAACGATATTTCTTTATCAAGACCCTGTGAAAAAGTTACACCGCTACATAGAAAAAACAATGCGACTAAGGTACTTCCGAAGAAAACTGACTTTCGCAATAGGCATTTCATCATTTCAATTACCTCCACTTTTTGATAAATTGTATTTATTATTTCTTAATCTAAAATTCAGGAATTTTCATTATAAAACTAAATACTTAAAACTCAACATCAAATTCATAAACCTGAAAAACCTTTTGTTATTTTTTACTAAATTTAATAGCAGAATGAACGGCCAATTAGTTCCGGCTACGGATGCGTTTTTCATTTCTGCCAAACACAGTCATGTGGGAAAGTAAGAAAATTGCAGTAATTTGCGAACTGCAATGTTTTATGAAATGTCCCCTCATATCATACATATCATAAACATAAAGTTAAAGTAAAGTGAAATTATGCAATAAATGTGCCACAAGAAATTTTTATTTACAATCCATACATTTAACATCCATAGTTATATAGATATATGATAGTGGGTAAATATATATTTGGCTTTTGTGTTACATACCAAGTTTCACTATAAATGACATAATGTCATATCCCCATTTGTACAGAAAAAACATCTGACATTGTGTCAATTTTTCAAATACACAGCGACTGTCGTAACCATCCATCACAAGGACTTACTTCTATAGTTACATAAGCCTCAGTCGGGCGTGATTATTGGTTTTATTAGAACAGAAAAACATATCAGTTATTCATATTAACATCTCTTTCCTGCTTTTCTTCCTCTTCCAGGGAATTCATCTTTCTATATATAGTTCTAGGCGTAATACCAAGCAAATTTGCAGTAACTTCCTTATCTCCTTTTGACCTCCTCAAAGTTTCAAGAATTACCTTTTTCTCAATCTCGCGAAGTGGCATACCAAATGGTATAATTAACTTTCTATCCCCAATCTTTTCCCTGGAGATGTTCTCCGGAAGGTCCTTTAGTGTAATTATCCTGTCCTGTGTTAAGACCACTGCCCTTTCGATCACATTTTTTATTTCACGCACATTTCCCGGCCATTGATAGTCAGTCAAAATATCTAAAACATCCTCAGAAATCCCGTCTATTACCTTATTATTCTTTTCCTGATAAATTTTAAGAAAATGGCTTACCAATAAAGGAATGTCTTCCCTTCTCTCTCTTAAAGGGGGCATATTCATGGTAATCACGTTTAAGCGGTAATACAAATCCTCTCTGAATCTTTTTTGTTTAATAGCGTTTTCAAGATTAACATTCGTTGCTGAGATAATGCGTACGTTGCTTCTTAATACTTTAGTGCCTCCTAATCGTTCAAATTCGCCCTCTTGCAAGACGCGAAGCAGTTTGACCTGTATGGATGGAGTTATTTCTCCTATTTCATCGAGAAATAACGTCCCCTCATTTGCCAATTCGAAACGGCCTTCTTTCTGGCTAACGGCACCAGTAAATGCTCCTTTTTCATAACCGAAAAGTTCGGATTCAAGAAGGGCATCCGGCAAAGCAGCGCAACTCACCTTTATAAAAGGTTTATCCTTCCTCTGTCCTATGTTATGAATAAGAGCCGCTATGGACTCTTTCCCAGTACCATTTTCCCCCTGAATCAAAACAGACGCCTGACTGGGTGCAACTTGTTCAGCTAATTTTATAACATCACGCATTACGTCACTTTGCCCGATAATGTCAGCGTGTCTATCGTGTTCAGAATGTGCCAGTTGTTCATGTAAATATTTATTTTCTACAACAAGAGCCTGTTTTTCCATGGCCTTTTTAATCATATTGTTAATTACTATTTTTTTGAAAGGTTTTGTAATAAAATCGTAAGCACCGTCTTTCATAGCCCCCACAGCTTTCTCTATTGTTCCGTGTGCTGTAATTAATATTACCTCTACTTCCGGCTTGACCAATTTTGAGGCCTTAAGCAGTTGCATCCCATCCATTTTTGGCATTTTCAGATCTGAAAGCATTACGTTGACTTTCTTTTCCCGCAAAATGTCTAACGCCTTTTCACCCTCTTCTGCCAAAAGGACTTCGTAGCCTTCTTTAGAAAGCATTCTTGATAATGCGAGTCTTATACTTTCCTGGTCATCAACAATTAAAACTGTCTGTTTTGCTGTGTTATTCAATTCTCTCCTCTCCACAACCTTCAACTGGAAAACTAACAGTCATAGTTGTGCCCTTTGTAATCGTGCTTTTACAAATAATATCACCTCCATGCCCCTCGACAGTTTTCATCGTCAGGGCAAGGCCCAAACC
>JACZYU010000006.1 GCA_022570935.1 Planctomycetota bacterium | reverse complement strand
GATCTTGCTTATCTCAATTTTCGATATGATTCAATCATTCTCGTGAGGGCTAAAGAGCCCGAAAATGAATACGTCTGTAGAATTCTACCGGAAAAGATTCGTTTAGCTAAAGAATATCTTAAGCGTCCTTCACTCATCTTAGATCTATCCATAATCTTTAAAACACTTATCAAGCTCGTTATCATAAAGAAATCATGTTAAGCCATGTATCCAATTTAAGATATTGGGATATTGGGTCAGGATATTGGGGTCAGACCTTGAAAGCAGAAGACGAAGAAAAACACAGTTCATGGTACTTCGCTCATGGGTGATTGCTGATGGTTCATGTTTTTGACTTATAGTTTATGGACAGAGAAGCAGGATTGAGGAATTGAGGTGATAGGCACGCTTCTTTTACTTTATTAAGCAAATAAGGGAGGGTCGTGTAATTCTATTAAATTTCTTATTGTAACAAAGCTGGGAATTTGAGTTGTAAATCATTATAAGTAATACTATGATTTAATTAAAAAGGCAAAGTTGTGTTATCTCAAACTTTATATATATAAAAACTATAATATGATTAAACACTTAGAGATGAGAAAGGCCAGGAAAGATGAAAGAAAATATACTAATCATAAAATATCCAGATGATGTCCTTCTTTCTCTTAAAGAGAGTAAAGAAGAGTTTGAAGAGGAGGCAAGGTACCTGCTGGCATTAAAACTTTACGAACTTGGCAAGATATCCTCTGGCAAAGCTGCAAAGATAGCCGGCCTGAGTAGGGTGGTATTCTTAATGAGACTGGAAAAGTACAAGGTTTCTCCATTTCAAATGGATTTAGACAAAATATTGGAGGAAGCCCAGGGTGACTAATACAAGAATGGGGATTGTAGTTAATACGTCTCCCTGGATTGCCTTGTCAACTTGTGGTCAGATTCCGTTACTTGAAAAGCTTTATACTGATGTTTATATCCCATATCATGTTAAAGAAGAGATCATGGCTGGTGGGAAGGACAGTTTTGGTGTTTATGAACTGGAAACATGTAAATGGGTAAAAATTGAGAAGGTTCAAGATATTGAAAAAGTAACCCTATTGTGTGAATTAGAGCAAGGTGAGGCAGAAGTTATTATTCTGGCAAAAGAAATAGGAATAAAACAGGTGTTAATAGATGAGAAGGTTGCAAGATTACAGGCACATGTTTTGGATCTTGATGTGATAGGAACACTGGGTCTACTGCTTAAAGCTAAAAAAAAGGGACTACTTCCTTCAATAAAGATTTCTATTACAAAAATAATGGACAGCGGAATTTGGATTAAGGACCAAATAGTGCAAGGTATTATAAAAGATGCTGGAGAGGGTGAAGGTTTGTAATAACAATTTTGCACAAAGATATTTCAACTTTAGTTAAAAAGACGATTTACAAATAGGGACTATTATTTGGGATTGCGGTTGAAGAGGTACTCACACGAAGGCCCGCTGAGCGTGGCAAAAGCCGCAAAACAAGTTTGAAGTGTCTAAAGTGTACTAAAGTGCCTAAAGTTGGGTATTGGGGATTGCGATTGAAGAGGTACTCACGCTCCCCGGACAAAAGGCGGGGAGGACAAGCTCCCCGGACAAAAGGCGCCGAGGACAAGCCCGTCCGAACGGCCTGGCCGGGCGGGAAGCCACCCCAATGGAATATTGTGCTTCATTCCATAGGGCAGGCAAAGATTACAGAGGAAACTAAAAATAACCAATACCAATGGCAAATTAAAAAGATGTTCTATTTGTAAATATTGCCTCTGAAATCAATATCGTTTACTAATATTTTCAAAATCTTATTTCTTTTCAAAGTAAATATAATTCTTATGTCCCCTTTTTTGATTCTGAAACAGCCTTTTAGTTTTCCTTTTAACTTCTTTAAATCAATATTTGGATTCTCGATTTTAAATATCTTTTTTATTGCAGAGATGATTAATGTATCAACTTCTTTTTCTGTTATTGCCTTTGCATTCTTGTTTTCCAAGAACTTGTCAGCTTTTTTTGAATATCCAATTTCCAGGTTCATAATTTAACAAGTTTTGAATGTGACACGATGTGGCAATTTTTATCTGACAATTTTTTTTCTATTTCTTTTTGTTCTTCTTTTTTCACAAATTCAATATGAGTATCATCATATACTTCTTTTATTTTTATTTTATTTTTAGGTAATATCTCCAAAAACCCTTTAAATCTATCAAATATAGAATCATCGACTTCTAATTTTAAAATTTTCATTATTTCCTCCTGATTAAATCTAAATATTAATAAAAGTAGAAAGACTGTTTTTCCTATATTCTATATATTTTAAAAAAGATTGCTACTGGCTAATACATTACTTTATTAAATATCTCATCTCAAGGGAAAAATTAAGATAAATAGGGGGTCCTTGGCTACATATCAACAAATAGAACAAATAGGAACATCCATGATAAGTAATGTCAAGGGGAAATGGAGCTTCATTTGAAACTTGCGAGTTTTGGTTATTTTAATCCGCATCTATTACGACCTTAACCGCTGTTTACTCCACCTCCACCTCGTAGGTGTAGAATCAAGTTTGAAGTGTCTAAAGTTAAAAGTGATCTAAAGTTGTTAAGAATAAGAGATTTTATTCATCACCAATTTTCTTCTTTTCGTGTCAATTCATGCCTTTTAGTCGCCCTCCCCGCCTAACAACTCCGCCCAGCAAACTGGCGGACAGGCTGGCGGGCAGGCGGGGGAATTCGTGTCTTCTTGACTTTAGCTCACTTTAAATTAATTATTTACCCTCTGCGTTCTTGGCGCTTGTCCTCGGCGCTTTTTGTCCGGGGAGCTTCTTGTCCTCGGCGCCTTTTGTCCGGGGAGCGTGAGGAAATAAATGATCATATGCAAATGAAAACAGTCAAATGGTTGGTGATCGTGCTTGTAATTATCGGTTCGACTGCCCTGACAATCTGGCAGGTTAAAATAAGCCACGCCAGTAATCCCCGAATTACCTCTCCCCTGGAAACTTCTACAAATCCTTCTGAAGAATCCAAAGGAAATGAAGCAGTGAAAACTGTATATTTCCCCAATCTAATCCCTAATCCGGGGTTTGAGAAAGATGTCGATAAAGATCTGATCCCGGATTTCTGGAAGTTTGAGAGTTTTGAGCAAAAGGAAGATTTGCTAATATCAACAGCGGTAGCTCACAAGGGTAAGAAATCTATCTCTATTGGAGGTAAAGGTGTCTGGTATTGTACCGTAAAAGATATTGAACCTCACAAATACTATCTCTTTTCCTTCTGGGTTAAGCGTGATGGTTGGAAAGACGATGAATATCCTACGATTCAGATCTTTGATAAGAAAATGTATTTAAATGAACTCTTTTCGTGGAATGCCTGGATAAGGATGAGTTGGTATATGAACTCAGAAGAATTACAACAAACTGAGATTAAGCTTATGAATCCCGGTATGTCGCATAGAATATATTTTGATGATATCGAATTAATTAAATACGACATAGATTTGATTTTACCTGAAGACAGTGCTGTCTTAAATACCACGTTGCCGGAGTTTGTGTGGAGGATTCCAGATGATGATAAAATAATTGAAATGAAGATTGAACTTTCGAGAACGGATGATTTTAAGGATAAAATTGTGTTATCAACCTTAAACGCAATGGGTAGTTCATTTAAAATAAAAAAGAAACTGGATGCAGGAAATTGGTATTGGAGGATAAAGGCCTATAAGAATAATAACATGATCACGTCTTCAGAGACAAGGAGCTTTAGTGTTAAATCAGATCCATTCCCAATAGGTATCTATGGTGCTACTGAAGATGTCTTTGGCGAACTCAAGGAAGCAGGTTTTAACTGTGTGCTGGCATCTTCAACAATAGATTATGTTCTTTCTGCGAAAGAAAATGGGTTGAAGTGTATAGTCAGAATACCCGGTAAGAATAAGAAAAAGGGAATGAATATCCGTATCAAGGAAATGATAGATACCAATAACATCCTCTGCTGGTATTTGGATGACGAACCGGAAGGCAGGGGCATTTCGCCGATGCTTATATGGAAATGGGGCAACTACATCCATAGTTTTGATGAAAACCAACTTACTGGCCTGGCACTGCTAAGATCAAAGAAAGCCAGTGATTATGGCGATGCGGTAGATGTCTTGATGGTTGATCCTTATCCAATTCCGAGAAGACCGATGACATGGTTAAGTGATTCCATAGACGAATCTTCCATGAGTATGAGTAGCAAGGGGAAGCAGGTCTGGGCGGTAATACAGGCTTTTGGTTGGAGTTATATTAGAGACTCTGCAATACTTAGAAATGCAGAAAACCCTACCTTTGAAGAAGAAAGGTGCCTCACGTATCTTGCGATAGTTCATGGTGTGAAAGGGATACTGTATTACACTTATAGGGGTGGGAAATACAAGATAAAAGATTTTCCGGAACACTGGAATGATGTGAAGAAGATTGCTTCTGAATTAAACATACTTTCTCCTGTGCTGACAGCGCCAGATTCAAATCCTTCACTAAATACACAGATCTCCGCTGTTGATGCCAATGGGGAACCTGCAATACATTGGTTATTTAAAGACATTGGATGCGAATTGCTGAATGGAAGTAAGCTGTTCAATTTGCTCCGAAAAGATAAGGAGAGCGGTAAGCAGGCATCTGCTATTGTTGATGGAAAGACAGTTAGATTTATTATTGCCGTTAATGTAATAAATACATCGGTTGACGCTGCCTTTCACAGCGAACAATTACAGGGAAACAATGCATATGTTTTATTTGAAGGCAGAAATATCAAAATTAATAATGGAAGAATTAAAGATCATTTCAAACCTTACGAGGTTCATGTTTATGTAATGGAACCCGAATACACCCCGTAGGTGTAGGTAAAACGCCCTGTGGAAAACCACCAAATACCAACTTCCACCCCGTAGGTGTCAAAGGTGATGACAAGAAGATTACCATTATTGGAAGGAAATATATATCATGTTTTTACTAAAAGTATTGCAGGCTTTGAGATATTCAGAAATAATTTGGATTATGAAAGAATGAGAAGATTATTGAGATATTATAAAATAGAGAAACCACCATTAAAGTTTTCTGCTTTTGTAGAAAGAAAGGATAAGGATCAATTTTTGTTGAATGGCAATTCAGGTAAAGAGGAATTAGTAGGAATAATTGCCTATTGTTGTATGCCTACACATATCCATGTGATATTAAAGCAGATAAAAAAGGCTGGGATTTCAATATTTATGAGCAATGTTTTAAATAGCTATACTCGATATTTTAACATTAAAACGAATAGGAGAGGTCCTTTGTGGGAAAGTAGATTTAAGAGTGTTGTAGTAACCACGGATGAACAATTACTCCATTTGACTCGATATATCCACTTAAATCCGACAACTGCTAATTTGGTGAATGAACCACATGATTGGGATTTTTCTTCATATAAAGAATTCTTGGGAGGCATACAGGAGGAAGAAAGGATATGTAATAATTCTATGAGTTTGAATATAGATCCCATGGATTACAAAGAATTTGTGTCTTCCCGGATAAATATTCAACGGGAATTAGCAAGAATAAAGGAACTATGTTTAGACTAACCACCATACACCTACGAGGTGTAGGTAAGAGGAACCGGGGCGTTAGGTGGTATAGTTATAGAAGAAAGAAAACAAGAAAGTGGGGCCGGTAATGAAAATTCCGATATGCTGATACATCTGTAATCGGCGGCTGTCTGGATGCCGAGTTTTCCAATGAGTCGTCACATTTTATTGAAATGGTGCGAAAAGGCAAATGCGTACTGTTGCTTAGCGAGATTGTAATCGCAGAGTTGGATATGGCACCGGCTGAAGTTCAAAATATTCTATTGTCTTTACCGGAAGAAATGATGGAGAGGGTAGAACTTACCGATGAGATTCTTGAACTGCGTAATGAATATATAAAGGCAAAAATCCTTGGGCCTGAGTGTATAGATGATGCCACACATGTTGCTGCGGCAACTGTGACACGAGCAGATGCCATAGTACCTGGAACTTTAAGCATATAGTGCGTCTGGATAAGATGAAGGCCTATAACCAGGTAAATCTTATGAACGGTTACGGTATATTGACGATTATCTCACCAAAGGAGGTGTTAATAGATGAAGACTGACAAAGAGTTTAAGTGCGTTGATTTTAAACATGAAGCCCAGATGCAGATTTACAAAGAAATAAAAAGCCTTACACCAGAGGGGGAAATTGAGTACTTCCGCCACAGGGTTAAGTCGAGCTTTTTCGGGAAATGGTGGGAAAAACTTCCCGCACGAGGCGGATCTGAAGCTAGCCAACAGGGTCGCCTCAGGAGACATTGGGATCCTGCCGCCGTGGGCGACCATAATAAGACGACCAAATGAGAAAGAATATACAAGATCAAAACATCATACCAAAATAAATCTCGTTTGGCCTGTAAAATATTTTGAGTATGTTATTTAGTAAATCAATAACTGGAAACCACCAAATACCCAGTACACCAGATACACCTCGTAGGTGTATGATTTTGAACCAGTAATAGTATAAACTTTGCGTTATTTGATAACGATTACAAAACTCAGAAAGTGGAACTTTGTTTGAAATTAATTTACAAATGGAAAGCTAAATGAAAAGAAAGCTGGCCTTAATATTTACAGACGTATTCCTGATTATTCTTTGCTATCTTGGTACATTTGTTCTGAGGTTTGAGTTCAAAGGTGCCCTGGATTACGTTCACTTCATCGAAACTTCACTACCCATAATAATCGTTGTCACAATTCCAGTCTTCATTAGAACCGGTATGTATAAGGCCGTATGGCGGTATGCAAGTGTAGATTGTCTTGTTACATCTATAAAGGCCGTTACTATCAGCACCCTTATGTCCGTTGTCCTGATTTATTTTTTACAAACATATAGAATACCCAGGAGTATATTCATAATGTACTGGTTCCTTTTCCTGGTGGGAGCAGGTGGTATACGTTTTAGTACAAGAATATTCAGACATTATCGTACACGGAAAGAACAGGGAGGAAGACGGGTATTGATATATGGAGCAGGGACAGCGGGGCAAATGATAGCAAAAGAGATGAGGTATGGACCTTCGTTTGGGTATATACCTGTTTGCTTTGTCGATGATGACCCTGCTAAGGTTGGAATGAAATTGCATGATCTTCCAATTTATTCGGGAACAAACAAACTGGATGAGATAATTGAGGAAAATAATATTGAAGATGTGCTGATTGCGATTCCTTCTACATCAGGCGATAAGGTTAGAAAGATAATTGCGGGTTGTAAGATGTCACAGGTTAAGTTTAAGACCCTTCCAAGCTTGTCGGATATTGTTGATGGAAAGGTAAGCATAACTGAAATCAGAGAGATAGAGGTTGAAGACCTTTTAAGACGAGTGCCAAAGGATCTGGACCTGGAACAGATAGCGAGTTTTATCAAGGGTAAATCGGTCATGATAACGGGAGCCGGAGGGTCGGTAGGCTCTGAGCTATCCAGACAGGTGGTGAAGTATAGTCCGTCTATTAAAATGCTGGTTGATAGTAATGAGTTTGGGTTGTACAAGATTGATTCTGAATTGTATGGAAATCATCCCGGTGTGATGTTTCACTCTATCATGGAAAACGTAACCAAACCTCTAAGAATTGAAGAATATTTAAAAAAGATAAAGACAGATATAATCTTCCATGCCGCTGCTTATAAACACGTGCCACTTGTTGAGCTTAATCCATGTGAGGCCATAATTAATAATGTAGTGGGGACTATCAAGATTGCAAAACTGGCGGATAAACATAAGGTAAAAAAGTTTGTACTGATATCTACAGATAAAGCCGTTCGGCCCACAAATGTAATGGGGGCAACTAAGAGGGTATGCGAATTATATATCCAGAACTTTAATAGCATGAGTAATACTGCGTTTGTTGCAGTCAGGTTTGGAAACGTACTTGATAGTTCGGGTAGTGTAGTACCAAAGTTTAAGCAACAAATAAGAAATGGCGGCCCCGTTACGGTGACGCATCCTGATATTACACGTTATTTTATGCTCATTCCTGAGGCGGTACAGCTCGTAATGCAGGCTGCCAGCTTAGGAGAAGGCGGCGAAATATTCATATTGGATATGGGAGAACCCGTAAAGATAGCAGACATGGCAAAAGATATGATAAAGATGATGGGCTTTGCTCCTGAAGAAGTGAAGATTGAATATACCGGTTTAAGGCCCGGTGAAAAACTCTATGAAGAATTGTTAATAAATGATACTGAGAAAAAGACTGAATATGAGAGTATAACTGTAGCAGGGATTACAAATGTGAATTGGGAGGAATTTGAAAGCGATATAGATGAGCTTATGCATTTTGCATTTGAGAAAAATGTGGAAGCCTCTATTCGAATGTTAAAGAAACTCGTTCCTGAATACAATCCACAGAATGAGGTGTATAAGGATATATTGGAGAAAGGGGATGGAAGTTAACTTACAAACAAGTTTGAAGTGTCTAAAGTGAACTAAAGTGCCTAAAGTTGAATATTGGCGATTGTAGATTGATGATGGAAGGAAGAATGGGAAGAAACTGAGGCGGGGAGAAAAGGGAACAAACTTACACGGAGGTACAAAGACGCTAAGAAAAAATCTTGAACAAAAAATTAACCCTTTGTGTAAGGAATAAAAAACAATCTCACACAGAGTTCACCCAAAGCCTGAGCTTAAACGATATCAATTAGACAATATAGAAGAAAAACTTAGGAGTAAAGGGTTGATAAAATGAAAGACGTTTTGACTTATAAAGGGTTTATAGGTTCTGCCCATTTCAGTGATGAAGATAAGGTCTTTCACGGAAAAATAGAAGGCATAGATGACCTTGTAACATTTGAAGCCCGTGATGTTGATGGCCTTATAAAGGCATTCCGAAACGAAGTTGACGACTACGTGACACTTTGTAAAGTTCTGAAAAAGAAACCAGAAAAATCATACAAAGGCAGCTTCAATATTCGGATACCGCCTGAAATTCACAGAAAGGCTGTACAAAAAGCCAAAGTAAGGGGCATATCTTTAAACTTGTTTGTTCAAGGTGCAATAGAGAAAGAACTTGTCACCAAGTAACGCCTAACAATCAGAGGAACAGAAAGGGGGTCAGGCCTCAACATTCAATAATTTTAAGTTTGCTAAAGTAAAGCAGATTTTGGGGTCAGACCTTGACAGGCTGTCCGAGAATGTGAGATACCAATATTTGATATTGTGAGTATTTATTAAAATTGATAAGATTTTAAAAATCTGAGGTTCCTTTTATATTTACATATATGAAGAAATTACAAACATTATCAGATAATTAACTGCCATACACAACGAACTTATACATACACTCTCCTCCTTTGGCTTTATATCTAAATCGTCTCAAGTCTTCTTCCCATCTTTAAGAAAGAAAGAGGGTCAGGCCTCAACATTCAACAATTTTAAGTTTGCTAAAGTAATGGGAAAAGGCGAGAAGGAGATTAGACATTAGTGTGAAGGAATCGTTTCCCTTATGAAATTATTGCTGAAAATTTTAATACCCCAAGTGTTAGTTCTTGTAAGCATGTTTAGCTTAATTGTGGTCGGTTGTACTGCCAATCTGTCTAAATCGAAGAATACAAGCACTAATGTGGATAATGGAGAACAGAATCTCGTTTCTAATGGGGAGATAGAATTACTGAATAATGGAGAACCCGTCGATTGGAATTGCAATGTAAGATTACCCGCCCTGAATCAGAAAATAAGTAAAGTATATTCTCCAGGTTTTCAGAGCGATCACGCCTTAACCATGCCAATAAATGGCAACAATTCCCATTCGATGTGGAACACCCGGTTGAACTACCAATTACACCCCCGTAGGTGTATGTACTAAAAGGGTGTTTGGTTGGGTCGGGTTGTTTACACCTCGTGGATGGTTTTGCTTACCGGCTCACTACACACCATTACTGTCTATGTAATGCTTATTGACACCATTAGCACATTTTTGTAATTTATAGTTCAGTTTTCTGTATGAATACCATAAAGATCTAGAAATACAATATATTTTTAGTGAGGAGGTGGAAACTATTATGAAGAAAATTTATAAGGGTATAGTTGAAGGCGATACAATCCATTTTGATGAAAAAATAGATCTTCCTGTTGGGACAAATACACTTGTTACGTTAAAAACTTTGAGTAATGAAAACCAGGAGGAAATAACAAGCAGACAGATAAAACTTCTTAATAAAGGCTTTTATTTAGGAAAAAAACTTTATTCACACCGTAAAGACTTATATGACAGATAAGCTGATTGACACAAACATTCTCGTATATGCCTACGATACCTCTGAAGGTGGAAAGCATAATACTTCAAAAAATCTTCTAATCCAGATTTGGGAAAACGGAGGAGGAGTTGTTTGTCTGCAAAACCTTATGGAATTCTTTTTTGTAATTACTAAAAAAGTTGAAAATCCAATTAATGTTACAGAAGACAAGAAAGACTTTAAGGATATTCCGGGTATAATAGTTACTGTTCCATTCTAAAATATCCTATTTTAGGGTTTTCAATTGACAATTAGTAGACCTTGATGGGAAATTTGCAGACGAATACTCTTTTATTGGACAGCACATACACACCTCGGAGCAGAAAGAGGGTCAGGCCTCAACATTCAATAATTTTAAGTTTGCTAAAGTAAAGCAGATTTTGGGAATAACAAGGAACAGTTGTCAATTAAGCTGGTTATCTGACGGTTTGTACAAGGTGAGTAGAAGTGTCTTGACATCATACATAAGTGCCGTTGTCAATATTTCGGATTCCGGATCAAACTTTCTGATGAAGCTACCAGGTGTGGAGGAAAAGGAATGGTTGAAAGTATTAAATGCCGGCAAGAGGCTTCAGGCCATTGATATTCATACCAAATACACCCCGTAGGTGTAGGTTTTTTGGGATTTGAAACTGGATTCTCGTGGTGGATTGTTGATTGTATTATGTAAATGCTTTAAAGTAGTTTGACAAGTGTGGCAACTATCGCAGCCTGCGCTAAAAGCATCCCAGCTACCCACTTTATTATTTCAACCTTTGCCATTGCAACAATCTTTTCTACATCTTCTTTTGTGGCTAAATGGCCTTCTGCTACATCCTTAATAACTTCAGCTATTTCCTTTGCGGCGAGTTCATCAAGTTTTGCATTCTTTTGGCGTTCATATATTTGTAAGGTATCTAATATTATCCTAAAATTGTGTTATATCACAGTTAAGCTACAACCCTATATTGGGTTTTGTTCTCAGAGATAATGTTGAACGCAGGATTAGGAGTTAAATAGTTGAACCTATAGAATCAAGTAAGAAATCTGAGATTTTTATAATATTCCACACGATATAGAAATGGTTTATCAGGGAGAAGAAAGGCAGCTTTTAAGGGGTTTAGGGAAGGGATAGGGGACTCACCGATAGGTTGTAAAAGTTGAGAGATGAGGACTTTAAGATTGAAAAAAGATAGAAGATTAGATAAGGTTTTAATGTAAATTTGTTTTAAACAACATAAAATCTACTAACTCAAGGATATTGGGTATAAATATGAACATGAATGTTACGCATATTGTTGATACCATAAAAAAAGCGAATAGGGACGAACGGTTAAGAATACAAGCCAGAATTGTTCTGGCATTTAAGGAAGTGGAGCGGTTGAAGATAGATTTTTTGAAAATTGATGATGGGCTGGAGCAGATGATTCTTTTTGGTTCTCTGGTTAAAAAAGATATAGGATATATTAATTTTGATATTGATATTGGTTTAAGATCTAAAAAATATTATCAACTGGTCGGCAGAGCATTGGATAGTGATTTTAAGGTGGATGTTGTCGATTTAGATAGTGTGAACGAAAGAATCAAAGATGAAATCCTGAAGAATGGAAAAGTGATATATGAAAAAGGATAGGATTGGTTTCCTGGGGTTAATATCAGAGCTTGAGAACGATATAGATATCCTGGATGAGCTAATGTTAAAATATAGTTTAATAAACAATAAGATAAAACAAATTCAACCGGATGAATTTGATTGGGCCGCGCTTGGATATACGATGCATAATGTTTATAACATGTTGGAAAATTATTTTCTAAGAATTTCTAAATTTTTCGAAAATAATTTAGAGCAGACTTTTTGGCATAAAGATTTAGTAAATAAAATGACTATAGAAATAGATGGAGTACGTCCAAAATTGTTTGATAGAAATTTAGCATTTAAAATTAATGAACTAAGAGCATTCAGGCATATATTTAGATACATCTACCAGTCTGAGTTAGATATTGATAAATTACAAAACTTAAATGCAAAAATACCAAAAATCATCAATGAATTTAAGCTATGTCATAACCTCTTTATAAAAAAGCTTAAAGAAATAGTTGACTCACTTTAGAGTACTCAAAGTTGCAGAGCGACTATACTGGGGGTTTAGTGTGTGGCTATTATAGAAGGTTCTTTTACAAGTTTTATATCATCAAACCGAAATTCACCAATGCCGGAACCGGTAAGCCTTAACCGTATATATTCAATTCCGTCAGAAATCTTAAAATGCTCGTTTACTTTTACCCACACCCTGCTCTTGCCCACCTTCTTTCTAAGGGCTGGGGAAAAAATAACTTCGACTTTTTCCCCAACATTAAAATAACATCAACCGGTTCTTGGTGTTATTGTATAATTTAATTTTGGCATAACATTATGACTTTCCAAAGAAATACTTTTCATTTTTTCATCAGAAACGGTTACATTTTTTTTATAGTTTTTGTTAACAAGGTGTACCTTTACTTTTAAGCCTGTCGAGGTTTTAGTGGTTTTGATGAAATTCAAGGCTTTCTCATAGCTCTCCAGTGGCTCCCCTTGCCAGTTCTTGCTGATTTCGCTAAACAATCTATGTTCGATCGGGTTCCACTTGGATGCACCGGCTGGGTAGTGACTTATAGTTACCGACAAACCGTGAGTGTCGCAAAGCTTATTTTGAATTTCATATTTCCATACTTTCGACCTATAGCTGTTGCTGCCTCCAGCATCAGCTAAAATATAGATGCTTTTTGACTTTGGGTATCTTTTTTTTCCTTCATACCTCCACCATTTTTCTATAGATTCAACTGCAAACAAAGGAGTATCTGCAGAAATCCCTCCGAATATTGTTCCAGAATTGCATAATGTATCATAAACACCGTAAGGTATAAATTTTCCTGTTGCGTAGGATTCAAAATCATGGTCATATGTACTTTTGCCTTTGCGTTCATATGTTGCTCCTTCGTTTTTAAAATTCCCGATCTTTTCTTTTTTCTTTGTGTCTACGCTGATGATAGGATTTTTATTTTTTGCTGATTCTTCCCGGAGTCTTGCAATATAATTAAATTGATTGTTTCTGTCTATCTTTTCTTTTTTTGTGAGTTTTTTCCCACCGTTAGAAATTTTCTTTTGGTTGACTCTTAATGAGAACCCCATTTTCTTTAATATTTTACCGACCGTCTTTCCGCTAACATTTATGCCATGTGACTCAAGTTTTTCAGCAATTTTACCAGGTGTTTTTCTATACCATTTCAAACCGGTGATAGGATCGCCGGCAACATCGTTTTTCATTAATCTTTCAATTTCGGTAATTATTTCAGGAGTTTTTTTTTATTGCTGCTCGTCCACCACCTTTTTTTCTTATGCGATCTATCTCTGCGTCTCGCGATAATAGTTCCTTTCTGCCTTGTGTTACGGTGTTCGTATGTAAACCAAGGGTGGAAGCTACTTCTCTGTCACCTCCATGTCCAATCTTCATAGATTCCAGACCGGCGTAAAGCCTTTTTTGTTTTTCATCAAGTAAACAAAAAAATAAAATAATTGATGCCTTCAACTTATCATCTTCGCTGACAGACTTGTACCTTAAAACCTCTTGCCTCTTTCTTATTTCAGCTTTGATGGAGAAATAGATGTAAATCCTTTTAAATTTCTTTCGGATAATTCGTTTTTTAAGTATCAAATTAAACAAGGGTTCTTTGACTTCTACCAAAAGTATATCTTTAAGCTCATTTGCAGAATAACCCTTTTCTGATTTGTTAATAAATGCTTTTACGGTTTCCACAAGATTACCATACTTTGAAAACATTGCATTCCCATGAGAACATAATCCTTTTTTGTCAAATTTGATCTGTTCTACCAAGACATAATACTTTCCTCTATGTGAATAGCTGGAAATGTACGACAGTTTAGATATATTACGAAAAACTGTCATCCTGGAATTAGTTCCTAAAACTCTTTTTAATTCTTCGATTGTCGGGGTTGTTATTTTATTAAAGAGTCCTTTCAATTTGTCAAGATTAATTTTGTTTGACTTCACCATGATACAATTCCTCCTCGTGCTTAATTAAAAGAAGAATTGTATCATTTTACATGTACTATTATCAACTAAATTAGTGTTTCTTGTTATGGCTATTTATATGCGTTTATAGACATTTATCCACACAAACTAAAATAGGATTACTTAAATCCGTTTGATACAGTTAGTCCTCGTTTCCACAAGTTATTAATTCCAAAATCCTTAGAGTTCTAAGAGAGGATTTCAATAGGATGTTTTCAGTTTTATAATGAGAAGTGGTAACAAAGCAATAGAGAGGGACTGAAAAACATTTGGGTCTTTTTAGTTTAACAATGAAAATAAATCTGTCCCCTTTTCTTCATGGAGTCGAAATAAGAAACTTACATTCATTTTCAATGAGATGGGATATATGGAAGAATCTGAAATTGGAATGGACACTTTTAGATCACTAAGAGATAAACATCATCTTCCACTTCCTATCATTAATTATGATGGAAGTAATGTTATTGTGATATTCCCAAGGACAGCTGATGCTGTTAAGAAAATAAGCGGTAAAGAGGCAATTGACAAACTGAATGAAGTAGAACTGGCAGGTTATGATTTTGTAAGATCAAGAAAAGCGGTTTCTAAAAAGGAATATGCGGATCATCTTGATCTTAGTGATAAAGTTGCACAGAATCAACTCAGGAAGATGCGAGATTTAGATTTGATTGGAGATAATGGAGAACCACCTAAGTCAAATAAATATAAGTATGTGTATAAAGAATAGAAGCGCATGGAAAGACGCATGGAAAATGATTCCATGCGATAAGGATTTTTTTCAGGGTCACCTATTGACAGGCTGTTCGAGAATAGGTATTTTGGGTAATTTTCGAGTCATAAGTCCTTTAGCATAAAAAAGGGGACAGATTTATTTTGATACCTCCTTTTGATAAAATAAATCTGTCCCCTTTTTCTCTTTTCTCATACTTCCAACTCAGAGCTTGCATACATCTCTTTTCAGTCTCGTTCTTTTTTGTGTCATTCCTTGTATTGGTTCTGCATGATCAAGTGAAACCTAAATTGAGCGATTTTATATTACATGCTATTGTAGCCGAAGGCTTTAGCCTGCGTTCCTCAACGTTTAATGGGGTCACGTAAGTTTCGCAACCTGAAGGTTGCGGCTACAAAATCGCTCAATTTAGGTGAAACAAAAAACGGACATATAAACTCTTGCCTGGTTATAAAAATGTAAGTATAATTTCTTTGTGAAAAATATATTTAAGCTTATTCATAAAGACAAACAGTATAAACAGATAGCAGGTGATCTGGTATCAGGAAAGGATTGTCATGTTCAAGGGCTATGGGGTTCGTCGGCTGCCTTTTTAATTGCCAGCCTGGCAAATGATAAGAAACTTTCCGGAAATGGAGAAATACTTTTCGTAACATCAGGTATAGAAGAGGCGGAAGATATTTTTGAGGATATAAACGTTTTTCTCCCCGGCAGCGCCACCTTTTTCCCAGTCTCAGAGGATGCAATCTCTGTTGAATCGCAACCTGACAATAGCACTTATGTGCAACAGATTAATATTTTATATAAGCTGTTAACAGGTAATAGCAAATCTTCCAACAAAATTATAATAACCCCAATCCAGTCGCTCTTACAACATCTACCGCCACCTGATGCAATAGAGAAAAATATACTTACAATCGGGACGGGACAGGAATACGAACAGGAATTTCTTGTAGACTGGCTGATAAACGGTGGTTTTGAACGAACGAGCATAGTTGAACTGCCCGGAGAATTCAGCTTGAGGGGAGGGATTATAGATGTCTTCCCATTTTCTTCTCTGCAAGAACATCAATCAGGTAATACAGTAAGTAGTGGCGCCGGTGAAATGCCTTACCGTATCGAGTTTTTCGGCGATGAAATCGACTCTATCCGCATGTTTAACTCGGAGACACAATTGTCAGAGAGACAAGTACAAGAATGTAAAATACTGGGTGTACAGACTGAACAAGTCAACACACCTGTTCATCCGAAAGCGAACAGGCATAAATGCAGGTACAGCTCTCTGATTGATTATATACCAAAAGACTCGTGGATTGTTTTTAAGGAATATGAAAATATAGAAAACAGAGCAGAAAGCATAAGCGTTAACTTAGAGTCTCATAGTAAGATTTTTCCTTTTAATCATATAATAAAATCGTGCAAGGACTTTAGAAAGATATATCTTTCTAATTTAATGCTTAAACGCAAAAATATATTTTCGTTTAATATAAAAGCCCTGGACTATTTTGATCATGATGTCCATAACTCAATTAAAAAGATCGAGGATATAAAGACTTCGTACCAGAACACCATAATCTTTTGCAGCAACCAGGCCGAAGAGCAGAGATTAAGCGAATTGCTATCAGATATTAATTCCCAACCGGTCTCCCGTAAGACTGCTTCAAATAGAAATAGAACTACTAAGGAAATTGCAGGCAAACGTTCACCCTTCAATCACACAGAGTATCAAATAGGGCATCTCAACCATGGTTTCTTATTTGAAGATATCTCCACGGCATTTCTTACACATCATGAAATATTCCAACGCTACAGGCTGAGGAGGGAACCGAAAAAATTAATACCGACAAAGGCCATCGATTCTTTTCTTGATTTAAGAAATGGAGACTATGTGGTGCACGTCAGCCACGGCATAGCAAGGTTCCTGGGTATGCAAATGCTTAACAAGGATAATGAGTCCGGCAGTTATGGTGAATTCCTTGTACTCGAATTCGATGAAGGCGCAAAGGTCTATGTTCCTGCCACAAAGATTGAGTTAGTACAAAAATACGTATGCGGTTCAGAACACAAGCCAAAACTCAGCAAGCTAGGCAGCCGAACATGGGAAAGAAAAAAACAGATGGCAGAAGAGGCCGTTCGGGATATGGCAAGTGAGCTTCTTTCCATGCAGGCAATGAGAGCGGCAAAACGGGGCATAGCTTACCCGAAAGACTCTGAATGGCAGAGAAAGTTTGAGTCAGAATTCATATACCAGGAAACTGAGGATCAGCTACAGGTTGTCAGAGATATTAAGAAAGATATGGAATCATTAAAACCTATGGACAGGCTTATTTGTGGAGACGTGGGATATGGTAAGACTGAGATTGCGATCAGGGCTGCATTTAAAGCCGTAATGTATGGTAAACAGGTGGCCATCCTGGTACCAACAACTTTACTGGCGCAACAGCATTATAGAACCTTTACTGAAAGGATGGCAGACTATCCCATTAATATTGATGTATTAAGCAGGTTTAAGACCCGAAAAGAACAAAAGGAAATATTGGAGAATTTAAAAGAAGGAAAGGTAGACATTGTTATTGGGACACACCGGTTGATCCAGAAAGATGTTACATTCAAAGATATCGGGTTGGTAGTCATAGATGAAGAACAGAGGTTTGGTGTCGAACATAAAGAAAAACTAAAGAAGTATAGAGAATCGATTGACGTCCTCACGTTAACAGCAACCCCGATCCCGCGTACCCTGCATTTGTCTCTCCTGGGCATAAAGGATATATCGTCTCTAAATACTCCACCACAGGACAGGCAATCCATACAGACAAATTTATTGCGTTTTAACAGTGATGTAATAAGGAGTGCAATAATTCATGAATTAAATCGTGATGGACAAATTTACTTTGTACACAACCGTGTAAAAAATATAAATCGCATTGCAGATACTATTGCGAAGATAGTCCCGGAAGCGAGGATTACTGTAGCCCATGGGCAAATGCCGGAAAGAATCCTGGAGAAGAAAATGGCAGATTTTGTTAACGGCAAATTCGACATTCTTGTATCAACAACGATAATAGAATCCGGTCTTGATATTCCTAATGTAAACACTATATTTATTAATCAGGCGGATATGTTTGGTTTGGCGGATTTGCATCAGTTGCGTGGCAGGGTGGGACGCTACAAGCACCGTGCCTATGCCTACCTTTTGTTACCAAAAAACAGGCCGGTTACACCGGAAGCGGAGAAGAGGCTAAAGGCCATTGTTGATTTCTCAGAACTTGGCGCAGGTTTTAAAATTGCGATGCGGGATCTTGAGATCAGGGGAACAGGAAATATTTTAGGTATAGAACAACACGGACATATTGAAGCGGTCGGTTATGAAATGTTTTGCAGACTACTTGAAATCGTAATACGTAAGGGGAAGAATGAGCCAATTCCGGATTACAACGATGTCCACATAAACTTAAACCTTGAGTCGTATCTCCCTGACGACTACATACCTGACATGAAGCTGAAAATAGAAATATACAGGAAGATAAATCGGTTATCTTCTAAGGGTGAGATAAATAAAATGGAAAAAGAGCTTGCAGATAGATTCGGTCAAATACCGCAGCAGGTTAAAAACCTGTTAATAGAAAGTGAGGTAAGAGTAGCGGCACAGGCTTCTAATATCCGTTCACTCGTACGAACAAATGGCACTGTTATATTTCATGTAGAGAATTTGAAGAAAGCAGAATCACTCTTTAGAAATGCAAAGAAACTGGTAAAAGTAGTGGCTTATAACGAATTGCACCTTACCTTGCCCGGAAAGAAGATGTCGCCTCATGATTCCGCAGATTTCATAAAGAATTTATTAAACCCGAAATCTTAGTTTGATTTTTTCGATTTGGCTATTAATAAAAGTTAAAAGTGCCTAAGATAAAAATTGTTTTTTACCCCAATTTTAGACACTTTAGATCACTTCACACTTCCTGCCCGAACTGATTGGCAGGCGGGTAGTTACTTCTTCTCAACTTTATTGACGGTCATTATATTGTGAAGACTCGTAAAGGATTAAAAAAAGTGAAGGTTAATAATTCAAATAAAAAAATTGTACACGATGAAATTAGAATCGAAAAACTATAGTTTTAATTACCTCGTTTTCTGTGAGTCAATTAAATGAGTATAGTGTCCCTCAATTTTATATTTGATGGTTACAAATATGTCATATATAGCGGTTAGGGTGAGGGGTGCTCCCAAAGCCTCGATAGATAAAGTTGCATCTGACATTCGAGTTCATCTATACCCTCTGGTTATGCAATGTTATTCCTTAAGTTGCGAACAGCCATGAAAACCTTCTGGATTGTTCAGTGTAATGCTTTCAATCCAGTAAGGTGTTACATCCTCATAATGTTTCATTATATGTGGAGCCTGTTTTAATTCTTCAACGGCCATATTAAGATATTTCGACATTCTTTCTAAGCGTTCTTCTCCTTGTACAAACAACCTTTTTGATCCGTTCTTTGATTTTAATATATTATTTTTAAGTTTCATTAGAAAGGCTAAACGAAATTCGTTTTCACATGTGAAATCTTTTTTTTCATCATTACTACTTTTTGGCTTCTGATAAATCTCCAGATACGGTTCAGGCTCCATTTTTTTTCGTAATTTTCCTTTTGAATATTCAACTTGAAACCATTTTATACCAAAAACATAATCTCTATAAATTGATTTTTCTAGAGACTGCAAAATTGACTCTGTAAATTTTCTTCTTTTACATATAGTTTCGTCATTTTTCATTGCCAGCTTGCTGCTCTTCAATCAGTTTAATTTCTCGTTCTAGTTCCGCTTTCAATTCTTCCTCCGTAGGAAGAACCAACCGATATTTCGAAGCAAAAAGCTGTTCACTGTCCTTTAAGATGGAATACCTGACAACAGTATCTTCTTTATCGCTGCAAAGGATTATTCCAATAGTCGGATTGTCATCCTCACTTCGCTTTAGATCATCAAACATACGGACATACATATCCATCTGACCAATATTCTGATGAGTTAATTTGCCGGTTTTTAAATCTATTATCACAAAACATTTAAGAATGTAATTATAAAAAACCAGATCAATATAAAAATGGGATGTTTCAGTACTTATTCTAAATTGGCGTGCTACAAATGAAAAGCCCTTACCGACTTCTAAAAGAAATGCCTGAAGATTATTGATGATGTTTTTTTCAAGTGTTGATTCCTTTAATTCTACATTTTCCGGCAAATTGAGAAATTCCAGTACATAAGGATCTTTTATAAAATCCCGGGTATTTTCCTGTTCAATATTCTTTACAGATATCAAATCACTTTTTTTATCTATAGATGAAAGAAGCCTTTCATAGTAGTGAGAGTTAATGTTTCTTTGGAGTTGCCGTACACTCCATCCTTGCGCTTTTGTTTCCTTGAGATAGTATTCACGGATATTGGGTTTGTCAATGCGCATAATCAGACGAATATGAGACCAGCTTAATTGGCTACACAGTGTGTAGCCTTTTTGATCATCCTTGAAAGTAAGGTAAAATTGTCTAAAATTTTTCAAGTTAGCAATGGAAAATCCTTTTCCAAACTCCACATTAAGTGCGATAGACAGATTTTTAATAAGATTAGCACCGTATTCGGCTCTTCCCTTGCCCTTCTGCTCTTCTTCTACAATTCTTTTACCAATACTCCAGTAAGCTTCGACCATTGCGGAATTAATGGCAGAATAGGCTTTGTTTCTTGCCTGTTGCAGAATAGTACGGATATCGTTATAGAATGTATTATCAATCTCTTTCATATCAATTTCAGATGTTATAGTATATCTGAATTGTTTCAAGTGTATTATTAGCCACTTGGCTGTATAGTATCTTTGATGTAAAGTTATCCTGATCTGTTAATCATAGGGGAAGTATTTTGCTTGCGAAGGGGCGTTTATCAACTTTCCGCCTGAAAGACCATAGTCGCCCGGATGAATCCATTTGGACGGGGGACAGGCACCGTCTGTTAGAACTGTTTTTGATGGGATAGAATGCTTAATATCAAGTAAGATGTCACTGCTATTTAACGCAAGTGTCAACCCCGCTTTCGCAGGTCATGCCCAAGGCAGATCCAACTAGGCGGAGATTCCAGCCTACCTGTGCGTGGCACGCAGACAGGGAGTTAACTCTGGAATCCTTCCGAAAGGAAGGATATAGAATTCCACTTGATATTGAGCAATTACCTCAAAATGATAGATGACAGATCATAGACGGGATTGTATACTGTATTTTGTTAAAATTTATATTTTATGGTGCAGGAGGAATATAACATTTGAAGGTTCTAAGGTTAAGCTTAGTTTTTTCCATACTACAACTGTTTTATTTATATCAAACAAGTGCTGATAATTTAAATGCCGTACGAGTTATCGTAAATGGTGAGATAATTACGGAATTTGATATTAGAAGACAGGTAGTTAACGCCATACATATTGCCAGAGAAAAGTACGGGGGCGTAGGGTTCCAGCAGAAAGAACGCGAAATAATTTCTAAGGGTATTGATGAATTAATTGATAGAAAAATACTTGTGCAGGAGGCAAAGAAGGTTGTACTTGCAAATCCGGAAAAGGCAGAAGAGATTGAAAAGAGCCTTGATGCTTTTGTTAAGGGTGCTGTAGAAGAAGTTGGTTCTGTCTATAAATTTTATGAACTGGCCCATAAACAGGGAATTAATCCGCTTAAAAAAAGAGCAGAATTAAAGGAAGATCTATTAATCGAAGAAATTATGCGTGATAATGTTTATAGAAAAATACTAGTTACACCAAAAGGAATTAAACGCTATTATCAGGAACACACTGATGAATTTTCAAGAGAAGGTAGTTTAAGTTTCAGACAGATATTGATAAAGTTTTCTGGATACAAAACAAGAGAAGATGCAAAATCTGAGACGGAAGATATTTTAAATAGATTAGAAAATGGAGAAAAATTCGAAGACCTGGCAAGAGAACGTTCACGCGGTCCGCGTTCTGATAAAGGGGGTTTGTGGGAATCTGATGAAGCAAAGGACTTCAGAAAGGATCTGGTTGCTCAAATTTCTAATTTAAAAGAAGGTGAAATAAGCCCAATGATAGAGTCTTCGTTAGGTTACCATATCTTTAAGATAGAAGAGATTATTCCCTCTCAAACATTGACCTTTCAGCAGGCACAAAATGAAATTCGCAGTATGCTCTTTAGAGAAGATTTTGTTAAAAAGAGAAAAGAATACTTGAAAAAATTGAGAAAAAATGTGGTAATTAAAAGATATTATTAGTCTATAAGCCGACAATTTCTTATTTTTTTTAACTGCCCGTTCGAACGGATTCATCCGGGCGGGGAAATTGTCACCTTCTAGACTGTTTTACCACACCGTTCGTGTGGTAAAGTATAATGCTTAATAACAAGCAAATTTATGGCCTTCGAGCAAACTTTGTTCGTAAACATGCCCAGCCTCTTTTTAGATAGCTGGGCTTCTAACCTTTTATACTAAATAAGGGAAAGTCCTCCCCGCCTGCCGGACGGGCAGGGGCGCTTTTTGTCCGGGGAAAGTTTGAAAACCGTAGGTTTTCATTTAACAACCTGGCTCAGCCAGGTTGAGTTATAACAATCTCTGCAAATCGGCGTTTTCCTACTTTTAATATCATTCCGCTTTTTATATCAACTTCTTGTGCTGGATCTGTATATTTATGATTGTCAATACTTACTCCTCCTTGAGAAATCAACCTCCTTGCTTCTCCGTTAGTAGATGCGAAGCCATGATCAACCAATAATTTTACTAACCATATTTTATAAGTTGTGCTAATTGTCGCTGTCGCATCTAATTTTAATAGTGGAAGTTTTATATCTAATTTAGCAATGTTGTCCGGAAGTTTATGTTCTTTATGAACTCTGTCGAATTCTTCCGCCACTTCCCGGGCTATCTCCTCATTGTAATACCGGCTTACAATAGCCTTCCCCAATACAATCTTTGCCTGGCGTGGATGCTCCTTTAATGTACTATCTATTTCTTCCATAGTCATGTCAGTTGCCAACTCAAAATACTTACGCATAAGATCGTCACCAATCCTCATTGTTTTACCAAAGATTTCTTTTGGCTCTTCATATATGCCTATATAATTGCCCAGGCTTTTACTCATCTTTTTGTTCCCATCGATTCCTTCCAGTAAGGGAGTGGTGAGTGCCACCTGTGGCTCCATATTTCTATCCCTTTGGAGATCACGGCCAACAAGCAGACTGAATATCTGATCTGTACCACCGATTTCAATATCACTTCTTACCATTATTGAATCATATCCCTGCATTAATGGATAAATAAATTCATGGAGACTTATGGGAACTCCAGAACTATATCTTTTCGAAAAATCATCTCTCTCCAGCATCCTGGCAACTGTCATCTTTGAGGCTAATGTAATTACATCGGTAAATTTCATCTCCTTAAACCATTCACTATTGTAACGGATTTCAGTCTTGTCTATATCCAGTATCTTTCCTATTTGATCTAAGTACGTTCTCGTATTCTCCTTTATGTCTTCGTGTGAAAGTTGAGGCCGTGTCTTATTCACACCAGACGGATCGCCTACAATTGCAGTATAGTCTCCAATTATTAATACTGCCGTATGGCCAAGTTCCTGGAAATTACGTAACT
This sequence comes from Planctomycetota bacterium, assembly GCA_022570935.1. Taxonomy (GTDB): domain Bacteria; phylum Planctomycetota; class Brocadiia; order Brocadiales; family Scalinduaceae; genus Scalindua. Next base: position 16,217 of record JACZYU010000006.1, on the reverse strand, counting down.
TGTGAATCGGGACAGCATTTCCAATATGTATATCCGGTGCGGTAGGATCAAGGCCTAATTTAGCTCGCAGGGGGGTTTTGGTCTTTATTGACCTCTGCAGTTTCTCGATGAGTTCTTCTTCGCGGACGATTTCTACAACTCCGCGTTTAATAATATTCAGTTGTTCTTCAATGCCCTTAAACATGACTTTTTAGAATGTGTTTAAAAGAAATCAAGAAAGCTAATATAGCAGTATTGTGGCAGATATGGACAGTTATTGGTGCTATTAATGATTTAGTCTTCTCAAATAGATAAGCTAACAGAAGTCCCAGGATAAATATCTGCAAAAACACATGGGCATTTAGATGTACCAAAGCAAACAGGAATCCACTAATTAAGATGGCTTTTTGCTTGCCGAAAGTAGTTCTTACTGCAGTCTGAAGAAATCCCCTGAAAAGAAGCTCCTCAACAACAGGTGCAGCTAACATACCAAAGAAAAACATGAAAGTAAGGACTCCCAAAGAGTCCTCATTCAGGATTTTATTAATAATGTCTTGCTGCTCAGGTACTATACCAAATATTCTTAGAACAAAATCTACTACAAAACCGGCTAGAATTATAACAGGAAGAACTACCAGATAATATTTAAGGCCAATTATCACATCACGTTTCCAGTTGTGAACTGTAAAACCTAATGATGTTACAGGCAAACCATATCCTACCCGAATAATATAGAAAACATACAGACAGGTCAAAATATTTACAACTAGAGACAGACCAAGGAGTATAGTGTTCTGCCCAAATACTTCTATTAAATCAAATCTAAATATTTGTTTTGATACTCTTAAAAAAACAGGTATTCCAACCAGCATCATGAAGAAATAAAACAGGAAAACCTTAAATATATCTCCTATATTCCAACGTTTATTATCAGGCATTTTTAAGTCAAGCACATTCTGTCAATGGAAGTAATATTTTTTTTTAATGAAACTCATTTACCGCTTCTTACTCTTTCTCACTACTTTCTTTTTCTGCTCTGTTTTTTTCTTCCTCTCTGCCTTATCCTTCCCTTCTTTTGCTTTTGCCTTCTCTTTTTCCTCTACCTTTACTTTTTTCTTTACAGCTTCTTTCCCCTTTTTTTTAATACTTTTCTTGTACTCTTCATATTCATCTTCATCCATAAGGGCATCAAGTTGCTCAGGGTCTGTTATCCTGACTTTGATGAGCCAACCATCATCAAATGGATTCTTCTGCAATACCCTTAAAGTGGTAACCAAATCTAAGTTTACCTTTACAATCGCACCCATTAAAGGTGCTATTAAATCATGAAGAACATTAATGGATTCTATTTCACCATAAGAAATACCAAGAATAATATCCTCATTAACTTTTGGTAAGCAAAGATCTATCAGGTCGCCAAGTTCATCTATAAAGTAATCAGTTACACCAATTGTTACAACTTTTCTCTTAAGCTCAACCCAGTTGTGTTCTAGAGAATATTTGAGTTTACCTTTTTTCATTTTAATTTAGCATAAAATTGTTTAATTTCGTATAAATTGGCCCTGCTGGAGTTAACTTGCTTTGCATCAGAGAGATATAACTTACCTTTTCAACGCCAAAGGAACATTTTGTTCCGGAATTTAAAACACTTGTAAGTTTGGATATATTTTTCTGTGATTTAATTCTTCCAAGTGTAATATGCCCGACATGCTTTTTGGATTCCCTTTTTATTCCAAGTTTCTCAATACCCTTGTCGAGCCTTTCATAGATATTTAAAAGATTATTTCCTTTATCCTGTACACAAACAAAAACTACACGCGGTTTCTTGAAATTTGGAAATGCACCAATATCTCCTATACTAATAGTGAATGGGCCCAGACAAGAGACGGCATCACTAATAATTTTATTCAAGTCTGGAAGAGTTTCCTCCTCTATATATCCAATAAATTTCAAAGTTAAGTGGATATTCTCAGGAGCAACCCACTTAACAGAAGCGCCTGTTTTCTTTAACTGATTCAGGTATTCAGATAGCCTGTCTTTAATCCCACTATCTATTTCTATTGCAATGAAGGCCCTGATTGTCATTTAAATTTTACAAAAAAGTATTTATTGTATATTCCAGTCGTTTTAGTGTCTTTTCTTTACCTAACAGTTCTAAAGTTTCAAAGATTCCAGCGCTTGCACTTTTACCTATAATCGCAACCCTTATAGGCTGTGCCAATTTGCCAAAGCCAACACTGTGTTCGATTGTTATCGACCGTAAACAATCTTCTAGTTCTGTAATTGATGAAAAATCCTTGACCTCTTTCAGTTTATTATAAGCATCTTTTATCAGAGAAGGATTGCCTTTTTTCAGATGTTTCTGTACTGCAGCATCTTCATATTCAATTTCATCAGTAAAGAATGGGGATGCCAGCGTTACAAACTCTGGTAATGTTCTAAACCTTTCCTTATATAATTCTACCAACTTGTACAACCATTCATCTGTAAATACTCCATTATCCAAATTTGCATCTTTTATATATGGGCGTAATTTACTGACGAGGTCTTCAACCGGTAAGCCCTGAATGTACTTGCCGTTCATCCAGTCAAGCTTTGTATAGTCAAAGCGTGCGCTGGTCTTATTGACTCGTTTCAGGGTAAACTTCTCTATCATCTCCTGCCTGGTTAATAACTCTTGATCATGTCCGGGTGACCAGCCAAGAAGTGCAATAAAATTAACCAAGGCGTCCGGCAAATAACCATTTTCGCGATATTCAGTTACAGACGTTGCCCCGTGACGCTTGCTCATACGGGAGCCATCCTCTCCGAGAATCATCGGGATGTGTGCAAACTTTGGTAATTCAAAACCCAAAGCTTTATAAAGGGCAACCTGCCTTGGCGTATTAGACAAATGGTCATCACCCCGAATCACGTGTGTTATTTCCATTACTCCATCATCAACAACACATGCAAAATTATAAGTGGGAAAACCATCCGCTTTCTGGATAACGAAGTCTTCGATAAGCGAGGTGTCGGATTTTATGTTTCCATGAACCAAATCATCAAAATCCGTAAGCTCACCTGTTAGCTTAAAACGTACTGCCCTGCCTTTTTCAGGATCATCCACATGAAAAGCCTTGCCCTCCTTCAGCAATTTCTCCACGTATTCACTGTAAATTTCAAGCCTCTCGCTCTGATGATACGGGCCTTCATCCCAGTCCAAACCCAGCCATGTCAAACTGTCCAGGATCGCTTGAGTCGCCTCTTCAGTAGAACGTTGTTGGTCAGTATCTTCGATCCTCAGAATAAATTTCCCGTTATTGTGTCTGGCAAAAAGCCAGTTATAAAGAGCTGTTCTTGCTCCTCCAATATGCAGGAAACCTGTTGGACTTGGAGGAAACCTTACCTTTACTTTTGAAGTCATTTTTTTCGTTTCTTAAACAATATTTTGAACCGGAATAGAAATTGAAAAATCTATTCTACAAAAGTCCGGTTGTTTCATTAAAACCATACATTATATTCATGTTTTGAACTGCCTGCCCGGATGCACCTTTTATCAGGTTATCTATACTAGATAAAATTACAGCACGTGTGCCAACTATCCTGATTGCTATCTCACAAAGATTTGTATTAACAACATCCTTGGTCCTCGGAAGTTTATCATCTGTCTTGATTCGAACAAAAGGTTCTTCTGAATAAAAATCATTATATAAAGTTATGATTTCTTTACTAGAGATTTCATTTTTCATTTTAACATATATTGTACAGAGAATACCCCTGTCCATTGGAACTAAATGCGGAGTGAAACAAACTGTCGTTTCTGACTTCCCGATTACAGAAAGTATATTTTCAATCTCTGGTGTATGCCGGTGTTCTCCCACATTATAAGCCTCGATATTCTCATTACATTCACAATAATGGGTATCCTTATTAGACTCACGCCCCCGACCGGAGATTCCGGATTTGGCATCAATGATTATATCATCGGTGTGAACATAATCCTTTATAAGCAACGGAGCTAAACCAATGATTGCAGAGGTGGGATAACATCCGGGATTTGCAACTAAAGTTGCCTTTTTAATTTCTGCTCTGAATATCTCCGGAAGACCATAGACTGCGGCTTCCAATCCCGAAGGATCTGTATGTTTAGTTTTGTACCATCTTTCATATATAGATTTCTCCTGAAATCTGTAGTCAGCACTCAAATCTACTACCTTTATACCCGCATCCAGGAATCCCGGAACATATTGCATGGAGACCACAGGAGGAAGCGTAACAAAAACCATATCTACACCTTTTGGTACAATCTTCTGTGCCATTTGCGAACAAGACTTATCAAATGTACCTGCTAAAACCGGAAAGATGTCAGAAATCCTTGCGTTTTCTTCTCTTCTGGAACCAAGATACGCTATATCCACCTCAGGGTGACGTAGTAGAATCTTTATCAGTTCTAAGCTTGTATATGCTGTCGCCCCGATAATTCCAACTTTGATCATAAATTAGCTCCTTTCAATCGCTAATTTATTAATGTTTTGCTGTGCAAAACAAAACTTTTATAGAATAAATGTAGGTTGCTTTTCAATGAGACGTATATGATGGTGGGTTAGAAACCTACCCTGCATTTTAATAATATTGTAGGTCGCCCGCCTGCTTATAGGCGGGTGACAAAAATAATAATGGGTTTGCCTGCCTGTCGGCAGACAGGTAAGCTCACCCCTATGTCAAATTATTGTGGAGCACGTTTTCCAGTCCGACTAAAAGGAGTTAATATCGGAGATTCTATAAGTTGTTGAAATATTGCATCTTATAAAACTTATTCTTTGCACTACAATGATAGTCTACAGTTATCAGTGCAAGTTTCTTTCATTTTGTGGAGCAAAATGCCATAAATTGCGACCGAAGGAGTTAATTTATTGAATAATAACAATCCTTCGCAAAAACGTCAAATCCAAAATTAACTGTTATTTCCTTCAGGTATACTCAAACTTCTTCAAATTCCAGATGTTCTTTATTAATCATATTCTTTTAGCTATCTCTAATAAAACAAAGGGCTTACTGGTTAAAATTGTTTGACAAGGTATGCCATTTATGATTAAATCAGAACGTTTTATGTTAGATAGAGTCTGTAATTAGATTTTTCACCGCATATTAGTATTAATCTAAAGACTGGTTAAAATTAACAAATTTGCTGCCTTTACAATAACAACAACAGATTAGATGTCGAAATCTGTGATTATAGTTTTACTTGATCAAGTCCATAGTAAAACCTCAATATTTAAATTTCCCAAATATTGAGTCATATAAAGGTAAAATAAGGAGACCATTTACTTGTACGAAGAATATTGGGGACTTCATACCCTTCCCTTTGAGAATGTTCCCGATCCTCGCTTTTTATACCGTTCGGCACAACATGAAGAGGCGCTAATGAGGCTTTTATATGCAACAAAATCGCAGAAAGGGGCGGCAATGTTAACAGGCGAGATTGGTTGTGGAAAAACAACTCTTAGTCGGGTTTTTATTCAGGAGCTTTCAAGTGATAAATATGAAATAGGACTTATTGCTAATCCATGCCTCTCCCCTACTGACCTTCTTAAAGAAATTCTTTATCAATTAGGTGTTGAAAAATCAGTTGACGACAAAGCTGGCATGCTTCACGCCCTTAATGAGACGATGTTGGAAAATCTGAATAAAGGAAAAAAACCATAGTTGTAATTGATGAAGCTCAAGCCATAGAAAGTGATACAACCCTGGAGGAATTGAGATTGCTCTTAAACTTCCAACTGAATGACAAATTTCTCGTAACGTTAATCCTTATAGGACAACCCGAACTTCGAGAAAAGGTTGAAAAGATAAAACAACTCGATTCCAGGATATCTATAAGATATCATTTAAAACCTCTTGATTTTAACGACACGATAAAATATATAATATTTCGATTGAAAGTTGCCGGCTTGAAGAAGAATATAATTACAAAAGAGGCTATTGAGAAGATTTATTCTCACACCGGAGGGGTGCCGAGAGAGATAAATAATATTTGCGATCTTGCCCTTCTCGACGGATTCAGTACTAAAGCAGAATTAATCGACTCCAAAATAATTCAAAAATTAATCGACGATACAAAAAGATAAGAGACAATAAGTTATGGCCAGACTATCAGATCTAATTAAACGGGGCAAAGTTCCGGAAAAAAAGCAGAAGGAAGAAGTTAAAATAAGAGATTTGGCAAGTCTCAAGGAAGATAAGGAAGAAGTTGTAAAAATAACACAAGAAGAGGAGACTGGCGCTGAAGAGATAAGCGAGTTTGACTTGCCTACTGAAGCTAAAACTGAGTCCAAAAAAGAGGAACTATTTGTAACGCCTGATGTAAAATCACTTGAAAATATTTATTTGCCCAGCGAAGAGGAGTTAGCGGCTCCGTCTTCAGAGGAATTAGAGAAACAAAAACGAATAGAGAATTTATATACAAGTAGTTGTAACTTTATAGAAGGCGTCTTTAATAGTTTAAAAAGGAAGCAGAGATTTACTATAGATAAAGGATTGGAAATTGTTAGTGAAATAGTAAATACAGAGAAAGCCGCCAGTATTCTCTATGGAAAGGCTGTACAGGGTGGTAAAGATATACCCGATAACCTCGCAGTGCATTCTGTCAACGTCTGCATCTACGCTTTAATGTTGGGAAAAGGGGTAAACTACTCAAGTAAGCAACTGATTGAATTAGGGATAACAGCTCTCCTGCATGACATTGGCATGGTTTTTATGCCACAGGAAATCGTAGAAAAAAACGGGAAACTGACAGCATCTGAGATTGAGAAGATTAGGAAGCATCCGTATTATACATATAAGATACTCCAAACCCTTGGAGAGAAATATTCGTGGATTGCCAATGTAGCTTACCAGGAACAGGAAAGAGAGGGCGGCCAGGGATATCCAAGGGGTCTTAAAGGAGATGAAATACATGACTACGCCAAGATTATAGGAGTAGTTGATGTATACGAAGCCTTGACCCATCATAGACCTCAGAGAAAGGGCTATATGCCTCATGAGGCAGTGAAATTGATATTAGGCACCCAAAAAGAACTTTTTTCTAATGAGGTTAAGAGGTTATTGCTTACAAGACTATCATGCTTTCCATTGGGTAGTTATGTAAGATTAAATTCAAAGGCAATATGTACGGTGGTAGAGATTAATGAAGATTCACCCTTACGCCCAACAGTAGAGATTCTATTTGATTCACAAGATCGTAAACTTCCAAAAAAGAAGGTTATCAACCTGGCAGATGCACCACTTTTGTACGTCACCGGCACTGTCTACGAATCTGATTTACCTCATTAAAAAAGGTACTAAATAATATGTGTCCTAAACCTATAACGTCTTAACAAATTGCAACATCACAATAAACCCAACCCCACAAATCATTTTCCTTGACCTTGGAAATTTTATCAATATAATTAAAAAGTTTATCATTAGCACATAGCATAGGTTCTTGCCTATTTCTTTGTATTTTAAAGAATATTGTCAGAAACCTTTTGATTCAGTTATTTGTAATATGTAATGTATTATAAAATCTACAAAGTAAGTTAATTTATCAGGTAAATTGAAAGGAGGGTAAGTATTATGGCGTTGGATCCGACCAAGCATGCGGATTGGGAAATAGCAGAAGACGCTGAAACCAGGATGAAAAAGGTTTATCAGCTAGCTGAGGAGTTAGGTATCGAGAAAGATGAACTGCTTCCTCACGGGCACTATGTAGCAAAGATTGATTTTAACAGGGCAATTAACCGGCTTGGGGATAAGCCGGATGGAAAATATATTGATGTAACTGCAATCACCCCGACTCCACTTGGCGAGGGGAAATCCACTACAACTATGGGCCTGGTACAAGGTCTGGGAAAAAGAGACAAAAATGTTGTAGGCGCTATTCGTCAGCCATCTGGTGGGCCTACTATGAATATCAAGGGTTCTGCTGCAGGTGGCGGGCTTTCTCAATGTATCCCCTTGACTCCTTTCTCTCTTGGACTGACAGGGGACATTAATGCAATCATGAATGCCCACAACCTTGGCATGGTGGCTCTTACATCCAGAATACAACATGAGTTCAACTACAACGACGAACAGCTTGCTAAAAGGAAACTGAAACGTCTTAATATTGATCCAAATAATGTTGTATGCAAGTGGGTTATAGATTTTTGCGCCCAGGCGCTTCGGGAAATTAATATCGGTATAGGCGGCAAAATGGACGGGTTCATGATGCAGTCCGGATTTGCTATTGCCGTCTCTTCTGAGATTATGGCTATACTCTCAGTTGCAAAAGACTTGAAAGATATGCGTGAGAGGATGGGCAAGATTGTGCTGGCTTATGATAAATCAGGCAAACCTGTAACAACTGCCGATTTGGAAGTAGATGGCGCTATGACTGCGTGGATGGTGGATGCAATCAATCCAAACCTACTGCAAACCATCGAAGGGCAGCCGGTATTCGTCCATGCCGGACCTTTTGCTAATATTGCCATTGGCCAATCCTCTATCATTGCAGACCGGCTGGGGCTGAAGCTAGGGGATTATCACGTAACCGAATCTGGTTTTGGTGCCGATATAGGATTTGAGAAATTCTGGAATCTGAAATGCCGTTTCTCCGGTAATAAACCCAATGCTGCGGTTCTTGTCGCCACTATCAGGGCTCTTAAATGCCATGGCGGCGCACCGATTCCTATTCCGGGCCATCCTCTTGATCCGGTTTACAAGGAAGAGAACGTTGAATGGGTGGTGAAAGGGGCTGAATCGAATCTGCTCCATCTTATTAATGTGGTAAAGAAGGCCGGTATCAACCCTGTGGTTTGTATAAATAATTTCTACACAGATACGGATGATGAGATAAGTGCGGTACGAAAGGTGGTAGAAGATGCCGGAGCCCGTGTTGCTCTTTCCAAACATTGGGAAAAGGGTGGCGAAGGAGCCCTGGAACTGGCTGATGCCGTGATCGATGCATGTAACGAAGAGAACGACTTCAAGTTCCTCTATGATTTGGAGACTCCATTAAGAGAGCGTATAGATATGATTGCCACACAGGTTTACGGCGCTGACGGAGTCGATTATACTCCGGACACTCTGGCAAAGATCAAGGCGATGGAAGCTGATCCGGAAACTGCCAAACTGGGGATATGCATGGCTAAGACGCATCTTTCCCTTACCGATAATCCAATGCTCAAGGGCGCTCCGAAGGATTGGCGATTGAAGATACAAGAGGTATTAACATTCAAAGGAGCCGGATTTATAGTACCATTTGCGGGAACAGTGAAAGTCATGCCGGGAACCTGCTCCGATCCTGCTTACAGACGTGTGGATGTGGATGTGGAAACCGGCAAGGTAAAGGGACTTTTCTAAGCTGGAATGCTTTCTCAGTTATGGTAAAGTGGTATTAGAAAACTATCAAAAGTGAGGGGCTATATTTTGTAATCAACAAAATGTAGCCCCTCTTTCAAAATGGTCTATAAAGGTTTAAGAGACATAGTAAAGAACTGGATATTATTTTAGCAGGAAGGGATTTATTTATATCATGGAGATACATAGTATGAGATTTACGAGAAGTTTACTGAAGTTTTCATTAATTGGTTTAATTTTTATCTTGTCTTGTGGAAAGACAGAACAGCAGGCAGGAATGCAGGAAGATGAATCTGTTGAGTGGTATGAAAAACTTGGATTTAAAGAAAATATGAAACAGATGAAGGAGGATACAATGCTTATGACGCGCAGACTGGGAGAGGGTGACTGGGCTGATGCGGAAGAGTTATGTATCAAGATAGAGAAGACTTTTAATGCACTTAACCTTGCCGGTGATGAAATACCAAAAGAGTTTTATGAGATTAAATTCATGTTTAATAATTCCTTGGTAAAGATGTTACAGGTATGCCGGGAAAAAGACCACGATAAGGCAACTGATCAGTTAGCCCGATTCAAGAAAACCTGCAGTTACTGCCACCGTTTGACACGCAAAGAGTGGGACAGAATGAATCTGGAGACAGATTTTAATGTGGCAATGGACAAGTATTACACAGGCAAAGGACAGGATGATAATTAAGACCTGATCATGAAGATATTGGTTACTGGTGGCGCCGGATTTATTGCATCCAACCTTGTTGATAATTTAATATCTCAGGGGCATGATGTAATAATAGTGGACAATCTAACAACGGGTAAAAAAGAAAATATTAATCCAAAGGCAACCTTTTTTAAAGAGGATATATGTAATACGGAGGGCCTGGATAAAATATTTTCAGAAGAAAAACCTGATATTGTCAACCATCATGCTGCTCAAGTGGACTTGCGAAGATCTGTAAGGGAACCCTTATATGATGCACAGGTAAATATACTGGGTTCCTTAAACCTGATAAATTTATCGAATAAGCATAATGTAAAGAAGTTTGTATACGCTTCTACCGGTGGTGCTGTATACGGAGAGCCCAGGTACTTGCCGGTAGATGAAAAACATCCCATAGCTCCTCAATCGCAGTATGGCGTAAGTAAGCATACTGTTGAACATTATTTATTTGTCTTCAAGCAAACCAACAACCTGGATTATGCAGTTTTGCGATATCCAAATGTTTACGGCCCTAGACAGGACCCCCATGGAGAAGCGGGAGTTGTTGCTATCTTTACCGAACAGATGCTTGATGGTAAACAACCAACAATTTTTGGTGATGGGACAAAGACAAGGGATTATGTTTATGTAGAAGATATCGTAACTGCAAATATTAATGTTATGTTTAAGTCCATAAGCTCGCAAGATGAGATTTATAACCTTGGTTGGGGCAAGGAAATAAAAGATATAGAGATATTTGAATCGGTTAGAGATGCTTTGGGGCTTAACGTAGAGCCGGTCTTTGATGAGAAACGACCGGGGGAGATTGACCGCATTTGCATCGATAGTACGAAGGCTGGAAAAGGGTTGGATTGGAGTCCAAAAGTGAAGCTTCAGGAAGGTATAAAATTAACAACAAATTTCTATAAGGAAAGAAGACAGCAATTGGCATGAATTGCTGAAGAACCTTGCGCTGGTAAGATTATCTCTTTGTCCATTGGAAGCCTGCTCTTGCACCTTTTTGACCGTATTTCTTCCGCTCCTTCATTCTGCTGTCTCTAGTCAGGAGGCTTGCGCCCCTTAAGCCTTCTGCAAGTGACTCATCTGCTTTATAGAGGGCTCTTGCAACCCCCAGGCATATTGCCCCTGCCTGGCCGGTCAGACCGCCGCCTTGAACATTTATAAACACGTCATATTTGCCTAAGGTTTTTGTGGTCTTTAATGGCAACCGTGCTATAAACGTGTCTCGGTCTCTGCCAAAGTATTCGTCCAGTTCTCTACGGTTTACGAGAAACTTTCCGGTGCCTTTTCTTATCCTGGCCCTTGCCACAGATGACTTGCGTCTGCCGGTGCCCCATATAAATTTTGTATCTTCAGCCATTTTGTTGTTTTCTTGAATTAGATTTCCAGAACCTTAGGCTGTTGAGCCTCATGAGAATGGTCTGGGCCTGAATAAACCTTTAATTTCTTAAACATGGCGCTTCCGAGTTTTGTCTTCGGCATCATTCTTTTAACCGCCATTTTTACTACTCTGTCCGGATGCCTTTCCAGCAAGGTTTTTACTGGAAGTTCCTTAAAGCCTCCCGGGTAACCTGAATGAGTATAGTAAACCTTATCATTCATCTTATTTCCGGTCAATTTTATTTTCTCTGCATTAGTAACTATGACAAAATCACCGGTATCAACATGCGGAGTATATATAGGCTTTGTTTTCCCCTGAAGTATCATAGCAATACGGCTTGCCATTCTCCCCAGGATTTTGTCTTTGGCATCAATTAAATACCAATCTCTTTGAACTGTTTCTTTTTTTGCTATAAAGGTCTTTATCATGATTAAAATGTGTTAATCTGCATAATTTCAGAAACAACTTATTTATCATAGTTCTTAAGATTTGTCAATATTATTATTGTTTTTATTTAGTAGTAAAAGGGATATTAATGAATAAAAAGAGCTACCTTGTAACATTCATTAGGTGGTAAGAACGCTTTGTATATTTAGCCAGCTGCAAACGAGCACGGATTTCATCGAACTGGCCGGACCGTTAAATTGTTTGTGTATAGTTTGTGGCTGGCACATGGCTATAATTTCACATTTCAAAAAAGACACCAATAGGGTTTGCAATTTTCATTTGATTTAACCACCAAAGTTATTAGAATGAAAATCATAGTGGGATTACACTAAAAGGTATATTCAGGAACTATTTTAGTGGAATTATTGTATCAACATTTACTGTATAGAAAAGATAAATGAAGTGGTAATTCATGTATACTCCTATTCATCCTGCAAAGCTGACTAAATTCAACTTTGACTTAGCTTAGTCTAAAATCAATAGAGAGGAGCTTTTTGATGAAGGCCTTTAGAATGAGATTTTTGTTAGTTTCCGTAGTGCTCTTTTTTTGTACGACTGCATACAGTCAGGGTCAAAAGTTAAAACTTGATGTAAGGGAACACACACTCGACAACGGTATAAAATTGTTGATGTTGGAGAAACACGATGTTCCTATAGTCTCACTCCGTATTGTTTACAAGGTTGGTTCTGTAAATGAACATCCGGGGATCACGGGCGCCTCTCATTTGTTTGAACATATGATGTTCAAGGGTACTGAGATTTTTGGGACTAAGGATTATGCCAGCGAAAAACCTCTTCTGGAAAGAGAGGATGAACTGATTTCTGGAATTGCAGTTGAAAAGGCCAAAGGTACGAATACCGGCAAAGAAGAGATAAAGAAATTAGAAGCGGAATTGGAAGAAGTCTGGAGAAAACAGAAGAAGTTGATAGTTAAAGATGAAATGTGGTCAATTTATCTCAAGAATGGCGCTACCGGTCTCAATGCATCTACCAGTAATGATGCAACATATTATTATTGTAACCTGCCTGCAAACAGGCTTGAATTATGGGCATTTATGGAAGCTGACCGTATGGAGAACCTCGTCCTGAGAGAGTTTTATTCTGAAAGGGATGTTGTAATGGAAGAGAGGCGTCTTCGTACGGAAAATAGCCCGTTTGGCCTGTTGATGGAGCAATTGAATGCTGCCACCTTTACGGCCCATCCTTATGGCTGGCCGGTTATAGGATGGATGTCAGATATTGCAAATATGAAGAAAGCAGAGGTTGCCAAATATTTTAAACAATACTATTCGTCAAATAATGCAGTTATAGTTGTTGTTGGTGATATAAACCCTGATGAAGTTATCAAGCTTATAGAAAAATATTTTGGTGATATTCAACGCCAGCCACCTCCACCGGAGGTTACGACTGTCGAACCAGAGCAAAGAGGAGAACGTAGAGTTTATGTAGAATATGACGCCAATCCCGTACTGTCCATAGCTTACCACAAACCTGCAGTCGGCCACCCTGATCAATATGTCTTTGATGTTATATCGGCAATTCTTTCAAATGGAAGGACTTCCAGGTTATACAAAAGCCTGATAGAAGAAAAACGCATTGCAGTAATGGCACATGCGTATGGAGGGCCATCCAAATATGCAGATTCCTTCATCTTCTTCTGTTCGCCGCGGTATCCCAATACGGCAGAGGATGTCGAAGAAGCAATATACGAAGAACTGGAAAAACTGAAAACGACTCCAGTAACTGCCCGTGAATTACAAAAGATAAAGAACCAACTGGAAGCTGCTTTTATAAGAAGCCTGGAATCCGCATCAGGACTGGCAAGTAAAATATCTTCTTATGAGGCGATTTTCGGATGGAGATATATTAACACTCTGGTTGAAAAGACAATAGCCGTAACCGCAGAGGACATTATGCGTGTTGCAAACAAGTATTTTACAAAGACCAATAGAACGGTTGCAATCTTAGTGAATAAAAAGAAAGGAAAGAAACCAATTGATGAAAACAATAAAGGCTGAATTTTCACTAAGCAATCTACTTGTTTTAATTCTCATATTGTCAAGTCTTTCTATTGTACAGGCAAAAGCGCTTTTTGCGTATGATGGACATGGCGGCCAGACGATTGTACCTATGGCAACTGAACCTCAATCGGAGGGGGCCAGGATAGTTTCTAAATTTAAGTACAAACCAATTGAGTTCACTCCGCCAAAACCTGAAAGGCTGGTTTTGGACAATGGCATGATCCTTTATCTTCTCGAAGACCACGACTTGCCAATTTTTAGAATTACTGCCCGCTTTAAGACTGGTGCCGTTTACGAGTCAAAAGAAAAGGCAGGGCTTGCGAATCTGGTTGGCAGCGTGATGAGAAGGGGTGGCACAAAGACAAGAACGCCCGAGCAGATGAATGAAGAGTTGGAGTTTATCGCGGCATCTGTCGAGACGCAGATTGGAAGAGAATCGGGTGGAGCTTCCCTTTCTACAATGAAGAAGGATATTGATAAGGGCTTGGAGATTTTCGCCGATGTACTGATGAATCCTGCTTTTCCAGAGGACATGATCAGGAAGGAAAAGGATGAAATATTGGAAGGCATCAGAAGGGAAAATGACACTCCCCGACAGATTGTATTCAGAGAATTCAGAAAAATATTGTACGAAGCAGATCATCCGTATAGTAGAAAAACAACAGGGTATAAAGATACTATTGAGAAAATAACCAGAGAAGACATGGTAGCCTTTCACGAAAAGTATTTCCACCCAAACAATATCATTATGGGTATTTCAGGAGATTTTAATACTGAAGAAATAATAAAAAAAATAAAGACCGTTTTTGCAAAATGGGAAAAAGTTGAGATAGATTTTCCAGAGGTGCCATCGGTGGTGAAGAAATTTCAGAAATCAACAAACTACATTTACAAGGATATTAACCAGTCCCATGTGGTTTTTGGACATTATGGTATACATAGATTGAGTAAGGATTATTTCCCGATTAAGATATTAAGCTTTATACTCGGAAGTGGAGGTTTTACAGCCCGAATCCCAAGCAAAGTACGTTCAGATGAAGGATTGGCGTATTCAGCTTACAGCGCTTTTCATACACCAAGAGATATTGGTTTCTTCTTCGTATCATGCCAGACTAAGAGTGAATCGACCGTAAGGGCCATAACCCTTGCCCTGGATGAGGTGCGAAAAATAAGGGAGGAGTATGTTGAAGACGACGAATTAGAATTAGCAAAGGATACCTATATAAATCAATTTATCTTTAAATTTACATCAAGTGCCAGTATTGTTGGCCAGATGGTTAAAATAGAATATGAGGGGTTGCCCTTAGACTATCTTGAGACTTATGTAGACAACATAAAGGTTATAACCAGAGAAGATATAGCGCGTGTGGCAAAAGAGTATTTACATCCTGACAAGATAAAATTACTCGTTATCGGCGATATGAAACAGTTTGATAAACCGTTGACGGAATTTGGTGAAGTAAATACTATAGAACTGGAATAACTGTCCGATACTTGATGTCAGCTACCCGATACTAGCTTAGTCCCTTAGTAATAATATTTTACCCAATTTTGACAAAATATTTAGTTTTTCTGGATCTCTGACCAGCCCGACATAGCCTTTCTGGCGGGTAAGCACCAAATAACAAACTCCCTGCCTTGCCGGCAGGCAGGCAAATAGCAAACAAATACCAATAAACAAACACAAAATTCTTTACCCTGTTAAATTATTTGGATGAGGTCTTTACAACAACTTTCAAAAGTTACATTTTTCACAAAGACCAATAAAATACAAAGATATATTTAACAGGGCGAGCAAACAGATCGACTGCACTCGCCGAAGTCTAGTTTTGGTCATTTGGACATTGTAATTTAAAATTTGTTTGGGATTTGTGATTTGAAATTTGTAATTTAACCACTTACTTTCTCATAACTTAGTAAGGTTGCATCTATAAGCTTTGCTCAATAATCAATGTTTCGCATTTTTGTCGTACTCAGAATTATGTCCCTCCTTAAAAAGAAAAATATTCTTATTACTGCAGGTTCAACACGCGGCTATCTGGATGCCGTTCGTTACATAACGAATACATCAACAGGGAGGCTTGGTAGTGAGATAGCACTCCGGGCAATGGGTCGTGGAGCGGTTGTTACGTACATATATGGAGCTGACAGCTTGTTTCCTGTAATCCATGACCGTAATAACATGAAGGTCTCACAGCTTAAGCTAATCGAGATTGAAACTAATAACGACCTGATAAAGGTTCTTCAGGGGAAACTGAAGAATAGAAAATTTGATGCAATTATTCATGCAATGGCAGTTGCAGATTATGTG
>JACZYU010000225.1 GCA_022570935.1 Planctomycetota bacterium | reverse complement strand
GTGAAGATCTTTCAGTTTTTCAGAATCTGTTTTTGTAGTATCCTCAGAAATCTTGTACTTTTTAAGTATCTTTATTACCTGTGATCCTATAAGCAAACTTATTAAGAAAGCAGTTATAGCAGCAAGACCGGCTCTAAATGATATATATCTTATTAACTCAAACCCCTGAAAATAATCATGAAGGGGATAAATCCATTTATAAAACAATTTTTTCTCCGTATAACATCCAGGAAAAACAACCTTAATTAGTGTCCGTCGTTTCAGACTAAACTCAGCAGCGCGGTATTATTTTCATTCTTCCCTGAAAAGCAATTCTCGATTTGACGCAAAACAGACTCAAGCTTCATTCTTCTTGAACCTTTTATTAGAACTGTATCGTTTTTCTTTAATTGTGAAGCGACAAAAGAACACATCTCTTCTGAAGTTTCACAACTCAGAATATTCTCTTTCGGCATACCGTTAGCGATGGCTTCTACTGCCACAAATCTGGAAAATGGGCCGACTGTCCACAGGACATCAATATTCGCATTGGCAACCTTCGCACCAACTTCTTTATGCAACCTTTCTGCATAATCTCCCAACTCCAGCATATCTCCACATATAAGCACCTTCCTTCCGGAAGTCATCAATTGGGAAAATTCATCTAATGCAGAGGACATTGACGAGGGATTGGAATTATAACCGTCATTGATAACTACTATATCGCCGAAGATCTGTTTCTCCATCCGCATAGGCGGAAGCTTAAAGTCAATGAATTTGTCACATATAACTTCAATACCAACACCAACCGCATCGCACATGGCTATCACTGCCAGAGCGTTATAGATATTATGTTTGCCGAAAACCGGTAAATTGACAGTAAAGGAGTCATTGACAGTAAAGACAAAACCTGAATCATTACGTTTAGCGTTTGACGCTTTTATATCAGCACTTTGATTAAAGCCGAAACTTATAACCTTTCCGTTAAAACGGTTTGCAATCCGATTACACCAGTCGTCATCAGCATTTGTAATTAACGTACCATCTTCCGCCATATTTTCGATAAATTCTGATTTAGCGCTTGCAACGCCTTCAATGTTGCCAAGGCCTTCAAGGTGTGCGTGTGAGATGTTGGTCAGAATGGTAAAATCAGGAAATATAATTTCAGATAACCTTTTAATCTCTCCGTGGGCATTTGCACCCATTTCTACAATACAAAAATCATGTGTAATTTCTGTTTCGAAGATTGTTAAAGGAACGCCAATAAAATTATTAAAACTTTTCCTGGACATTGACACACTTTTAAAATTTCCAAGAACATGATAAGCCATGTCTTTAGTAGTTGTTTTGCCATTGCTGCCCGTAACTGCGATAAAACTAGTTGGTAAACTGTTACGATAAAACTTTGCCAGATCACCCAGGGCTCTTAATGTATCAGCAACTTCTAATAAGGCACATTTCTTAAATCCGTTATGTAATGAATATGCGGCCTTTTTGCCACTAGATATTACTGCACCGGCAGCACCATTATTTATGGCTTGTTCAACAAATTTGTGACCATCATAATTTTCACCTTCCAGGGCAAAAAAGATTTCCCCATGTTTTATAGTCCTCGTATCTGTAGATATTCCATTAATAAGTAACTCTGAATTACCTTGAATTAATTTCCCGCCTGTTGCCTTTAAGATGTCAGAAACTTTTATATTATTCATTTGTCTTTATCTTCTACAATTTAGATTTCTATCAGAGTGCTTAAGGTCCTCGGCGGTTTTTGTCCGGGGATTATTCATATTTCTATAAGCAATTTGCAGGTTTGAACCAAAACTTACTCTTTGCTTCTCACACCTGGTAAAAAGTTCATAAAGTTCTTTAAAAATGTTAGATATTTCTTTACTTACAAATGGAGAAATTCTATGACGGGATGGATTTCTACGAAATGTGGTATCTTCAAATAACTTCCTTTGTGTATTCAGAAGATATCCAACGAATTCGTAATTCAGATTGTGCTGTGAATCTATATCTTGAGAAATGTTTATATTTTCAGAATAGAACTCAATAAAATTTGCTGATCTACAGAAATCTATTAATGATTGGTATGTCTGCCAGCTATCAGGGTTTGATGTTAGTTCGGCCAATCTACTAACTTCAGAGTGTGTAATCGCAAATATTGGTTTTCTTGATTCGGTCTCTTCAACAATTTTCATTGGTATTATTCCATTCCAATCTTCTGAGAAACCTTCCACAATATATTGTCGACCCACTTTATCTATGAGTTGATACCATACATGTGCCCTCGCAACTCTACTTTCCTTATCAATTACCCACCCCCAGATAATCATGGCATTTCTTTGCTTTGGAGGGAGATGTGAAGAAAAAAGAAATACTGCATCCTCGCAATCACCTTCCTTTGATCTTTTGGTTTCAAATGGAGTCTGCCAGATATCAGTTTTAGCTTGTTCCGGAGTGTATTTTATATTGAAAGCAATATCCTTGTATGCTTCATAAATATATTTACCGTTTTCGAATGTTTCTTTACACCATTCTTTATACATGAAATTGTCCTGTAATAACCCATTATTTCCAGGGTATGGACACTCATCCGGTACTGGTTTGAAACCAGGTTTTGAAAATTTGTCTGCACAGAAATATTCAGATGTTTCTCTTGTTTTCTCCGGAATTGCTTTGTCCGCCCGGCTATCTGCCCGAACAAATCTTTCCGGCAGGAGCAGTTCACATATCAGTTCCGGCTCACCAGAACATACCACTTTGGTATAAGAGGGTACCGGCAATGGTATGTCGGGCTGGTCATGACCAGTCGTAAATGACAGGTTTAATAAACTTAACATTATGAAGATAAAAACCAGGTAAGTAAGTAATTTCAGCCTTTTTGCCATCTTTTCCTTATCTTTTAAATAGGAATACTATACAAAGGCACAATAATCAGGCTACATCAGTAA
>JACZYU010000224.1 GCA_022570935.1 Planctomycetota bacterium | reverse complement strand
GATTCCCTATCCCCTACGCTTACATACTTTACCAATGGCGCCTTCTTTTGCGCCTCTGACATTGCCCGCAAACTCTTTAACCATTTCATGCTCTCCTTTTCCTCTATCGGCTTGTTACGCCTCTGCTCACTCTTGCCATGTTCATTTACTTCTCTTGACCATGTCTGTGAATCAAGCACACCTAAAGGTACACCTTTAGTTGTGAACAATACTGTGTCATGCAGTAAATACCCAAGTTCGCCCTGAGATGAGGATAAACACCCTAAACCCTCTGTTCGGCTATGTTTAGACAAATTGAAACTTGTAGTATCATTTACTGAAAGTACTACCTTTTCTGACTTTGACCTTTCAATTGTCTGCTGTACGTGTGAACTCAGTATCGCATCCGGCTCTATTTTAGTGTCTGAAAAAAATCTATATGCACCCTTCACTTTCGCCTCTCCCTCACAACACTCCGGTATCTTGCCTGATGGCTTGTTATAAAAATCCCGTGCTAAAGATATCAACCTCTTTTTCCGAGCCTTGTTAGGCATCTCGGCATGACGAAACTCATTACTTACCCAATCTCCGTTTGATTCCTCTTTTTCTAAAGACGGCCCCAAAATCCCCTTCTTAAGCTCATAAACAAATATATATTTCTTACTAAGACTCTTCTCGTGGAATCGATCATCTCTGCCTCTACCTTGCGTCAGACCAAGATACACCCAATTTGAGGCCTTATAACAACCTCCTGAAAACCTCTCCTTATCCACAAATGTTTCTACTAATACCGGACTGACTCCATAAATACTTTCCCAGTCACACGGTAGCCTTTTTAAACTCTTCGACAATACATGGGATGCCAAATTGGGTACTGTATACTCTGGCATTAAATAAAATCGATTATTACAAACTACCTTAGGTAACTCCTTGATTCTCTTTTCCTCATCCCAACCTAAACGCTCATCTCGCTCTTTTAATGACCAGGACGCTGAGCCAAAACTTAGGGCGCCTATCCACCCATGGATTGAACTCTTGACTAAATATTTGATTTGCTGTCCGTATAGCTTATGCGACTTTAAATAATGACGCTCAGATATCTGTTCCTTCCATTGCTGAAAATTTATATCTTTATAACTCGATACATGGACTATTTCTATTCTTCCTAACTCTCCTAACCTGTCAGGATAAGTTAACCTTGTTCCTTTTACTTTACCTTTTATATCTCTTGCAGTTTTTGTCGTCATTATTATATAATGACAGCAACGGCAAGAAATGTCCAGCGAAAAATTGTCCAACTATAAGCGCCTGCCGGACGGGCAGGGGTAGGCACTTTTAACTTCTTTTGTTTATACCAGAACTACTTTGTGATTTATCAAATTTAAGTCATTTACGCCAAGCCCGTATTTGTTAGCCGTTTCAATATGTTTTGGGAGGTTTTGGCGGTTAAATAGCGAGGGCAGGTTTCTTTCTATTCTCTTTTCTTCAATGATGTTCATGCCTATTGTATCCATGGCTACAGGGTCGTTACTTAACATGATTCCATTATTAATCCATACGTATTGCTTTTTTGGCATTGGCCCGCCATTGTAAAGCCCAAGTATACCATTACAGATGTGAAGCTTGATCTTGTCCTTGACCACAGGTATCGAATTTATGGCTGCAATGTAGGGATCACATGAATTGTCATGAAAGTTATCCGGGTGACTGATCACACCATGAGATATGTTTTTAAGTGCAATGCTTACGCCTGCAATGTTGTGGTCTTTCAGTAAACACAGATTTATGATTGAGTCCACCTCTTCCGTCCATATTCTGCTTAACCTCACCGCTCCGTAACCACTGTCGTATTCTTTATGTGAACTACCGGAATCCAGGACTTTTGTTCCTCCGCCCCTGTCTGTTGCGTAGGCCCTTACACCTTTGAAAGACATATTCAGCTTAAAGCCTGATGACAGCAAAAAATGCTGATATTGATCCCATATAATAATATTATTTTCATTAACACCTATGCCTTTAAGGGCATCAACGATAGCCCAACAAACTTGATAATTACCGGCAAGGAGGTGAGAACCAAGACCGTTTATCTTTATGCCTATTCTTTCCTCCGGGGAAAAAAGCGTTTTCCATGCATCTGCCGGATTTTTTGTACCTGTAAGTGAAGTTATCCCTGTGCTTACCATCTGTTTAACTAGAGAGATATTCGGAGTTAACCCTTCAACAACATCTTTCCTGCTTTTAACATCTACGACAAGGGATTGCGGGTTTAAAGTGTTTGTTAATCCTGAATCCGTTTCGATGTCATCCAGTAAGAGGTCAGGGAGTAATGGTACTTGAGACAGAAATACACCGCCCAGTAATGTATTTGTGCATGTTTCTTTGATAAACTCTCTGCGGGTTTTATCTTTACTCATTAGTCCTTCTTCCTTAGTGAATTTAAGAATTGAGAAATTCTTTAATCCTTCTATTCTTGCCTGCCCGCCAGTTTGTTAGGAGGGAATCCCTTAATACCTCAATTATATTTTTTGACCTCTGTGTCTGTGTCTGTGATTATACTGTGATTATAAGTTATCATTTTACCATTCTGATTTAATATATTCAATTATAGAATTTAAGAGTTTGATATACTACATTTATTGTGGCATATAAGACGAAAGATAGATGCGTCTTCTCTCTTTATTATAAAGATAATAAAGGATGTTAATAAACCAGAAAAGCCATCTTGAATGGAGTGGAAAAACCTCTTAAGTTATGTTATAGATGGGTTTTGTGCGGAGGCTAATCTGCCGATGGTATGACTTCACAGAATACAGAACAAACTCTTAAAAGGGTTTTCTATTGTTGCTATGGTGGCTTGGCATGCAACTTGATATATTAAATTTTAAATTGCACTTTATTACAAAAGACAGTAACTTTTTAATGTTACAATAAATAAGATTCTTAAAATATGCTAATTTCTGAGTCTG
>JACZYU010000223.1 GCA_022570935.1 Planctomycetota bacterium | reverse complement strand
TATTTCAATACAGGAAGCGTTGTTTTGGAATAACGAAGAAACCTTTGCGGCAAATACCAGACGAATAATTGGAAACATTTTCAAACCCGGTATAATTTCGTATGCTGTTCCCCTTGGACTTGAGATGGTTTTTGGGGTTAAAAGAAAACTGCCACAGTTCCCGAAATTGCATTCTTCTATTGCGAATGAGGGATTACGACTAGCCAGACTCGTACAAGACCATAGTCATCAATTCAAATTGATAAGCAAAAAATATAGAGAAGAAATATTAAATAAACAAACCATTCAGGCGCGAATCAGCGAAAATGCCATGTGGCTGTACGCAGTTGCGTGTACACTCTCAAAGTTGGATCAACAGTTAAAGGCCAATGAATCAGGCCCTCAATTCGAACGTGACAAAGCTGCGGCCTTACACTTTATTGATATGGCTGAACTGGTTATTAACACTAACATTTCAAGGCTGAATAAAAATGCTGATGACAGTATGCGAACAGCAGCCTCTGCTGCACTTAAACACAATGATACTCTTCCAAATGCAGATTTTATAATTCCAGAAAGCTCACCAAATGCCAAAGGCACAGGACGGGTTCCCCCGCAAGAAAACATAAAGCAGTTTCCCGGAGATAGTGCAATTGGCAAACAGATTGATAACCTTAATCACTAAATTATCCTTTTCCCTGAAGTTAATATTTTTCTGATAAAAGGGTCTGGTTCATCGTAATCCGACCTGGCAAATGAATGTGGTTCTATTCTCAAATCAACTTTCCTTCTTAGATGCATTAATTTCACATCTTCACTGAAACCGTCAATATCATCTTTCTTCAAAAATATCGCAAGATCAATGTCGCTTTCGGTAGTAAATTTATTTGTTGCATAAGAGCCAAACAAATACAATCTCCATACCTCGATCCCGTTTTCTTGAAGAATTTTGATATATTCTTTAATCTTTCGGTAAATTATTCTTTTATTTTCTTTATTAGCCATCGTCTAAATTCCTTTATCTTTAAGATATAATTTTCTGTAAATCTTTTAGTGGCTTTTTTATAGAATCTACCTTTATAGTCAGGGTACCTAGTTTTTATATTAAAAGTAGTTACTTCATCCAAAAGGTCTTTTTGTACTTCGGTAAGCGGCAATTTTGCCATCTCAGCAATTTTTGTAAGGTCATGTGTATATGGAATATTAGTGTCAACTTCTTTAGCATAGATTGCTTTTAAAAGTTTCTCTAAAATTAAATGGCCCAAAAATAGTGCCCACACGTAGTGGCCATTCTTAAAGAGACTGCCCATTGCCCGCAAATCTTTATTTGATGAGGACAACCAGTAATTTATGATTTCATCCTTTGTCATTATATCGTTTCAGCGTTACTTATTACCTTGAGAAACTTTAACTGCCAATTCACATGCAAAAGATCATAATCATATAATATACCTAATGACAAAAGAATGCAAGGGTAAGATAGTATGGGTGATATGAAGTGGAACATTTGGTACTGTTACTTGCAATATGTTGGCATAATAGAATTTTAGTGTTTGTATCCTATTATGTCAATTGAAGATGTATGGTATTCCCTGATTCTGTAAAATATTTTTTCATTGTTTTATTACTCCTAATTATGTTAAGGATAATCTTAATTCTGACAAGCTATTCTAGCGTGAGTTTACTACGTAAGTGATATCTTCAGAGAGAGTATAAGCTGTAACCGGTTGCAATATAATTGGTTACAGTTTTTTTGTGCCAATAATTATTGTATACACGAATTATGATATTATATTATTGACTTATTACGGTGTATATAGTATGGTAAGTGACGTATAAATCAATATGTATACACTAAGAGGAGGCCATCTATCGCTACTATTCAGGCAAAACGCACCAATGGTCATAAATATTGGTATATAGTCGAGTCCAGACGTATAAACCTATAAAGCCATTGGCAGTAAATAAGTTATGAAAAGTGTTAGTGTTAATTTTTTGTAAAAGGAGCGACAAAGCAAATGTATCAACTAGCCAGGATGCCGTATTTTAAAGGGTTTAGCAAAATAATTTGCAAAACATAGAAGTAAGATTACAAAATAGAGTGCCCATCTTGTATAATAATGATCATGATTTAATACAAACTACTATACAAGGGAGGGCACGAAAAAATGCTACCATTACCACAGATTGAAAGCAAGCAAAAACCGCTACTAATTCACATAGTTCATGAAGACGACAAAGTACTGCTTAATACACCAGTTGCAGAGTGGTTTAAAGTCTTATATTATTTCCCCTGGGAGAAGCACCGCGTTTTCGGAGCTGAGTACTATGATGCGCTTTATGAATTTAATAAACGAGAAGAGAAAAAGAGACTGGAAAAGCAAACAGAAGAGGGAGAAGTATTATCTGAGAGCAAAGAAGATGCAAGGCAGAGGCTTTTGTTTGAGAGAGTGACAATGCAGGTTGATAAGGAGAAGAAAAGCGAAGTACTTTATGTAGTAGAAGCTGAATCAAAGACACAGATGGTAAGTCCCATGGAGATATCTCCCGGGGTAGTGCCATTTCGATTGGGAGGTAAGAAGCCAAAATGTTTTTTTGCGTTGTTGAAGAGTTTTTTGGGTACAGCAATAATGGGATTTCCGTGTGAACCGGAAAAAGTGTCCATGTTATTGAAAAGTAATCCGAGTTTTGTACGAATTTGTGGATTTGCGCCGAAGGAAGAAAAGGATGAGTATTGTAGTAGACATATACCAAGTGAGCGTAAACTGCAGCAATTTGACCAAATCATGAGTGAATGGGGAATATTGGGATAAGATTAAGATTGCGCTAGTGACTGAAAATATAGAGACAGGAGTAATTGAGATAGAAAAGGAAATAGTAGGAGATACAACACATTATTACGCATATTCCGGGTATGAGACGGTAAAGTATAAAGATGAAGATGGTAAGGAGCAGAAGAAATCTCAATCC
>JACZYU010000222.1 GCA_022570935.1 Planctomycetota bacterium | reverse complement strand
TTAGGATATATTAAATACGCATTCCATCAAATAAGAATAGTCCCAGACTCCCAAACAAAACTACTGGCAACCATGCTGCCAGGGCGGGATGCAGAATGCCCATATTACCAAGATTTACGCAAACATAAGATAAAACAAAAAATGCACAACAAATAAGGATACATATCCCAACCCTCAGAAAAACATTCCTGCTCATTCTTTCAAAACCCACAACGAAGGGAATACCTAAAAAAAGCAGCACAAAATTAGTCAGAGGAGACGCCAACCTTGAGTGAAACATAACGCTATATCGCGGATTCTCCGGTTCTTTTTTACATAATTCTCTTAATTCTTTAAAACTCTTCAGTGTTGAATTTATATCAACGAGGCTTAGTTGCTCAGGTGTTAATGTAGTTTCCAGGTAATACTCATCCATTGGTTGTGCAGGTGCAATCCACTTACCACTTTCGTCATAATTATGCCTGACTACATTCATTAACAACCATCTATTGTCATCTGTCCATTTACCTTCCTTAGCACTAATAGTAAACTTTTTTTTGCCATTTTCGTATTTTCCAATAACAAATACAGATTTTAACCTTCCTTCGACAACATTAAATGTCCACACTCTTAAGAGTATGCGATTTGCCTCATCTTCAATAAGGATATTATTCTTTTCTTCCTCTTCGAATGTTGACTGCTCTACTTTTACAAGTGCCTCTGCAAGTCTTGGTATAAGCAGTTCCTGATTTATAACTGATATAAACGACATAAGAACCGATAAAATGAAAACAGGAAGTAAAATCCTGTAAAGATTAATCCCCGCAACCTGCATAGCTAATATTTCATTATTCTTTGCAAACTTTACAAGAACCAGACTCACTGCGATCAGGGTTATAGCCGGAAATAGTTGTGCTACAAATACCGGCACCATAAGCCCATAATAATGTCCTGCCAACACAAATGCCTTGGAACCCATTTTGATAAAGTCGTCAAGCTTCTGAATCACATCAATAACTATATAAATGCCACATACTGCAAACATACATAGGACGAAAGTCGGTAAAAATGCCTTAATAATATATTTATCAATCTTAAATAACATTTTACTCCTTCAATAAAACAGCCGATGCCTACTTTAATTCTTCCAATAGTTCAGAAATATTTCTTCTTAATACAGGGTGTCTGATATCTGGAGATATCTCACATAATGGTTCTAACACAAAAATACGTTTGTGCATGCTTTCGTGAGGAATCTTAAGATTATGATCATCTATGACCCTGTCTCCATATAATAGTATATCGAGGTCTATAATCCTCGGCCCCCATCTTACACCAGGCTTTCTCCCGAGTTCTGTCTCAATCTTCTTAAACTCTTTCAACAGTGCCTGTGGCTCAATTTCTGTCTCCAATACTATGGCACAGTTAAGATAGTCTGGCTGTGGAGGACCACCAACAGGCTTTGTTTCATAAAAACCGGATTTGCCTTTGACACAGATATCTTTACATGCATCTATCCTGGTAATAGCACGGACTAAATTTGCCTCTTTGTTTCCAAGATTAGATCCAAGGCCTGCATATACCTTTGTCATTTTCGTATACACTACAAACAATTGAGAAAGTGCTGCCGGAATGGATGGAGCCGGAGAAATAGTTACTCGTTATCTAAACTCTGCGTATTTAAACCAAAATATTTTATACAATAACCGCCATGCAGTAGAACTTAACGCCTTTGGCGAACTTCGTTCGCAAGCATGAATTTTGTGTCATCAAGGCTGAAGCCATGAGTTACATAATAGGCCGATGCATCAGAATTACGTGATGTAACTCATACCTGGTTTGCGCCGCCTGAACCCCTAAAAACTTAAAATGGGAATTCCTATATATTCAACTTATCACGCTTCTTTCTACCATCGGAAACCACTGGAGTCAAGGAATTAAAAAAGCTGGAAATATAAGGTATTTTAATCTCATAACACACCGAAGGTGTGGTAGAACAGTCTCTAAGTCGACAATTTCCAGTCAAAAAAAACAAGAAATTGTCGCCTTAGAGACTGACAAGATCAAGAATTAGCCACTGGAGAAAGCTGATTTACGCCTTGTACTTCAGAGGCTATTTTCTATAATAAATGTTTTCTACAACGTCCATGTGAAAAATGTCAATACATCACAACACAAAAATAGATAAAGGATCTAATAGTTCCCACAACCACACACACCGGGGAGAGGAGCGCTCAAAACTTGTATTAGCAGCTTACTTAACCGGAACTATGTTCATTGTGGAAGGTATAGCAGGTTTTCTAACCAATAGTTTAGCCCTGCTCAGTGATGCAGGACATATGCTAACTCACCTGATCGCTCTATTGATAAGTCTTATAGCAATTCTGTTTGCATCAAAGCCTCCCACCGCCAGAAAAACCTACGGCTTTTACCGTCTCGAAATCTTAGCCGCATTATTTAACGGCGCTACTTTATTCTTAATCACCTTATGGATCTTCTTCCATGCCTACAAACGCATCATTAACCCGGAACCTGTAGCAAGCTGGCAGATGCTCATTGTTGCCGTTATCGGCCTTTTTGTAAATCTCGCATGTGCATACATCCTCAAAACAAGTCATGGAAGTTTAAATATTAAATCTGCTTTCATACACATGATGGCAGATACATTTTCATCTCTGGTTGTGGTCTTTGGGGCAATTATTATGCATTATACACAATGGTATATGTTAGACCCTGCCCTGAGTATCCTGATATGTATCGTAATCCTGGTATGGTCATATCAGTTAATTACGGAATCAGTTGACATCCTGCTTGAGGCTACTCCAAAGGATGTAGACCTGGAAAATGTGGTGAAAAGTATAAGTGAACTTGATGAAATAGAGGGAGTACATGATGTTCATATATGGACGATTACGTCAGGTATGTACGCAATGAGTGCACACGTTTATATCAAAGACTTAATGGTCAGTGAAACTCATAGAATCATGGCAAATATTAACACACTGGTAAACGAAAAATTCA
>JACZYU010000067.1 GCA_022570935.1 Planctomycetota bacterium | reverse complement strand
AGGTCGCCAGTTGGAAAACTGCAGGGACAATTATCATCTCTAACCGCTCCTCAACTCTGCTCTAAGGTTATTGAGCATGTGCTTAAGCTATCAAAAGTAGAACCTTCACAAGTCAACGAAGTAATCCTGGGAAATGTAATTTCTGCCGGAATAGGGCAAAGTCCTGCCAGACAGGCGGCTCTATTAGCTGGCCTCCCTGATACGGTTGCCGCCCTTACTATAAATAAGGTTTGTGCTTCAGGACTTAAGGCCGTAGCTCTGGGTGCACAGGCTATATGTCTTGATGAAGCGGAGATTGTTATTGCGGGTGGGATGGAGAGCATGTCTAATGCTCCATTTCTCTTGAAGGAAATGCGTAGTGGGAAAAAGCTGGGTGATTCTAAGGTAATAGACTCGCTTATTCTTGACGGACTCTGGGACTGTTACAACAATGCCCATATGGGTACATTATGCGAGTTGACGGTCGATAAATACAAAATATCCCGGGAAGAACAGGATGACTTTGCCCTTCAAAGTCACAAAAAGGCCGCAGAGGCAACAAGGTCAGGGAGGTTCAAGGAAGAGATAGTCCCTGTATTTATTAAAAAAGGCAGTTATGAAGACGTTGTTGATACAGATGAGACTATAAGATACGATACCAGCATTGAAAAGCTTTCTACATTAAAACCTGTTTTTAGTGATAAAGGAACAATTACTGCCGGAAATGCTCCGGGATTAAATGATGGCGCAGCCGCACTCCTGCTCATGTCCGAAGAAATGGCGGAAAAATTAAATCTGAAACCAATTGCTAAAATTATTGGTTATGCAACAGCGCATACTGACCCTAAATGGTTTACTATAGCACCTGTTACTGCGGTAAAGAGACTTTTGGAAAAGACATCACTCAAGATTGATGACTTTGATTTAATAGAAGAAAATGAGGCCTTTGCCGCCCAAACCCTTGCCGTAATAAAAGAACTCTGTCTTGACCCTGCCAGGGTAAACGTTAATGGCGGCGCTATTGCCCTTGGCCATCCTATAGGCGCGAGCGGGGCCAGGATTTTGGTTACTCTAATTCATTCCTTAAGACAAAGGAAGATGAAATCAGGACTGGCAGCTTTGTGTTTAGGTGGTGGTGGCGCCATGAGTATGGCAATTGAAGCCTTATAAAAAAGACTATGGTAGACAAAAAAAGTTTAGACAAAATAAAAGAAAAGAAAAAGGAGTGGGAAACAACTACCCTTGGTGAAAGCATAAAAAATACTCCTGAAAAAAAGAACAGATTTACTAACCTTTCTCAGAAGGTAATCGAAAGGATATATACATCTTTAGAAGGCGATACTGATTATTTAAACGATCTGGGATTCCCGGGCGAGTATCCTTATACCAGAGGTATATATCCAACCATGTATAGAGCGCACCCATGGACAATGCGGGAGTTTGCTGGGTTTGGTACAGCAGAAGAGACCAATGAAAGATTGAAATATCTTTTAAAACAGGGACAGATGGGATTAAGCATTGCATTTGATCTGCCTACACTCTTGGGAAGGGACTCTGATGATCCCCTTTCAGAGGGTGAAGTCGGCCGCTGTGGAGTGGCCATAGATACGTTAGTTGATATGGAAACATTGTTCAGGGATATACCTCTGGACAAAGTAACAACTTCCATGACTATAAACGCTCCGGCATCTGTGCTTTTTGCCATGTATATAGCCCTGGCAGAAAATCAGGGAATAGATCCTGTAAAATTAGAAGGAACAATTCAGAACGATATCCTGAAAGAGTATATTGCCCAGAACGAGTGGATATATCCTCCTGAATCATCATTAAGATTAATTACAGATACAATAGTCTACTCTGCACGACACATTCCCAAATGGCATCCCGTAAGCATCAGCGGCTACCATATAAGAGAGGCCGGTTCAACGGCGATACAGGAATTGGCTTTTACACTTTATGACGGACTAACATATGTGGAAGAAGTTATTAAGGCAGGTTTAGATATTGATGAATTTGCACCGCGGTTGTCTTTCTTCTTCAACTCTCATAATGACTTCTTTGAAGAGATAGCCAAATTTCGGGCAGCAAGGCGTATATGGGCAAGAGAGATAAAAAAAAGATACAACCCCGGAGACCCTCATTCAATGGCCTTGAGATTCCATACTCAAACTGCCGGCTGCACACTTACGGCACAACAGCCTTTGAATAACATAATCAGGGTTACCATTCAGGCCTTGGCAGGAGTTCTGGGAGGTACCCAGTCTTTGCATACAGATTCTCTGGATGAAACACTGGCTCTCCCGTCAGAGAAAGCGGTAAGGATTGCCCTTAGAACACAGCAGATAATTGCGGAGGAAAGTGGTGTCACAAATACTATAGACCCTTTAGGCGGGTCATATTATATTGAATCATTAACCAATGAAATGGAAAAAGGGGCCCAAGAATATTTCAAAAAGCTTGATGATCTTGGCGGAATGGTCTCAGCCATTGAAAAAAGTTTTCCTCAAGACGAGATCCGGAACGCAAGCTATACATATCAGAAAGAGATTGACAACAATGAAAGGATAATTGTCGGGGTAAATAAGTTTACAACAAAAGAAGAACCTATAGAAACCTTAAAGATAGAACCTGAGATTGAAAAGAAACAGGTTGAAAAACTACAGGCTTTTAAAAAGAATAGGGACAATAATAGACTTAACAAGGCCCTGGAAGAATTAAAAAAGACTGCGGAGAGCGGAAAATCAGTTATGCCTATGATTATTAAGGCTGTTAAGCTTTATGCTACAGTTGGAGATGTTTGTAACGCTATGAAAGAAGTTTTCGGAGAATATAAAGAGCCTGGAACAATTTAATGAGTTTGCCGCAGAGTACGCACCTGCCCGTACTGATAACAGGCTGGAAGAAAAACAAATGAAGGCAAAGATATTAATTGGAAGGATTGGCCTTGATGGTCATGACAGGGGTTTGAGGACTGTTGCAAAGGCCCTTACAGAGGCCGGTTTTGACGTTGTTTATTCAGGTCTTTATCAGAGTCCTGAAGAATTTGTGAATAAAGCAATCGAAGAGAAAATAGATGCCATTGGTATAAGTTGTCTTACCGGAGCACATAACGTGGTCTTCCGAAAAATTATAGACCTCATGAATGAAAAAGGGATTGGAAATATTCCTGTTTTTGGTGGAGGGACGATCCCGGAAGAGGATGTAGAAGGATTGAAAAAGATAGGCGTAAGGGAAGTGTTTCTCCCTGGAGCAACTCTGGAAGAGATAGTAGATTTTGTGAAGGGGCTTGTTAAAGAATAGAGAAAATATTTGACAGGATAACCCGCCTGCGGCGGACCTAGAAGTTGCACACAGGGGCGCCTCTGGCGGCAGGATAAACAAGATATAAATCTAGTTTATCAAAACATCTATCACAACCTGAGGGAGGTTATAATGGAATATAAAGAATTGACTGAAAAAATTATTGGATGTGCATATCGTGTTTATAATAAAATGGGATTTGGATTTCTTGAGAGTGTATATGAAAAATGTATACTTATCGAACTCCGTAAAGCAAGTCTTAATGCAGAATCACAAAAACCTATTACAGTATATTACGAAAATGAGATTGTAGGAGAATTTGTAGCAGATATTATTGTTAACGACACAATTATTTTGGAATTAAAGTCACTTAGACGAATTATTAAGGCTCATGAAGTACAATTGGTTAATTACCTTGTAGCTACAGGAAAACCAGTAGGTCTTATTCTTAATTATGCAGAGAGTAAAGTTGAAGTTAAACGAAAAATCAAGGATTTAGAATAGGTGACAAACTGGATTAAAAAATATCTTGTATATCCTGTAGATCCTGTCAAAAAAGGAATCAATAAATGAAGAAAGTATATTTAATTTCAGGCGGTATAACTAAATTTGCAAAAGCGCATCCTGAAAAGGATTTCAGACTCATGGTTAGGGAGGCTTATGATTATGCTCTTTCCCATGTACCCAGGCTCGAACCATCTATGATAGATGGTTCTGTAGTGTCCTATTTTTCTGATCATTTTACTCGACAACTTATGGCAGGTGCAATGGTTCAGGATTTCCTGGGACTATGCCCAAAGCCCTCAAGGCGGGTAGAAGGTGGAGGAGCTACAGGCGGACTCTGTATACAAAGTGCGTACGAGGCTGTTGCATCCGGCAGGATGAAGGTAATAGTTGCTGCAGGATTTGAGACCATGAGCAGGGTAAATACCTGGAAAGGAAATGAGTTTATTGCTCTTGCTTCTGATACAAACTACGATTATCCATTAGGCGGTTTCTATACAGGATATTATGCCATGATGGTTGTAAGGCATATGCATGAATTTGGGACCACTCCCGAACAGATGGCCTGCGTATCTGTAAAAAATCACATGAATGCTCTCCACAATCCATTTGCACAGCATCCGGCAGACTTGACTATAGAAGATGTAAGAAAATCTGAAATGGTCTCATGGCCATTGACGCGTCTTGATTGCTGCACTATGAGTGATGGAGCCGCGGTCTGCATCCTGGCGGATGAAGATACTGCCTTTAAAGTGTGTGATAATCCTGTTCTTATAAAAGGCGTGGGAACAGGAACTGATTGTATGCGTATGGCTGATAGACCTCATGGAGATGTTATACTGCTTCCAAATGAAAAAGAAGACGACTATAAAGATTTCAAGTATCCGGGTGTACATTCCTTCAGGGCGGGAAGAACGGCGGCAAAGATGGCGTATGAACATGCAGGAATAAGTAATCCATTGGACGAACTTGATTTTATTGAACTGCATGATGCCTATACCTCTTCCGAGATACAGACATACGAAGATTTGGGCTTATGCAGATACGGAGAGGGCGGAAGCTTTGTAGAAAAGGGCAAGCCTTTTTTGAAAGATATAGATTATGGACTGGAACTCCCCGAAAAGGCCGTAATTCCCGTTAATCCTTCAGGCGGGTTACTTGCTTCAGGTCATCCGGTTGGCGCTACAGGCATAATGCAGGCAGTATTTTCTCTGTGGCAATTACAGGGAACAATTGGAAAACATTTTGGAACTGATAAGCTTCAAATAAAAGATGCTAAAAGAGGGCTGAT
The DNA here is from genome assembly GCA_022570935.1 of Planctomycetota bacterium. Lineage (GTDB taxonomy): Bacteria > Planctomycetota > Brocadiia > Brocadiales > Scalinduaceae > Scalindua. Next base: position 6,661 of record JACZYU010000067.1, on the reverse strand, counting down.
TCACAGCCATGCAGGAACAGGAACTTATGTGGCAGTAACTATTTTGGAGAAAACTTAAATGTCGAAAAAGATAAAAATACCGGAAACAGAAGAGGGAACAATATTATTTAATACTGATCCAGTTATTATTAAAAATCACTATGAAATGGACTACATCCACTCTTATGCCCAGGACTCACCGTTCTTTATCGGGCTGACAAAAGGTGTTCTTTTGGGAAGCGAATGTAAAGAATGTGGATACAAATATGCTACTCCGCGTATGCACTGCATGTACTGTGGAAAAGAGACTGCATGGTTTGAGCTTCCTGAGACCGGTAAGATTCATACCTGGACTACCTGTTATTATGGTGGAGAAGCATTCTTAAAAGAGACTCCCTACAATTTAATTCTTGTAGAGTTTGATGGAGTTGATACCTTATTTCAGTCAAGACTTATCGGAATAAAAGAAGACGAGATAAAGATAGGCATGGATGTTAAGGCCCAATTTTTAAGAAATTCCAAATTCAAGATAACAGACGTCTATTTTGCTCCATCGTCTTGATAAGGGTTCGATTGCATAGTAATTTCTATTTTTTAGACAGGATTACAGGATGATCGGGATAAATTATAATCATGTTAGGAATTGTCATTCCCTTAATCAAGGATTCATTTTTATTTGTATATCGCTCCCAAGTAAAGCAATATATAAAGATAAACATTTGCTGTATCAATTCTGTAGATTGAATCAAATTATTTAACATTACAGCGACATTTTGCTGAAACCTGTCATTCTGAGAGACCATCGGGAACGAAGAATCCCTGCCTTGTACCGTAGGGGTGTATTGCCATACGCCCCTACAACGTGAGATTCTTCGTCGTTCCTCCCCAGAATGACAAAGTGTAGCTGTAGTGTTATTCTTATTCACTAATTTTAAAGTTTCACAACAAGCACGGGCAAACTATATTTTTTACTATCCTAACCTGGACGAGCTAGAACTCTCCGAGGCGTAGTCTCTACGAGACGGAGTCCAAACAGGAGTTATTAAATTACAAATCTCAAATCACAAACAAATTACAAATTACAATGTCCGAATGACCAAAATCAGACTTCGGAGAACTCAGTCGAGCCGTTTGTTTGGAATTTGTTTGTTATTTGCCTGCCTGCCGGCAAGGCAGGGAATATGTTATTTGGTGCTTACCCGCCAGAAAGACTATGTCGGGCTGGTCAGACATCCCGACTGAGTCGGATATGTGAGCAGCCCACAGGTCGTCCTCAGGAGACAGGCAACCTGAAAAACTCTATTAATAAATATTTTACAGAGCTCAGCTTTGCCAAAAATGGTCAAAAAACATTCATTAAGGGACTATTGTACAGAACAATATCATGACGTCGGTAAATGAGATAAAAAAAATAGGCGTTATTGGTGCAGGGACAATGGGCGGAGGGATAGCCCAGGTATTTGCTCTGTATGATTATGAAGTTGTCCTTGTTGACACGGAAGAGGCAATACTTCAAAAAGCAGTAGAAAAATTAAAGAAATTTACAGACCCCGATTTGTGGGAAAAGGTATCAAGTCTTATAGTAACTTCTACAGACCTTGAGAAGTTAAAGGATTGTGATCTTATTATAGAAGCGGTTTTTGAGGACATTTCGGTAAAGAAGGAAGTTTTCAAATCCATTAATTGTGTGTGCAAAAAAACTGCCATTATTGCCACAAATACATCATCGGTCTCCATCAACAAACTTGCCGTTGAGGTGACAGACACTTCCCGTTTTATCGGAATGCATTTTATGAATCCACCCAAGGTGATGAAGCTTGTTGAAATAATCCGGGGCAAAAAAACATCTGAAGAAACAGTGGAGGCTATAAAAGAATTGACAAAACGCCTGGATAAAATCCCTGCAGTTGTCAATGATTCGCCGGGTTTTGTTTCCAATCGTCTTCTCTTTGCCCTTATTGGAGAAGCAATAAAACTTTTAGAAAATGGAGTTTCTACCAGGGAAGATATAGATACCGTTATGAAACATGGCATGAATCACCCTATGGGTCCGATTAAGCTTGCGGATTTTATAGGACTAGATGTTTGTTTGGATATAATGCAGGTGCTTTATGATAATTTAAATGATGATAGATACAAACCTTCTCAACTTCTTGAAATACTGGTTAGAGACGGGAAATTAGGCAAGAAAACAGGCGAAGGTTTTTATAAATATGATGTATAAAATAGTAATAACCTGTGCCATTACAGGAGCAGAAACTACGAGGAAGGATAATGCAAATCTTCCTATTACACCTGAAGAAATTGGTCAGGCAGCCTACGATGCTTATAATGCCGGAGCATCAATTCTACACCTTCACGTAAGAGATAAAGATGGTTTACCTACACAAGATTTAAAGGTTTTTAAAGAAACGATGGAAATTGTAAGGAGGAAATGTGACATTGTTATTGAAGTTACCACTGGTGGTGCTGTAGGAATGACTCTTGAAGAGCGAATACAGCCACTACAGCTTGAACCTGAGATCGCATCATTGGATTGTGGTACTACCAATTTCGGTGATGATTACATTTTAAATACTCTTCCGATGATCAGAAAGGTAGCCGGTATCATGCAGGGCTATGGTATTCACCCGACCCTTGAATGCTTTGATCTGTCACACATCGATACATCTCTTGTTTTAATTAAAGAAGGGCTTATCAGGGCACCGTTTCATTATGGGTTAGTTTTGAATGCTCCGGGTGGGGTGCGTTATGATACAGAAACCCTCGGTTTCCTTATAAAACGCCTGCCGGAGAATAGTTTTTGGACTGCTATTGGAATTGGAGGCAAAGCATCTCTTATGGCAATCTATGGAGCTATCTCTTTTGGTGGATTTATTCGTGTTGGTCTGGAAGATAACGTCTACTACTCCAAAGGAATATTAACTGAAAGTAACGCCCAACTCGTTGAACGTGCCGTACGCATAGCAAAGGAATTTGGCTGTGAAATAGCCGGACCTGACTATGTAAGAAAAACATTCAAACTGAAGGAACGATGATAATATGGATATAAATTAACGCCCTACGGGCGGACTTTTTTAACAGAATACTAAACTCGAAATCCGAAGCACGAAATCCGAAACAATTTTCAAAAATAAAAATTCAAATGACCAAAACCCTGTTTAGAATTTCTGTCATTCCCTGCCTGTCGGCAGACAGGGACATTCGAATTTGTTTCGAATTTCGATATTCGATATTTGGATTTCCTCATATTCCCAGTAACTCCTTGCTGAACAAAGGGTTATAATGGAAATTCCTATGCTATTAAATTATTTAAAAGATGGAGATCGGTTTGGAAGTCATCGTGTGATTGATCCAAAAGGAGTGCTTCCTCAGCCTTCAGAGAAATTAAATAATAATATAGATATTCTTTGGGATAATGAAATCCTTGTTGATGTAGAATTATTAAATATAGATTCGGCCAGTTTTACACAGATCAAAAAGGAAGCAAAAGGGGATAAAGAGAGAATAATAAAAATTATACTCGATATAATCAATGAGCGTGGAAAACTGCATAATCCCATTACAGGCTCAGGTGGTATTTTGACAGGTAGTATAGATTATGTTGGAGAAAAATTAAGTAATAAATGTGATTTGAAAAAAGGCGACAGAATAGTCAGCTTAGTATCTCTTTCGCTTACGCCTTTAAAAATTTTCAATATTAATGAGGTTAAATGTGACACTGCCCAGGTAGAAGTTGACGGTAAGGCGATACTTTTTGAATCAGCTATCTATACCGGATTACCGGACGATATTCCCCTCCCTCTAGCCCTGGCAGTACTGGATGTATGTGGAGCGCCGGTTCAAACGTCCAGATTAATCAGCCCTGGTAATATTGTAGTTATAATTGGAGCTGGCGGCAAATCAGGTATTCTTTGTGCTTACGCAGCAAGGGAAAAATTACAAAGCGATGGAAAAGTGATAGGTATTGGACATTCAGATAAAAGTATTAAAAATCTTGAGACTGTAGATCTATGTGATTCTATTTTAAAGTTAGATGCCCGGGATGCGTTATCGTGTTTAAAAAAAATATCAGAAATTACTAACGGCAGATTAGCCGACGTGGTTATAAACTGTGTAAACGTTCCTGATACTGAATTAGCTTCTATTCTTATGTGTCGGGATAGAGGTAAAATTTACTTCTTTAGTATGGCTACTTCATTTACTAAAGCGGCTTTGGGAGCAGAAGGAGTGGGCAAGGATATAGATATGGTTATTGGAAATGGATATGCAAGGGGACATGCGGAAACAGCCCTTAATATTCTGCGAAGATCAAAAAAAATAAGAAAACTTTTTGAATCGATTTACTGTTAATAAATTAGCGACTGAAAGAAGCTAATTTAACAGGAAAGAAGAAGGTGCTATGAAAGAGTATTCAAAAGTAAAATACAGTGATATTCCTCTTTTTAAGAATATTAGTGAAGAAGATTGGAAAGATTGGAAGTGGCATCTTAGAAATGCTATTCGAGACATCCCAACATTGAAGAAGATTATCGAAGTTGATAAGGACGAAGAAAAGGAGTTAGAAAATTGTCTACAGAAATTTGATATGAGTATAACTCCATATTATGCTGCCTTAATGGATAAAAAATACAAACGTTGTCCTGTAAGGCTTCAAGCTGTGCCAAGGATCCAGGAATTAGAAATCTCTGAAGATGATTATATCGACCCACTGCATGAAGTTGCTGATTCACCGGTTTTTGGTCTTACTCACAGATATCCTGACAGAGTATTATTCCTTGTAACACATATATGTTCAATGTACTGCCGCCACTGTACACGCAGGAGGGTGGTTGGTGTCCTTGATGAACACCTCTCTAAACAACATTTAAACAATTGCATTGAATATATCCAGGATCACAAAGAAGTCAGAGATGTGCTGATTTCAGGAGGAGATCCGCTCACATTTGGTGATGATCAATTGGAACATCTTATCAAAAGAGTACGAGAAATTGAACATGTTGAGATTATTCGAATAGGAAGCAGAATGCCGGTTGTTCTGCCTCAGAGAATTACCGACTCGTTGGTAGACATGCTGAAGAAATATCACCCAATTTATCTTAATACACATTTTAATCATCCTATGGAGATTACGTACGAATCAAAAGTGGCTTGCGAAAAACTTGCCGATGCTGGAATACCCCTGGGTAATCAGTCAGTTCTGTTAAAGGATGTTAATGATTGCCCGTTCATCATGAAGAAACTCGTGCATGAACTATTAATGATAAGAGTAAAACCTTATTACATATACCAGTGCGATCTTTCGATGGGAATTGGCCATTTTAGAACATCCATCGTTAAAGGGATGGAAATAATCGAAAATCTGCGTGGGCATACAACAGGTATGGCAGTGCCTACTTTCGTTGTTGATGCACCTGGTGGGGGAGGAAAAATTCCAATTATGCCTAATTACATACTATCACAGTCTGACAGGAGATTAGCCATTCGCAATTATGAAGGTATAATTACAACATACACACAGCCAAAAGATACAATTTCCGACTGTGGACAGTGTCACATTTGCGACGATGAAAGGTATAAGCCTCTGGACGGTGTTGCAAAACTTCTCTGTGGAGAAAAGTTATACCTGAAACCTGAAAATCTAAAAAGACGCAAAAAGTAATAAACTCATACATTGAATTTCATGAACTTAGGCGTTTCGCCAATTGAAATGTTTGTTCGATCCTCGATACTTGATTCACGTTTAAACTCGAAATCCAAAAGAAAATTCAAATGTTCAAATGCAAAACAAACTTGATTTATCACAGGAGATAATTGATCAGGCTAAATCATTGGCACGTGATATAGCCTGCCCTATACAAGAGTATATTGACCAACATACTACTGATACTGTTGAAAGGGCAACCCTACGCATCTTAGGCGCAGATGGAATTAATATAAATAAAGTCCCCGTTCCAAATCTTGCAGTGTCTTCAGTAAAAGAATATCTTTCTTATGGCTCAACCCGTTATTACGTTAACGCTATGCTGAAAAAGGACATGTCTGTTTCGGAATTGAATAATGCAATTGCTGATGGTCTCGATATTTCAACACTTGAATTTGTAGATTTTGCACATATTGAAGAAAAGGCCAAAGAACTTATCTTGAAATACAGCAACCGTATTAAAGAGAACGTTGACTATCGTGATCAAAAACTGGAAGAGTTGAATAAAAATGAGAAGTCGCCCCTCCTCTATCTTATTGTTGCTACCGGGAATATCTACGAAGACGTAAAGCAGGCTACGGCAGCGGCTGAACAGGGAGCAGACGTGATAGCCGTAATACGCACGGCAGGTCAAAGCCTCCTGGATTATGTGCCGTACGGTGCGACAACAGAGGGTTTTTGCGGGACCTACGCAACCCAGGAAAATTTCAGGATTATGCGCGAGGCCCTTGATAATATTTCTGAAAAAGTGAAACGCTATGTACGTCTTGTAAATTATTGTTCAGGACTTTGTATGCCTGAAATAGCAACAATGGGTGCGCTGGAACGTCTTGACATGATGCTGAATGATTCCATGTATGGAGTACTATTTCGTGATATCAACATGTACAGGACATTTGTTGATCAGCACTTTTCACGAATGATAAATTCATTTGCTGACATCATCATTAACACCGGAGAGGATAATTATTTAACCAC
>JACZYU010000221.1 GCA_022570935.1 Planctomycetota bacterium | reverse complement strand
CTTTCATCATCATCTGCTATAAGAATAGTCTTATTATTTGACATCGTTTTTTATCTACCTCAACTTTTTGAAAATTTAGGCATTCGGCTGCTTTCTTTAATATTAACGTAGGGGCGAACGGCCGTTCGCCCCTACAACTTCCTATGTTAATGTCTCAATCGGTAAACATACTGTAAATGTAGTTCCCTCATCTTCCTTTGTAGAAAATTTGATCTTGCTCTTATGACTCTCAAGTATCCTGTAAACGATTGCAAGCCCCAGACCTGTGCCTTTGGTTTTACTGGTATAGAATGGAGTAAACAGATTCTCCTGCTGCTCTTTGCTGATTCCTGTGCCTGTGTCGGAGAAAGTGCATTCGATTTCTGAATCATTTCGATGCGATTCGACCTCCAAAACTCCACCATCCGGCATAGCTTGAACTGCATTAATAATAAGGTTTAGAAATACCTGCTTCATCTGTTCCGGATCAACGTATACAGATGGGAGAGAATCTTCTAATTTTGTCTTGAGATCAACCCTGGATCTTGCTATCTGATGCTCAGTTAATTTAAGTACCGATAGGATAATGTCATTGATTTTTGATGACTTCAGTTCCGGAGGCTTGGGTTTTGCAAAATCGAGAAATCCAGCAACAACAGTATCCAGCCGATTAACCTCTTTTATAAGTATCTCTACAAACTCATATTCTTTGTCTCCCGGTTTAAACTTGTCAGATAAAATCTCTGCGGTTCCCTTGATTGAAGCAAGTGGATTCCTGACCTCATGTGCAATTCCAGCGGAGAGCTTACCTAACGCAGACAGGCGGTCAGCACGCCTCAACTGCTCTTCCGCCTGGACAAGTATCTCGGCCTGATGTTTCAGTTTATCATACGATTCATCACGTTCCTCAATAGTCTTTTTGAGACTCTTTGTCGCATCCATCTGTTTTTGTGACAGAAAGCCCGTTACAAAACCTATTATATAGTAAAGAACAATTTCAAGTGTTCTCGGAATATCATCGGTAAGAAAATTACCTCCCCACTGATAAATAACGTGAGGCAGATAAAAAAAGCTTATAACAATCGCACAGGACATACCGCCTCTTATGCCAAACCAGAAAGCAGAAAGGATAATGGGAACATAATAAAGCCTTCTGTAAATCTCATGCAGACCGTGATATTTATGTTCCGTACCCGTAACATAATGTGAAAGACTTATAATTATTATAAATACGGCCAGGACAATAATCTTCCAATAATATCTGGAATCTCCAGTCGTTGAAACCAAAAGCCTTTACCCCCTGATGAAATTCGCAATTATTGTACCATTATAAAATAGGACACGCCCGACTGCGTCGTTCGGGCGGGTACACAGATAAAAACAAACTTAGTTTTTTAATTAGCGCCCTACGGGCGGACTAAAATCTCCAATAAAAGGCACCTCCTACAGCAAACAATCGACTCAGCCCTTGCATCATCAAGGCTAAAGCCATGAGTTACGAAATGTAACTCATACCTTTAGGTTTGAGTTGAACTACAGTAAAAGGCAAAAGTCATAACTACTAAAATCATAAAAACTTAAAATGGAAATTCCTATATAATCAAGTTACGAGTTTGAAAATCTTAACTCGTAACTTGAAACCAGTGACACACCATCTGGCTTTACAGAGCTTAACTCAGATTTGACAGGATTTACAAGATAAACTGGATTATTAAATACCCTATTTATCCTTTTATCCCGTCTAATATTTTTTTAAATCATCATAATCTGCGGTTATCCCTGCCTATCGGCAGACAGGTGTGTCCGGAATGAATAAGCAAAGTTGATTGTTTTGCGACAGTAAATGCATTCATATGCAACAGCCGTTTTATTTTGCAGAAAATGATTTTGTAAGTCCAACACAATATAGGGTCTGGATTCCCGCATGCAACCGGTATAGTGGAAACCTGAAGGTTTCCGCTACAGTTCGCAATCGTAGTTCGTCAGAAGAGCGTTAATATGAAGGTACAAAAATTTTTATCTGTGCGTATCTGCGAAAATCTGCGTCCTATTTTAATCTAAATCTTCTCAATCTCAGGGAGTTGGTAACCACGGATACTGAGCTGAATGCCATGGCGCCTGCCGCAATCATGGGATTAAGGAAGCCAAGTGCGGCAACAGGTATTGCAAGGACGTTGTAACCGAAGGCCCAGAAAAGATTTTGTTTGATTATGTTCATCGTCTGTCTGCTCAGTTTCAGCGCTTCACATGCACGCAAAATGTCACCCTTGACGAGCGTGATATTTGCAGCCTCCATTGCTATCTCGGTAGCAGTTCCTATGGCAAAGCTGACGTCTGCAGTGGCAAGAGCAGGTGCGTCATTTATCCCGTCTCCAATCATCCCGACAATCTTACCACTTTGCTGAATTTCCTTTATCTCATCACATTTATCTGCAGGTTTGAGATTTGACTTCACAGTCATTATGTTCATCTCTTTACCAACCGTTTCAGCAACTACCTCATTATCACCGGTGAGCATAACGACCTCAATACCCATATCATTGATCTCTTGTATAGCATCCTTTGATGTTTCTCTCACTACGTCTCCAATGCCAATGACGGTTTTTGCCTTATTATCAATAGCCAGAAAGGCAATGGTCTTGCCTTCATCTTTGATTTCCGTAGCCTTTTGTTTTAATTCTGATATGTCAATATTGTTTTCTGTCATTAATTTATCACTGCCAATTAAAACAGTAGATCCATTATAAATCGCTCTGACTCCCATGCCGGCAATAGCCTTGAAATCCTTTACTTCTTCCAGGTCGATACCCTGGTCTCTGACATAGTGTACTATCGCCATACCTATGGGGTGTTCAGAGTGTTGTTCGCAACTTCCTATTACGTGTAAAATATTCAAACCGTTTTTATTGTCCGTTTCAGCAGTTTCTTTTTCATCATTAATATTAAACAAATCCGTGACCCTGGGCTTGCCTTCAGTTATTGTGCCTGTTTTGTCCAATACCAGTGTATTAATCTTATGTGCGAGTTCCAGGCTTGCGGCATCTTTGATTAGTATTCCCGCTTC
>JACZYU010000005.1 GCA_022570935.1 Planctomycetota bacterium | reverse complement strand
ACTCTTAAGCTGTAATCTGGATAATCTGGTTGATTATTTGTGTGACTACGGCAGTTGTTCATCTTACGTATAATCACGAAGTAGCCTGCATCCTTTTCATCGGCGAGGCAGAGTTTTTCAAATTCCCGCAATAAGACATAAGACCGGGATATCTTCCGGCAAAACATCATAGTCAAGAATTCCTGGTATAACTTTATATATAGGGAAGCATAATTATGCACGAACAAATAAACGTAGAAACAACAAAGGAACAAGTGGCGTCATGGGATAAGAAGTACCTATGGCATCCCTTTACCCAGATGAAAGATTTTGTCAATGAAGAACCATTGATTATAGTAGATGGTGAAGGGGTTGTTTTGAGGGACATTAATGGTAAAGAGTATATAGATGGTATTTCTTCCATGTGGTGTAATATACATGGCCATAGAAGAAAAGAGATTGATAATGCTATAAAGGGCCAACTTGATAAAGTTGCTCATACAACCCTGCTTGGCATGTCAAATATACCTTCGGCAAGATTGGCAAAACGTCTTGTGGAGATAACACCGGAAGGGCTTAACAAAGTATTTTATTCCGACAATGGTTCCAATGCAATAGAAGTAGCTATAAAGATGGCATTCCAATACTGGCAATACAAAGGTTACCGGGATAAGACTAAGTTTGTTACGTTACAGTACGGATATCATGGTGACACTTTAGGGGCAGTTGGTGTGGGCGGGATAGATATTTTTCATACTGTATTCAAGCCTCTTTTACTTAAGACTTTCATCGCTCCATCGCCTTATTGTTACAGGTGCCCATATGACAAAGATAAAGCTGCGTGCTCGTCTGAATGTTTAGGTGGGCTGGAAGATATATTATCAAAAAACTCTGGTTCTATAGCAGCCATGGTTATGGAGCCTCTTGTGCAGGGTGCGGGAGGGATGATCGTCCACCCTCAAGGTTTCTTGTCCGGCGTAAAAGATTTATGTGAAAAATATAATACCCTTCTAATTGCGGACGAGGTAATGGTCGGTTTTGGCCGTACAGGAAAGATGTTTGCATGTTCACATGAGAATGTAACTCCCGATATTTTTACTATTTCCAAAGGTTTAAATGGCGGCTATATGCCTTTGGCAGCGACTCTGGCTACAGATGAAATCTATAATGCTTTTCTGGGTAAATATAGTGAGCAGAAAACATTTTTCCATGGCCATACATATACCGGTAATCCTTTAGCATGTGCAGCAGCCCTTGCGAGTATTGATATATTTAGGAGTGAAAAGGTCATAGAAGGTCTTGAGCCAAAGATCAGGGCCCTACAGGAGAGGCTCGAACAATTCCAGGAACTGAAGTCAGTAGGAGATGTACGGCAATGTGGTCTCATTGCCGGTATAGAACTGGTCAAGAACAGGGAGACGAAGGAGCCTTATTCATGGGAAGAAAGGATTGGGATCAGGGTCAGTTACGAAGCCAGACAACGTGGTTTGATTACCAGGTCATTAAGCAATGTCATGGTTGTTATGCCACCCTTGAGTATAAAAATTTCAGAATTGAATAATATGATGGAAATTTTATACGAATCAATAGAGTGTGTTACCGAAAAAAGCTGTTATATTCACACAATATAATGGAATACATTTTCTTATCGTATGCAATTTTTAAAGTCCTTAATCGGACAATCCAACTGAACTCGGGAATCCATTTTTCGAGCATGCTATCTTAAATTGCTGCATCACCTTGTTCACCTGTACGGACCCTGTATACATTTGAAATCTCAGAAACAAATATTTTCCCGTCTCCAATACTTCCTGTCTGTGATACCTCAATAATGGTCTGAACTACCTGTTCTACAGCATCATCTGAAACGACAAGCTCTATCTTTGTCTTTGGCAGCAGATCCACCCGGTACCTCTTTCCTTTCCAGACTTCACTAACACCTTTTTGATTACCATGCCCCTTTATTTCTGCGACAGACATCCCCCCATAACCTTTTTCTGTAAGGGCGTCTTTGACGATCTCGAACTTTTCGGGGCGAATTATTGCTTCTATCTTTTTCATAAAGCATTCCTCCTTCTATCAACACTTTCTATAAATTATTTCCTGAATTAAGCGATTTGTGCCTGCCCGTACCGAACAGTACGTTCGCCAGCCCGACGATCATTCTGGCGAGGGCTGGTAGCCGCAACCTACCTGCCTGTCGGCAGACAGGTAGGTAGGTTGCGTAATTTACGAGAAATTCTCATACGCCCATCAAATGATGCGAAACGTCCGCCTGGACAGACGACTATCATAATATACAATATAAAATCGCTTAATTTGGGTATTTATTATTTTAACAAAATAAAGTATTAATACAAGAAATTCTAATATCGTTCGGCCTGCATGTAAATGATATTGTCGTTGGCGCCAGGAATAAATTAAGCATAACACTTGTCATGCCAATAGGGAATGGTTTGGAACAGTTAAAAAAAGATGAGATAGACGGTAATACTCATTGATGAAATCGATGATCATGAGCTTCTTGAATTTGCTATAGAAAACTTTAGTGAAATGATTGGGTATATAGCCGATGGCAATCTAAACATCAGAATACTCAGGGGTATTACTGGTGAGATTTGGTTTGGGGTGAGTAAGATTTGATTTTATTTAATTTTCTTGTCCTAATGTGGACGCGGCTCCCATATATTATCACTGTTATTTTAAACGAATCTTTTTTGCTCTTTCTGTCAATCTTCCTGCTTCTTCTTCCTTTCCAATCTCTATATAAAGCTCTGCCATATTCTCTAATACAGCCGCAACGTCAGGATGGTCTGGACCAAGTGCATTTTCTCTTATTTTCAATGCCCGTTCATAAAGAGGCTCAACCTCGGCATATTTGCCCTGGTCAACAAAAAGTATTGCCAAACTGTTCAGGGATGTAGCAACATCAGGATGGTCTGGACCAGAGGCATTTTCTAATATTTCCAAAGAACGTTTGTGGAGAGGTACAGCCTCGGCATATTTACCTTGGATATGATAAAATTCTGCCAGATTATTCAGGGATATCGCAACATCAGGATGGTCTGGACCAAAGGCTTTTTTACCTATTTCCAGTGCCTGCTTATAAAGGGGTTCAGCCTCAGCATATTTGCCTTGTTCATTATAAAGCAATGCCAGATTGTTCATGGCGGTCGCCACATTAGCATGGTCAGAACCAAATGTATTCTCTGCAACCTTTAATGCTTCTTTACCTGCGTGTATTGCTTTTGAAAATCGACCTTGTTGATAAAGTGTAGTTGCTCTATCATTTAGTTCCTCCCACTCAGCTTCTTCCAATTTTGTTTCTCCGTTCGCATTTTTTCTTAGACTATAAAATACATTACTTAATATATGTTCATGACTAAAACATCTTTTATTGTTTACAGTAGTTTTGTTTTAAGATGAATAGTTTCTTGCAGAAATTTGACAAGCGAGTGATGTGAGTAAGTCATTTTTTGACAAATAGCCTTCATCTTTGGTGAAAGTCGTTGATATCCCCAAATACAGCGTTTTAAGGTTTCTTCATATCCTTCTCTTTGAAAATACAATGGCATGTTGACTTCAAAGAAAGAAATACTATCCGCGTCTTTCAGCAGATCAGAGCATAGGTCGCCGCCGGTTTCGTGCCTTTCCACCAACCGGCATGTCTCATCAATGATGGTCTGTTCCACATGACACCCATTTAAAATTTCCCTCAGAATCCTTGCGCTGTTTTCAGCATGAGCGGCTTTAAATGCGTCATAGTCATCAAAATCAGAGCGTAATATTTTTCGCTTTTCAACAGCACGGTCAATATCATGAGCGAGTGCGGCAATCTGCAGCGCTTCATCAGCATCAGATTTTAATTTTAGTACCCACTCAAGAACATTCTCCGCATGAATTGGATCTTCAGTTACGAAAGACTTTTCAATAAACTCTTTAATCTTTTTCTTTACGCAATTCATTTTAACCATTCTTATATAAAACAATGATCCTTTTGATATGCCCTAAACAAGTATTAGTGCCCATCTTTTGAAAATATTGTTTTTGTTATTCTAGCTGCTTCATTTTCTAACAATTTAAATCCGAGATTACGAAAAATTTCAGCGGCTTCTGAAATTAGTGAATGAGCCTTTTTACTATTACCGGTTTCAGCATAAATCAACTCTCCTTCAAGCATTTCAGTTTCAGCAACTCCATGAGGAATTCCAAGCTCTGTGAACTTTACTCTTGCAACGCGTATAAACTCACTTGCATTTTGATAATCTTTATTCTTCAGGTATATCCTGGCTTTAGTTAACTCAGCGCCAGCAACACGAAATGCCCTTAATCGATCAAAAATCTCGATAGCTTTGTTAATTAATATATTCCATTGCCTTTTTAAGTTCACCTTTGGCAAAGTGAAGTTTTGAAAGACTATGATAAGTAATCGCCTCTCCATGTTTCTCTCCGCAATGTTTATTCAACGCTTCTTCAAACGTTTTTTGACTAATTTCATTTCCCCCCTGAAGTAAATAAACATCTCCAATTTTGGTGAGTATTACCGGCGCACGTAATATATCATTTTGTTCTTTTATTGATTTTGAACATTCACTATATTTATCTAATGCCTTGTCAAGCAGGTTTTTTGCCTCATATATTTCTCCTATTTTCCAGAAAATACTCGTCTTTTGACGCCCACTTGCGACCTCTAAAGCTTCCTCATAGAGCGATAAAGCTTTACCAAGTTTACCCTGATAAAAATAAACTTTCCCAATTTCAGTAAGCCACATTTTACGGGTTTTATCATCCATTTTTGTTTTGAGTTCAATTTCTTTTTCAAAACTTGTTATTGCATCATCAAATTTGCCCTGTCTTCTGTAAATAAAACCTAAATCATTGTAAATAGTATGTTTTGGAACCGCCCCCAGCGTTTTAGCGATTTTAATATACTCTTTACAATAATCAATCGATTCTTCCCACTTGCCAATATCTCTATAAAGTAACGCAACGCCTTGCAGCGCTTCCGCTATCTCATGAAGATTACAGGTCTTTTTTGCTATTTCTAAACGTTCTTCAGAAATTGCAACGGCTTTGGATAAGTTCCCTAAAAGCCGATTTGCCCATGACTGGCGTTCAAGAGTATTGATTTTTCCGATGATATTGCCAAGATTTTCATCTATTTGTAAAATCTCATCACAAACTGATAATTCTTTCTCATGATCACCCTGTTCGCCATAAATAATGGCCATTTCTCTTAATGTTTCAGCTTTTTCTTGAACACTATTTGCCTTAACACAATATTTTGCACTTGCGCTGAGCTCTTTATGAGCTTCTGGAAACTTGTGTTGTCTCCGATAAATAAAAGCAATTGTCCTTAACGTCCTCGCCATTCCTATATAATCACTGTGTTTTTCGTTTATCGTTAAACAATCTTGCAGTTTCGAAAATGCATCTGTAAATTTTCCCTGGCGGGAATAAATATATCCCAATTCTGACAAGGTCTCTGCCAATCCTCTTCCATCATTGATTTTATCCTTAATTTTTGAAGATTTCTCCAGATTATTGATCGAATCACTATATTCACCCCTTTTCCGCAAGATTCTTCCTATTCTTAGAAAGCCCTCACTTATGTAAATTTCAGTGTCAGTTTTTTCAGCAAGTTTCTTCGCTTCTGTATAATGCTCAATTGCTTTATCCCATTCGCCAATAAATTCCTCTCCTCTTCCAAGCTCAAATAGAAGTTCTGTTTTCTTCTTTATATTTTCTTTGATTTCATCTTTTGTTTTTTCTAATAAGGATAGCGCCTTGTTACAATGCGCTATTGCCTCGGTACAGCTATGAATATCATTCGCTTTTATAGCACTTTTCAACCTGTAATCTATTGCCTTATCATATACCAGCCCCTTTTCAAAATGTATTGCTAAATCAACAGCCAGCTCATAAATATCATCTTTATATAGTTCTTCTAAAATCTCTCCTATCTTTTTATGTAGAAGCTCCTTTTCCCTTTTGCCTAAATCATCATAAAATGATTTATGAACAAAGTAATGAATGAATTCATATCCTCCTTCTTTTTTTCTTATTAGGTCTTCTGATTCCAACTCTTCTATGAGCTTATGGATTTTTACTAAAACATTCAGTTCCTCTAGTAATGGAAGCTCTTGCCAATCAAGAAGTTTTGAAAGGGTAATAGATGTAAATGTTTCGCCTTGAATTGAGGCATATCTTAGAATGCGTCTACTTTCATTTTTTAGAAGCTCAATCCTTTTATTGACAACCCCAATAACGCTAGTTGGGATATCAATATCATTAATATTTTGACTAAGTTTCCAAATATTATTTTCGTGAATAATTACTTTTTGTTCTTTCAACAGGTTCATTACTTCTACAATAAATAATGGATGACCATCAGTTTTATCATAAAGAACATCAATAATCGGAGCTTCAAACTTGTTGTTGGGAAATTCGGCGTTTAGGTATTCAATTAATTCCTCTTTACTTAATCTTCCTAAGCGGAGTTCATTGCAGATTTTATATCTATCCATTTCTGCTCTAATTTGTTTCATTGGATGTGATGTAGCTTCAATTTCAGATGGACGGTATATACCTATAATAAAAATTGGATATTCATCGATATTTCTTGCAAGATGAGAAAGCAAACCGCAACTTGAATCATCACACCATTGCAAATCGTCGATAATAAGTAATAAGGGATTTTTTTCTGATGTGTTTTGCAGAATTTTGGTATACCGTTGAAACATCGTACTCTGATCAATATTTTCAGGGGTAACATTTTTCTTGCCCCACACAGCCGTTTTCAACACCGCACTCGCAAGACCTCCAAATGCAGGAATAGCTGACAGCCAATCTGCTCCTAAATCTTCCATAAATTTGAGAGCAAATTTTTTACTTTTCCCCTTAGTTAACAACTGCCTAACCAAAGCATCAAATGCAGCGTAAGGGTTGCCTGTGCCCGTGCGTTCGTCACATCGGGTATATGCATATCTCATATTATATTCCTTGGCTAATGCATTGTCTCGGAACTTCTCAACTAGTGTTGTTCTCCCGCTCCCTGTTTCACCTGTGATAAATGTTACATTCCCTTTCTTATTTTGAAGAACACCGGTGAGATATTCTTCCAGTTTTTTTAACTCAGCTTTTCTACCGACGAAAGTTTTGCTAACCATATATTTTCCTCCCTTGCCTGCAATAATTCTGACATATATGATTCATCAGTATTGTGCTACGAAACTTTTTTCCTTAAATGTATTAATAAGTCAATTCGATCGGTTGTAATCCAATCAACGCCGAGATTAATCAGTAACTGTATTTCATCTTCTTTATTAACTGTCCAGGCGTCAACCTCTATACCATTTCTATGAAATCTCTCAATCAAATTAAGTTCTTTTTGTCTTTGTAATATCAACTTATAATCAATACAAACTGCTTCTGCATTAATTTCTTTAGACCGTAAAATAATATGAGAAAGAAATTCGTCTCCCATCTCTTCAAAAGTTATAGGGCTAAAATCAGTATAGGTTTTATACATGTTTTTTAAATTGTTTATCAATTTAGTATCATACATATCTTGCGGATCATACCCTAGCCGAACATTTAAGTCTAATTTGTGGACTTTTTTAAGAAAATTAAGGTTTGTTGAGGTGATAATAGTTTTTTCTATATTATGGTTGCTTTTTATTATTTGAACCACTGTTTCAACGATTATATCACTATCATAATATTTTGCATCTACTTGCAAATTTGTACTCTGTTTACTCATTATCTCCAATACCTCTTCTAAAGTAGGTACTCTCTCTGAAGTAATTTTCCCTCCAGGATATTTTAACCTTAATTCCCTGATCTCTTTAAGAGTTTTGTCCCGGACCCATCCCCTTCCATTTGTTGTTCGCTCCAGAGTAGAATCGTGAAGTAAGATTATTTTATTATCTTTGGTAACTCCAATATCTATTTCTATATAGTCAGGCGCAAATTTTAAAACTTTCTTAATGGAGTCTACTGAATTTTCAAGTGAATCCGTCAAATGTCCTCGATGTGCGATTATTTTGGGAAATTCCGGTGTTTTCATGTATACTCAACCTTCTTGCTTTTGATATTTGGGTATTATTTTTTCTCTGAGTAATGAGAAGTTTCGTTCAGAGGAAAGGATGTACCACTCTCTCAATCTCCAGGGATTTTTACTTTTCCCGAAAAATAGTCCAATATCTAATTGACTCATTTCATTGCCAGTTTGATATGAACGAAGACTCAAATCTGCTGACAAAAAAATTGGCCAGGAGCCTGCAAAATCCCAAATATGAGCGCCAAAAAAAGCGCCGCATCCCCGGCCAATAGATGGCCAGCATAAACCTAAAACCGCACAGGCAGGATTCATTAATTGGCAATCAGAATAATCCCAATCGAACTTCTCAGAAAAAGAATCATTGCAGATAAATATGGATTGGCTTGTTATCTGCTGGTCAATTGGGGTGATGACTGTTTTTATTTTAGATTTTGTGAAAGCATTCTGGACGAAGATGGATTGTTTTCCTTCAGAATAAAATAGTTCACCAAGCATTGGGAAATAGATCACTCCAAGCCAGGGTTTCAAGTCTTTCAGTAAACCTATCGATATACCAAAATTAGGCATACGGTTCGAAAATGCCCTTGTTCCGTCAATTGGGTCTAATACCCAGATAAAACGTGTGGCTTCAAGGTATGATTGATCAAGATATCTGGTGTTTTCTATATCTTCCTCATCAATCAATATATGATCTGGTTTTGCCAATATATCTTTTAGGACGCTTCGTGCAATTGCTGATATTTCTGTGTCCACCTTTGTCAGGACAGAGTTGTCCGGTTTCAGAGAGAAACTACTTTTCCTGATAAGTTTGAGGGCGATTTCCCCTCCCCTGAAGGCAATCTGTTTCATCAGCAATAAATATTCTTTGCTCACAGCTTTACTTTTTCGAAAGAATCAAAATATTTTTCTGATTGATCGAAAAGTTTTATTAGATCAGTCAAACAACTAACACTTAATAGCCCTTTTTTCTGGAATTCTATTTTTTCAAAAATTCTGGAAAGTCCTATAAAGTCTACTTTTTTATCCTTTGCAAAATCATAATCTTTTAAAGAATCTCCAATAAACATCACTTCATCAGGTTGCAATTTATAATGTTGAAGAACGAAATCGATCTGGTCACCTTTTCCAAAATCTGATTTATAACCAAAGAGACCATCTACCAAATCATCAATTTTGTTTAATCTGGCGTATTTTGCTATAATTTCCTGTTTTGTGCTGCTGCATATAAAAGTTTTAATTCCCTTATTTTTAAAATATTTAAGAGTGGGTATGACTTCAGAAAAGATAGGATGAGTAAAAACACCTTCTAATTTCCTCGATTCGAATGTAGTTACCACTTCATGGTTGTTTGGATGATTTGGAAAAATCAACTCAATCTGATTTTCAAAAGCTAATCCTGTAGTTTCTAAATATCTTTTTTCAGCTTCGTGTTTAGAAATATCATATGTCTCTGTCATAAGTTTTACAGCCAATTCTGTCAAGAAAGGCATTGTATTAGCAATTGTTCCATCAAAATCGAAAATCACAGCTTTGACCTTATTTTTTATAAGAGAGTCCTTATATAAAAAATAATGCCACGATAAGAACGTTCTCCACACTACAATTGTATTAGTCTGAATGGCTATAATAAACAAGGCAAGAAATGCAAAAACCGGATGAAAGTATGTTAATATTCCACCAATGAAAAGCAAAAACAGTCTCAAGTCTCTGCCTTTTCCTGCGGCAATCCATTTTCTTGTATATCGGTAACCAAAATTAGCTACTGACTTTGCAGTGGAATAACTAACCATCAAATTTCCTAAAATAGCCAATACAAAGATACCAATAATAAATAAAGGGCTGCAATAAATTCCGAATATCTCTTTACTTCCTATTTCAGTTAATGAGTAATAGAAAATCCCTGCTAGAATGAAACTATCGGCATAGCGATCAAGAATCGCATCCAGGAAATCCCCAAATGAGGATTGCATATGCTTGAGCCGTGCTATTTCACCGTCACAACCATCTAAAATACTTGATAGTTGTATTAATAAAGCCCCTATAACAGCGTGGCCCAGAAAGAAATATAAACTGCTTACAAGTCCTACAACAAAGCTCAGTATTGAAACCTGATTAGGAGTGATTCCTCTATATATTTTGAGAAATAGTGGCGTGAAAATCCTGATAGAAAATTTCCGATTTATATATCGGGAAATAAAACCATCTGCCGGTTTTATAAGTTTGTCACACAATAGCTTCTCTGCTTTTTTAAATGCTTTCTCATCATCAACATCAATCCAGAATCCCTCTGTTTGTACTGATTTTGCGTGTTTGTCCTCTGCTAAAACCCGTATTGCAGCAGACAAAGTCGTATCGTTGTGAATTTTACAGGCACGTTCCAACGCTTCAAATATTGCCGGCGTACAAAGAAAAAAACCGGTATCAAAACCGTTGAAATCGTCAATGGTTTTACCGATATTGAGGATGTGCCCGTTTTTGATACGAACCTTGGTGACATCCTCTATATCAACCAGCGGATTGTTTTTATCAGTATCCACCGCCAATAGAACCTCGCCTTCGTTAAGCGTCTGCTCCTGTAATGACCGGATAATAGCCGTATCAAAAAGATGATCTGCCATTAATAATAAAAAAGGTTCCGTCATGGCATCCTTTGCCTTTAAAACGGAAACGCCGTTTTCTTTTTCCCAATCCTCATTATGGATGATGGTGACAGCGATATTTAAGCGTTTGGCAAGCTGTTTTAAAAAGCTGCCGACTTTTTCTCCCTGGTATCCCGTAACTACATAAAATTCCCACACTCCGCTTTGCATGGCAGTACGGATAACACGCTCGATCAACGGCACACCAAGCAACGGAACCAGCGGCTTAACTTCACCTTTTGTTTTAAGCCGGGTG
The DNA here is from genome assembly GCA_022570935.1 of Planctomycetota bacterium. Classification (GTDB taxonomy): domain Bacteria; phylum Planctomycetota; class Brocadiia; order Brocadiales; family Scalinduaceae; genus Scalindua. The sequence goes on along the minus strand of JACZYU010000005.1, from coordinate 30,811 downwards.
CCTTGCCCGGCGGCAATGATTAAACATTTCATCACTATTCCCTCTTGATAAATTTGATCTAAGAATTGCACATTTTTTGACTACATACAACTCTCCAAACGAATTGTGTATCTTACTCGTTAGAGATTTTTCGAGAAGTTTATCTTGCGGTGACATGATGCCAGCCTGAGTTACTTTCCGGCAACTCAGGTTGACAAATACTGAAGAACTAAGAATAAAGCAAAGCGAATGGTTCAGCCTGCCTGATGTGACTTGGCTGGCCACAAAAACCAGCGTGCTTGCCCGACGTGCTTTATGGCGGGTAAAAATGACGTTCTAATATCCTCCTGAAACTACTTCAATGGTACATTTTCCTCACGATTCAAGACATTATTAATCTCTTCACCATTTTCGCGTCCACGGATGAATATCCTTACCATCTCCTTTGCCACAGTATCAGCATATTGGACCGGGGGATGTTTCATTGTAAAGGCTGAGATGGCAATTAATGGCCCACTAATCTTCCTGTCAAGTGCGAGTTTGCAGCACCTGACGGCATCTATGGCAACTCCAGCGCTATTGGGTGAATCTTCAACAGACAATCTTAATTCTAGATTCATAGGAACATTCCCAAACATTCTGCCTTCCATCCTTAAAAAGCATATCTTATTGTCATTTTGCCAGGGCACATAATCACTGGGGCCTATATGAATGTTTTCTGCTTCAAGTGGTGTTTCTAATTGAGATTGGACAGCTTCAGTTTTTGAGATTTTTTTAGATCTAAGTCGGTTTTTATTAAGCATGTTGGAAAAATCAGTGTTTCCACCTGTATTTAACTGATATGTCCTGTCAAGTTTTACTCCACGGTCTCTAAAAAGCCTTGTCAGTGTTCTATGGGTTATTGTGGCGCCAAGCTGTGCCTTGATGTCATCACCTATAATAGGCAATCCTTTGTCCCTGAATTTTTGCGCCCATTTTTCATCAGATGCTATAAATACCGGTATGTTATTTATAAACGCAACTCCCGCTTCTAAACAACATTCTGCATAAAATTTTGTCGCATCTTCTGAACCAACCGGTAAGTAATTCAACAATATCTCTGTATTGCTATCTCTTAATTCTTTAACTACATCACAAGGCTCTTCATCAGAAGGTATAAATGCTCTATCTTCAGGAAAAACCTTCATATGGTCTGATATGCCATCGAGAATCTTTCCCATCTTGACAATAGTACCATTATTTTCAATATCCTTTTCGAAGATCGTTGTATTATTTGGTTTTGCAAATATTGCTTCATTTACATTTTTCCCGACTTTCCTTTTGTCAACATCAAAAGCCGCAACAACTTCGATATCACCTGGTTTATAACCCTCAAGGTCATAATTCATCAGGCCAATAATATCATTATTATCCTTATAATACTCAATTCCCTGAATCAATGAACTGGCACAATTCCCCACACCAACAATAGCTATCCTGATTTTTTCCTTCATATCTCAAACCTCCTCCTTTTTCTTTTACAAAAAATGTTTATATCTACTTAAAAAAATGGTCATAGCTTTCCCCATGTTTTAGAAGTCTCGATAAGATTGTTATATTTATGAGTATGTTTATGGCTATCTGCAGATTACCACGCAAATGAAAAACCTGTCTTTAAACATACTGAAGCTTAAATTCCCTGCCAAATATAATAGAAACAACTGCTAATTGAGTGAGAATTGTATCAAAAATACGCAAATTCTTCAAATAGTATTTATTCTTGTCTCTATAAACACATTCTCCTTTGGGAAATCTCCGTTGTTTCATCGATTTTACGTCCGCCCAGATGGATGGCGACCATATACAGGAAAGTAAACATTTTAATGAAACGGTATAGTACTGTCATATCCCTTCGATAAGTTGCTTGCCACAATCTATACAATACTTGTTTCTATCTTTCCGTCTTTTTGCGTGTTCCTCTTCGCTGCAATTTTTAATTGGTATAGCTCCATTTACCACCTCACCACACATCGGACAGGCACGCACCGGGACATTAGCACGGCCGTGATTGAAGTTTGGACAACTATTTCTCTGTATCATTATTTTTGTGTATGTTCATTAATATACTTTACAGCATCACCAACGGTTTGCATTTTCTCTGCATCTTCGTCAGGTATACTCACATCAAATTCGTCTTCTAATTCCATAACAAGTTCTACTATATCAAGTGAGTCTGCTCCCAAATCGTTTACAAAAGATGATTCAAGCGTAACCGTTTTCTCGCCTTCCCCAAATTGTTTAATAACTATCTCTTTTAGTTTTTCTTCTATTGACGGCTCTTCTGTTGACATGTCACTCCTTTTATTAATCTTTTAACAAAAATATTTTGACCAATTTTGTAAAAAAATTTAAGAATCTGAGAATTGGGGAATTCCTTAATCCCTAAATTCCTCAATATTATAATTCCGACTCGTTCGGGTTCGGATTTGTCTTAAGGTGAAATTGCGAATGAAATCCTGAATATTCTTGTTGATCACCGATACAAATATGATTGGTTATTATATCTGACAAAGTATGCTTGTAAATGGAATTCTCCAATTGTTCATAAGAAAATGGGACAACGCATCTATAAATTTGTCAAAGAAAGTAAATTCACTTGTGAAAAAATATTGAAAAGCTATTATATCCATACAATATAACGGATTACGAATACCTATCCAACTCTTTCAGGACTTTGACATAGTCTTAAGTGGAAAATTTTATAATATGAAGGAAGATAAGTAATAAATTGAAAAGCGCTATATTATACACGTGCATCACTTTTTTTCTGCTGGCGGTGGTGTTTGTTGGCCTTACTTACAGTGGAAAATGGCAAGCCGGACTTATCGAGGTCGGTTGTTCGGCATTTCTATTTGTCATCTTTCTTCATATTCTGAAAATAATAATACCCCAATCTTCGGGCAAGATTATCACTGCATTATCCGTAATAATAGTAGTCATGCTTATCTACGCAAACTACAGTTTACAAAGGAACAAGCATAAGGAATACACCTTTAAGGAACTCCTTGTGGGTGATTTACTGGTAAAAAAACTGATTGGCACACACGCAGAACTGCCGGATGAACTCTTGGCCAAAAGACTTGAAGATGTAATTCCCGGTGAATTTGCGCAAACAAAGACTGAGAAAGATACCCTTGAATCACCATTCGAAAAACCGGAGAAGGTCTTAATGGGTAAGCCTGTTACTTTGCCGTTAGACAAGCCGGTCAGTGTTTCCATGCGTAAGGAAAAGCTGCATCCTCTTGGCATACCAGAGGAAACCATGAGCTATAAATTAGAGGTTGCAGAGAACGAGGGATTGGGGGTAGACAGGGCCAGGGCGGTAACGGCTGGTTTTGTAGTTCGACTGGACAAGTTCAATGAACAGGTTTCAGGACCGCATACACGGGGATCATTGTACCTTCCATCACAAACGGGGATCCTCAGTAACCGTCTCTATCGTACCATTTACGGTAAGCCCGAACTCCCCGCAGATATTTCAGAGTCGGAAACGCACCAGGCACTACCAGAGGAAGATGTTGAGGAAAAAGCTGGCAAGCAAAAGTAAGGGCGTATTGTCGTGCCGAAGGCAGTCGCCTGAGGACGACCCTGTGGGCAACTTCAAGATCCGCCATGGCGGGATTCGCCGTGGCAAACAATACGCCCCTACATAGTAGGAAAGTTGCAAAAAACCGTAACCAAACAGGAGAAATAACATGTGCAGGCTAAAACATATTTTCTTTCTAATCACTATTACCATTCTGATTGTACAACAAGTCAATATTGTGCATGGTGAAGAAGAGTTAAAAAACGATTTAAGTAAATCAATTGACGAATTGAAAAAGGTATTAGAAAAAGAACCGTCAAATGTTGAAGTACATTATTATATTGGATTAGCCTACTATGATAAAGGAATGGTGCCTGAAGCCGTAGACGAGTTTAACAAAATCCTGGAACTTGATAAGAATTATACTAATGCATATTTTTATCTGGGGGCTATTTACACCAATCAGGGAGATATCGATAAAGCAATTGATATATTCAAAAAGGTACTACAGGTTGATGAAACCAATGCAATGGCGGAATATAACCTGGGCCTCCTTTATAACAAAAAAGGATTGGTAGACGATGCAATTGCTGCGTATGAAAAGGCGATTGAGATTAAACCTGACCATTATCAATCATTAAACAACCTGGGAATTACTTATTACAAAAAGGGATTACCGGATAATGCTATCGCAAGTTATAAAAAGGCTGTTGAGGTGAATCCCGACTATGCCGAATCATATTACAACCTTGGTACTGCCTACCTTGAACAGGGCCAGTTGGATAATGCCGTTTCTGAACTTGAGAAGGCCGCAACTCTTGCACCCGGATTCCTGGATGCATATTACAATCTGGGAGTTGCATACAGGAAGAAGGGGATGCTGGATGAAGCAATATCGGCATTGAATAAGGCGTCTGAAATAGATCCGGAGGATATAAAGACTTTAAACAATCTGGCGATAGCGTTTCATGAAAAAGGAAAATTTGAAGATGCCATTATCACATATGAGAATATAGCCTCCATTACCCCGGATGATGCAAATATACGTTATAACCTGGGCATTGCTTATTTTAAGGCGGGAATGTTAAACGAAGCTATATCAGAACTGCAAAAGGTGTTTGAATTAACGCCCGGCCACGTAAGAGCCCATTATAATCTTGGCGTAATATATATGAGAAAGAACATGCTCAATGAATCTATAAAGGAGTTTCAAGAGGCATTAAAAATAGATCCCGGTTATGCGAAAGCCTACGTTAATCTGGGAGTGGCTCATTATAGGAAAGGATTACCGGAGGAAGCTATCACGGCTTACAACAGGGCGATAGAGATCAAGCCTGATTATGCCGAAGCGTATTATAATTCAAGTTTTGCATATCTGAAAAAAGGGTTGATCGAAGATGCTATAAATATGTTAAAAAAAGGCATTGAGCTTAATCCTGATAATAGCCTTCTACATTTTCTACTGGGAAACGCTTATAGTGATAAGGGTTTATTGGATGAAGCGGTTACAGCGTGGGAAAAAGTTTTAGAGACAAAACCGAAACACTATAAGGCATATAATAATCTTGGCTTTGCATATTATTCAAAGGGCCTGGTGGACAAGGCCATAACCTCCCTTAAAAAGGCAATAGAGATAAAAGATGATTATGCCGAGGCACACTATCACCTGGGTTCAATCTATATTGAAAAAGACATGCCCGAAGAAGCGATCTCAGAACTGACCAGAGCAATTGAGCTTGATCCCAATCATACGAAAGCACATTATAATTTAGGACTCATATATCGCCATCTGGGTGATTTGGATAATGCCATTGCGGAATGGAAGGAGGCGGTTAAGATAAACCCCACTTACGCAAAAGCCTATAACAATCTTGGGGTCGCATATGATTTTAAGAATAAGATCGATGAGTCCATATATCAATACAAACACGCAATTGAAATGAAATCTGATTACGGCGAAGCCCATTATAATCTGGGAATTGCTTATGCCAAAAAAGGTGATATGGAAAATGCTGTTTACAAACTGAGGAAGGCAATAGAAATAAACCCGGATAATCTGGATGCACATTTTGCCCTTGGTATAATCTACAGGGCAAAGTGGAAGGTAAAAGAGTCTGAAAGAGAATTTTCAATCTACAGACGTTTGAAATCTGGAGGGACTTAGTTCACTACACGTCCGGGAAATTCTACAGGTGTAAAAGAGTCGTGAATGTGTTAGTAGCATTCCGAAGCGTTTCCATCTCTTCAAATACCTCCTCATGGAAAACTACAGAAAAAAAGGTGGTTTTAAGGATTCTGTCCATACTTACTAATCTTCCATGAGTACTTTTATCTCATTTACAAAATGATTATTATTCTTTTTTTTGGTAAGGGTTTCTGCCCTTGCATGAGCTTCGTCCTTCTCAGAATAAGGAAAGCAAGCCACTTCCTTATAGCCGGCATCAAAAACCTTCCAAACAGCTTTATACCGTTTTATGGTTTCGACTTTTTTCTTACGGGTTGTTGCCTTCTTCTTTTCCGTTTTCTTTTCTTTGCCTGCCGCTGCCTCCTCAGCCATCTGCATAATTCTTTCTTTGCTGGTCATTCTCTTAACCATGGGTATGTCCTATTCTTGGATTGTAGACCTTTATATATAAGGTCATATTACTTTATTATATAGATATTTGGACAAACAGCAATGTAAATATAATTTCAAGATTAAAACCTCTTTTAATACACTTTTTATTAAAGTTGTAACTTTTATTTATATCATACTCAAGGCTTCATCCGCAGCCTTTGCCGATGCGCCTGGAGTCCCTATTAAGGACACTATCTCTTTAAGTCCGGCAATACACATCTGTCTTTTTTCTTCATTTAATAACAGCTCGGTTGCGCGTGAGGCCAGCCATTTATAATCATCCCTGTACATGGATTTCTCCGGGACAATCGTTTTTTTCGCAATCGCATTTACCAGGCATATATATGGTGTGGTTAGAAATGGTTGGGCAGCAAAATAGGAAAATGGTGAAATACGGTAGCAGATTACCATGGGGACGTGATAATTTGCTATCTCCAGAACAACCGTTCCCGAGCTGGCGATACAAAGTGAAGAGGCTTTTATCACTTCAGAAATCTTCCCTGTAACTATTTCAATCGACAAATTCTTGTTACTATTTACAGATGTAAAACTCTTTGTAATGCCGTCTATTAATTCTAAATTTCTTACATTACTACCGGATACAAGAAATTTGACTGATGGGATTTTTTCATGAATAGCGGTTGCTGTCTTCAGGAGAACAGGTAACAGCCTGCTTATTTCCTGTTTGCGACTTCCGGGTAATAATGAAACAATCGTCTTGTCTTCTCCATCTTTCAATTTTCTAACGAGGACTTCATCTATCTCCCTCGTATTAAGTTCATCAAAGAGCGGATGCCCGACATATTTTACGGAGACGCCCTCACTGGCATAGAATGCCTCTTCAAAAGGATATATTACCACCATCCTGTCTACCAGTTTCCTTATCTTCTTTACCCTCCATGGCCCATGAGCCCAGAGTTGGGGGCTGATGTAATACATGACTGGAATATTTCTTCTCTTTGCCGCTTTCGCAAGGTAGAAATTAAAACCTGCGTAATCAAGCAGTATGACCAGTTCCGGTTTCTCTTCATCAAGAAAACGGGTGCAGTCTTTAAATACATTCCATAATCCGGGAATCTTTTTCAAAGTATGCAGCCACATGACAGAACGGGAACTCATGTCGTGAATACAATTCATACCTGCCTCAACCATTCTATTCCTGCCTAAACCGTGAATCTTGATTGACGGATTTTTCTTATGTATCTCACGTATGAGGTTTGAACCGTGAATGTCACCGGATGTCTCACCAGCACTTATAAATATTTTTTTAGTTTCCAAGGTATAGAATAATTAAGTTTATTGGAAGTAATATTGGCGAAAATATCCATGCTATTATTGATGAAAAAGAGGTATCTATGCAGAATATTCCGTATTTTACATCAAGGGCAAACGCTGTCAGGCATGAAACCGGAAACACAACACACGGCGCCAGGAGCAGATAAAAGAAAACCGTATAATCCTCATAGAGGAGGCCATGCGCAAATATAATATTCGAAACAAAAAATATTAAGGCAAATAAGACACACAGCTTAATCTTCGAATAAAAATAGCATGCGGCCGTTAACGGTAATGAAAGTATGGATAAAATTATTAACATATAAAAGTTTACCACGGAATTTCACGGATAATAGATATAAAATGATAAATACAAAATGATCTGTATGCCCGCCTGAATGACGGCGTCGGGCAGGTATCTGCCAAAATTCCTGCCCGCCGAGTGCGTCCTATTTAATTCAATCAATTTTTTTCGTGTATATATTGCCGGTTCAATCTTGCAGATTGAACCGAAACGTTTATTTTCAGCTCATGCCATGGGCAGTCCCGCCAGGGGCGGATATTAAAGCTGCTCACAGGGTCGTCCTTGGGAGGGATCTGTTCGCCACAGCGAATATGCCTCGGGCGACCTTCGGTACGACTTCAAGCCTGAACCAACTGTAGGATAAGCTGAGGAAGACTTTTATATTTTTGACCACCCCGTTTCCCCTCCTTCGCAAGGAGGGGATTAAAGGGTAGGTATTCCTTAGATTATTAAGAATTTATGTTTTGCGAAGCAAAGCACAATAAATTAGCGAATGAAGTGAGCTAATTTATCGAAACAGTAGAAAAATAAATACAAAGTATCCTGCAACCAGCAGAATGCCTTCAAGCCTGTTAACCCTCAGATTGCCTCTTATCATTGGTATTAAGGCTACAGAGAAAAGTAGCATGATAGGGAATTCAAAAAAGAGTGTCTCTCTTGCCACATTTAATGGCCTTACCAATGCTACTGATCCTATGACCATGAGTATATTGAAGATATTACTCCCGATCACATTCCCCACACATATATCCATCTCTTTTCTGAGGACGCTTACAACTGAGGTTGCCATTTCCGGTACTGAGGTGCCAAAGGCAACTACTGTCAGACCGATAACCATTTCGCTCACTCCCAGCCTGCTGGCTATAAAGATTGCCGCTTTGACCAGTACATGTGCGCCTATTAAAAGGCCTGCTAATCCAACTACAATATACAATATATTAAATAATAAATGCTTTCTTCCTGCCGGGCTTTGTTTATCTGTACGCTCCGTTAGGCTTGTTTTGTCATCCGGGATATCTGAATCTGAATGCTGATAGGAAGAATTTGCCGATGAGGAGAGAGAAGGGGCTTCGTCCGCTCTACCAGTTGAATTGCGTGATTCTTTCTTAGAATTCAGAGTATTATAAATTTGATAACCTATAAAAAATATAATCCCTGTGAAAAGAACCAATCCATCAACAAACCCAATCTTTTTATCTATTGCCATAAAATAAAAACCGGCTGAGATTGCAATCATCAACGGCAGTTCCCTCTTCATAATGACCCTTTCAACCTTTAAGGGAAAAACTATTGCGGCAATACCAAGGACAAGACCGATATTAGCTATGTTACTTCCGATTATATTCCCGATCGCTATGTCATTAGACCCTTTTATAGACGCGGTTAAACTGACTGCTAATTCGGGGCTGGAAGTGCCAAAGGCAACAACGGTTAAACCTATTACTATGGGCTTAATCCCCAGATCACGTGATAGCTTTGATGAGCCCTTGACCAGCCATTCAGCGCCAAAGTAAATGCCCGTAATCCCTGCAATAAACAGGATAGATTGAATTAACAAAATTTAATTCCCCCCGGCTTTGCTTTTAAAATAAACCCCCTTTGTTCCTCCTTTGAAAAAGGTGGAGGGAGTTATCAGGTGAAAGTATAATGACTTGAATTTTTCCGTCAAACATAAAAAGAGTTGCAACTCCTCAGCACCTTGGTCAACCCTGTATTCAGCTCAGTTCTTTGATGTGCTCGGCGCGGTGAGGAGTTCGGCTGAGGCTCACTCGAAGCCTTTGTCGAACTGGTATTGAGCGTAACTTACGAGAGATTTCCATATATCCATCAGGCGGGCGGCTACAACGAGATATCAAACAGAATCGCTCAACTTAGATACTAATTAGTGAGCCACGCTCTCGGCCTGAGTTCGAGTCGTAGGCTCTCAAGCCGTGTGTATTGTGGTACCTTTGGTAGTAAATAGCTGGTCATAATTACTTTGGAAATTTTTTTTAAATAAAATATAAAAAACTGTTGACATTTAAAGCGAAATATATAAGATAGTCTAAATTGAGACTCAGTATCAATGAGTATTAGTGCCTTTAGTCGTAAAGTTTTAACCTTTTCTGTCAAAATATTTTTTGTGGATGCCGTAAGGTACTATGTCGCAATCAGTTAAGTGAGGCTTTGGAACCGTCCAACTTTTTGCTCTTCCGATTTATTCGGGTTAGGTGTTTGTTTTAGATTTTCTCATAATATTATTACATAGAGGTTTACATAAAGACGTAAGGCAAGACCCCTGTTTTTTTGTCTATTAATTGAAGTTGAGTCTCAATTAATGAAGCCTTGGGCTTAAAATGCTTTCAAAATCTATAATATAATATCTAAAATTGAGCGATTTTCGTAGCCGCAACCTTTAGGTTGCGTAACTTACGGGACCACATCAAACGATGGCAGGCTAAAGCCTTCGGCGACAATGGTATGTAATATAAAATCACTCAATAGGTTATAACAGTTTAAAGATATAAAGGTATTTTTTTTAACTACTAATTGAGGATGAGACGCAAGAATGATTATAATTTTAAATACTTTTTTTGAAAGGAGTATATGTATGAAGAAGTATATTATTATGTTTATGTGCCTGTCTGCCCTTTTTCTTGGTACTGTATGTTCGAATGTATCAGCCGCTGGCGAGGATCTCAGGGCAAAGGTGGCGGCTATGGAGAAAATGCTTATGGAGTTGAAAGGACAACTCGAACAACAGGCAGAAACCACTAAGGAACTTGAGTCCCTGAGGGACGATGTAAAAGGTCTTCTCCCTGGAGAGGAATTTTACTGGGCTAAAAAAGCCCAGGAGCTTAGTGACAAAGGCCTTGCGCCGGTATTTGGTAGACAATATGGAAAGCCATTTTTACGCAGGTTTGGCAGAAATACCTATTTAGGCGGATATATGGACATGGAGCTTCAATTTACAGAAAATGGTGAAAATTTCTTTCGTCAGCACAGGCTTATCCCGTTTATTTACTCCGATGTGTCTGATAGGGTAAAGTTTGCAATGGAGTTGGAGATTGAGGATGGAGGACCTCAAACCACAGGTGGTATTCAAGGTAGTAAAGGCGAGATAAAGATTGAATTTGCAACAATAGATTTCCTTATAACTGATTGGATCAATTACCGTGCAGGCATAATATTGAGCCCTCTCGGTAAGTTTAACCTTGTCCACGATTCGCCCCTCCAGGACCTGACAGCCAGGCCAATGGTAAATAGAAGGATTATACCTACAACCCTCAGCGAAGCAGGAATGGGTTTCTTTGGTACATTTTACCCCACGGAAATGTCAAAACTTGACTACGAAATCTATGCGGTAAATGGTTTTTCGGCTGCAGATGATAGTGGAGTTGTAGGTGCCGGAGACAGCTTTATAAGAAGTGCAAGGGGAAGTCAAAAGTCGGACAACAATAGCAACCCGGCAATTGTTGGACGTGTAGCGTTTAGCCCTTTTCTTGGTCTTGAATTAGGTGTTTCCGTACATACGGGATATATAGATGACCATGATAGTAACAGGCTGACAATTAAGGCTTTTGACTGGACTTATCAGAAAGGCCCTTTTGAACTGGTTGGAGAATATGCGCATGCATCAATAGAAAGAGAAGGGGCTTTTGACAATGACACTGAAAATAGCGCTCTATATAATGGAGATATGTGGGGATATTATATAGAACCAAGATACCACTTTATGCCGCAGACCTTTAAGGACCTTGCGCCAACCTTCTTTACGGATGACTCTACTTTTACGGCCGTAGTAAGATGGGGAGAACTTAATGTAAATCAACCACTACCAAATGCGGGTGATAGAAGAAGGACTCGTTTAACGCCCGGATTTAACTTCAGGTATACCGAAGATACCGTTTTTAAGGCCGAATATCAGATTAATTGGGAGGCTGGTCGTGTAACAACTCCTGAGGTAAGTAATAACGTGTTGTTATTTTCAGTTGCAACATATTTTTAATCTGAATTTTATGAGTACACGATTATGACTGAGGTGTCATAAAATTCCATTTTGTTTAAGTGCAAGACAATAACAAGGAAAGGGGCGTTACACACCTCCCCGTATAACGCCCCACCTCAGTTATATTTATTGACGAATTAGAGTTTCTGATACATTTTTAAGCTCATCAATTTCCAGGGTGGTTATTAACGAGTGGATAGGAGTAAAATCTCATGATACATTTTTTTGATTCTCTTATTAAGAATCTATACCTGAGATTCTTAATATTGACACCGATAGCAGCTTTTTGTCTATCCTCCGTATTTCAAGAATACTCTTTATATGCAAACACTATAGAAACTGTTGATGCCGGTTTTCTGGAAAATGAAATAACAAATTCAAAGAGCGAAGTTCTAATCGTGGATTTCTGGGCTACTTTTTGTGCGCCTTGTACGAAACAAGCCCCTGTCTTATCAAATATATATAAAAAATATAAATCTAAGGGGTTGTCAATAATCGGCATTTCTTTTGACTTTGACAAAGAAAAATTACAGAAATTTATTGGCAAAACAGAAATTAAATATCCAGTCTATCTGGGCAATGAAGATGTCGGTTTCCACTATAATATCCGTTCAATCCCGACAACACATATTTACGACAGGAATCGTAATCTTGTGCAGAATCACGTCGGTTTGGTGGGCGAGGATGAACTTTCACAAATAATAGAAAAACTTTTGAGCGCCAAATAGTTAACCAAAAAACACAGCGCTGCATAGCTGCTACCGTTCGGCTGAGTTCACGCCGAAGCCAGGCTTGAAGTGCCTAAAGTGTGAAGTGAACTAAAGTGACTAAAGTTGGGGGAAAATGAATATGTATTATTTAAAAATTAATGATTTCCACCTTTTTCCTAACTTTAGGCACTTTACACTTTAGTTCACTTTAGTCACTTTTTTTTCAGGATATTACTACATGAAGCTAAGCATTATTACTTCTCTCTTCTTGCCTTTCTTAATCCTGGTTATAGCCTTTTATCAAAGAGTTGCATTCCCACAGTACGACTACATAATAGGGCAGAAAATCACTATAGATGATGTAGAGCCTTCTGATAATTATGAAATGCAGGTATTCCTTGAGGAAGAGGAGGCTATTGCGTCCGTTTTCAAAGGATGTGACGAGGTTTTGGTGGATCGCCTTGTGCTTACTCAAGATGAGAAACAGAGGTTGGAAAACAGACTAAAGGCCCGGATTGATGAAGATGCCTTCGTTGTATTCACAGGCAAAAAGAATGGGAGTATAAAGAAGTATGCCATCATAACAGACGAGATGGGCTGCTTTCATCCGATAACCTTTATTATGAGCATGAAACCAGATGGGAAGATAGAACAAGTAGCAGTAATGATTTACAGGGAAAGCAGAGGCAAGGATGTTATAAGGAAGAGATTTCTCCACCAGTACAAAGGCAAGTCCCTGAATAATCCTATACGAATCAATAAAGACATAATAAATATCACCGGCGCCACTACGTCTGTAAGGGGTGTGAATCGTGGCGTAAGAAAGATGCGCGCCGTCCTGGATGAATTTTATCTACAGGGGAATCGGGAAATCAGCCCAACACCTTATAGCCGGATAGGGAATCAGGCAGGGGAAGAAGAGACGCAAAAAATCTTTTCACAAGCATATCCCTCTATGGGTGATATTATAGACATATTGATAACAGGCACAACGGAGAAGAATGCATCACTTGCCTTTAAAGAGGCGTTTAAAGAGATTGATCGTCTGAACAAAATACTTAATAGAGATCGGAAGAATAGCAAAATATCCAAAATAAATAAAAAGGCATGGAAAAAACCAATTACATGCGACAAAGAACTTTTCGATATTGTCAAATTCTCTCTCCATTATAGTAAGATAACAAACGGAGGGTTTGACATAACAGAAGGTTCGTTGGCTGACACATTAAACAGGAATAAAAAGAAATTTAGTGAATCTGAAGACATAGTGTCCTTACGCAATGCTTCTACCTATAAAAACATAGTCCTTGGTATAGACAAGAATGGCGGAGGTACCATCTTTTTCAAAGATGAGCAGACTAAACTTGACATTTCACTGTTAGTTAAAGGATATGTGGTAGATAGTGTTATCAGAGTATTGGAAAATCATAGCATATCACATGCCCTGGTTAACTTTGGAGGCGCTATAAGGGTTATAGGACACCCGCCTGGCGATACTGCCTGGAGAATAGCAATACCAGACCCTAAAGATAAGGGGAAAAGCATAGGATTTGTCCATTTAAACAACGGTGCCGTCGCAATCTCAGGAAATTACGAGAAAATGCTTATAAATAACAGAAAGAAATATTCCCATATTACCGACTCAAATCTGCAAAGACCTTTTGACGTCAATTTGCTTGAGGCAGTTGTAGTCGCTCCTACCGCATTTAAAGCCGATGCCCTCGCCGCCGCCGCTCACCTGTCAGGCTTGAATAAGGATATGGGATTTATCAATAATATACCTGATGCTGAGGGGATCGACCTTTATGAAAGATCCGATGGTAGTATAGAAGTTGAGATATCAAATGGCATAAAAACTTATTTTGAACAAAAGGCTGAACCGATATCACGGCAAAGAGTAAGGCAGGCATGTGCATTCTAGTATCTTCGCAAAAATGTTTTGACAGTTTTGGCAAAATATTTATTTGTTGAGTTATGCATGATATCTGATAAGCACCAAATAACAAATAGCAAATAATTTCCAATTATTATTTGAGATTTGTAATTTATTAACTCCTTTTTGGTTCTGACTCGGACGGGTCAGGGGCGCAAAGATCGTTTATAAACCCGCCCTGTGGAGTAATACAATCGCCATACACCACAGAGTGAAATCTTAAGTTATTTCGCCTGGGTATTCATGTAGTGTTTTAGAGGTTTCAAAAAAATATGTCACCACGGAAAGACAATGACCTTATCAAAGAAGCCTTGTTCAGGGAGTTTCTCAGGGCAAAGGGTTTAAATTATACTTATGAAAGGCAGCATATCCTGAAGGAAATCCTGGAGACCTCAAGGACGATTAAGCACTTCTCAATTGACAGATTATATAACAATTTACAGGCAAAAAGGGACCGCATATCAAAAAGCACCCTTTACCGGACAATAAAATTGCTGGAAGATTACAGAATAGTAAAGAAAACTGATATCGCCCCGGATCATTACGTTTATGAAATAGTAGAACAATATAATATTGGCCATGTAGTATGCTTAAAGTGTAAGAACATTATTGAAATAAAGCACAGAGAAACAGAAAAGATTGTAAATGATATCTGCAGAAAAAAAGGTTTCAATATAAAACACATACGTTTGAAATCAAGGGCTACTGCAATAATTGTGTAAGTTTGTCTCTGAAAAATGAATAATTACTCCGTGGAAGATATTGTCAGATGTGTACATTCTGCAAGAGGCCATATACAAGTTGTTTTTGAAGAAGTTGTGCCGCATGCATTATAGCGTTCTTACACTGTATTAAAAATATTTTGGAAAAAACACAACACCGAGATATTCGTTGACAAATATAGCGGAGATGTCGTTGAAGAACTGGATAACCGGCGCAGATTTGGACATTTTGTAGTTAAATTACATGATTTTAATTTTTTTAATTTAAAGAGAATTTTGCTGTGCATACTGGGGTTCAGCCTTGTGTCTTTAACAGTTTCAGGAATATTTCTATTTTGCAGGAACTCACGCTAGAAAATTACTTTGTCAGGAAGGTGACGTTATGAAACATTCTCTTATATTTATTCTGGTGCTCATAATTATTTCTGCTGTTGTGTTTTGCTATGAGCCTTATGCTGCTGCACAATTCTCAAATAAAGGAGCCATAAAAGGGCAAATTGATAACAACGCCAGGCTCAGGGTGTTAATGAATGAGTTACAGAATACGGTTACAACACTTCGTAAAGAACGGCAGGACTACTATAGTAGAAAGCAGGAAAAAGACATGGAAATTCAGGATCTGAGAATACAGATTCAAACACTGAGAGTAACACATGAAGACCTGATAAGCGAAACAGAGGATATTGAAAATGAAATGGGAACCCTCGGCGGCAAAGAGGAGAAATTAAAAACGGCCATTGCCGGTTATAAGGAAAAGGAAGAGGAACTGTCAAACTATGTTCTTTCTCATGTGAGACTTCTCAGAGGACAGGTTAACAATGGAATCCCTTTCCAACTGGAAGAGAGAACGGCAAAGCTTGATGCAATATCAAACGGCATTTCTACACAAAATCCTATGGACATTGCAGAGGCGTGTAATCAGCTATGGAGTTTCTGCAAGGATGAACTGCGCCTGGCTGTTACAAGCGAGATATACAGGGACAATATACGCCTTGAAGACGGCAGAGAGCCGCATGCGGAATTTGTACGGGTAGGGGAAGGTTGTTCTCGCGTATAGGACTGATGACGGCAAGGATAGCGGTGTATGGTTAACACAAAAGAATAATGGCGATGGAAGCGCCGCTACCGGATGGGTCAATGATTCTTCTGCCGTCCCCAGTCATATCATTGAGAAGTCAATCAAGATCCTCATGAGGCAGCAGCCTCCGGAGATTATAAATTTCCCTGTCAGTTTTTCACAGGTAAGGATCGTAGATGAATAATAGCAAAATCCGAAGCACGAAACACGAAATTCGAAACAATCTCAAAATTACAAATTCCCGTTTTAAATAGCAAGGACAAGAGATGAATAGCAAAACGCACATCATTTTACACCTAAAGACGATCATTTGTTACACGATATTAACATTGGTTTTTAGCATGACTTTCACTTTTACACTCCATGCGGATGAGGGAAATTCAGCATTGGAGCAATTGACAAAGGCTATTACCCAGGCGAAAGAAGAACTCAAGCAGGAGAGCATCAGAATCTCAAAAGAGGAAGAAAGACTGAAGGGGCTTGTTTATAAACTCCATTCAGAACGAGATAAACTTTCAGATGCCGTTATAGATTTAAAGATTTCCGTAAAAAGACAAAAGGAATCTATGTCTAGCGCAGAAAAAACCGTCAACCACCTTAAAGATGATGCCGGACGGAAAGAGGAAATCCTGAATCAGGTACATACATTATTAAGCGGGGCTGCAGGTGAATTTTATGGACTGGTAAAGACTCTTCCCCCTTCCAGCCGCAGACAACAACAAAATAAGACACTAAAGGAATTAACATGGCCCCTCTCATAGATATGGTCTTTATCCTCCTGATATTTTTTATTGTGACAACTACATTTGTCAGGGAAACAGGGATCCAGGTCAAGAAGCCGAAGGCTACAACTGCCGAATCGTTGGAAAAAGAGAATATGAGGATAGGGATTTCTTCTGAAGGAGAGATTTGGTTTGAACAGCGGAGGATAGACATTTTAACCCTTCGTTCACTGGTAGAGAAAAGGCTCAGAGAACGTCTTGGCAGCCCTGTTGTAATCGTGCCCGATAAAGGGTCTCAAACAGGAGTTCTCATAGACGTAATGGATGAGTGCAGGCTGGCAGGTGCTGATAGAATCTCGGTAGCATCAAAAAAGGAGCTTTGAAGTTTACCACGGAAAGACACGGAATTTCAAAGTTGTCACAAAGTTTCCGAGACAATAAGTTTTGGAGTACATCGTCCCTGCCCGACAGATGGCAGACGGGCGTGACGATGTTTACATCAGTAAATCTATTTGCCACAGCGATCCCGCCTGTGGCGGACCTAGAAGTTGCTCCAAGGGGCGCCTCTGGTGGCTGCCTTAGGCATGACAGGTGACATGACAGCATTGACACCTGCCCAATAAACTGGCGGACAGGCGGTCAATGCACTCCATAGTGGCGTAAAAAGTCGTTGGGTTTTTGTCTTTTAAAACCCAACCTACATATTTAATATCATGGCCGGATTTAGACGAAAAAACATATGGATAATTTTAAGCGCTTTGGGGTTGAACCTTCTGTTTTTCCTGGTTCTGGTATCCATGAACAGGACACCTGAACTAAAAGATGTGCAGGATAAACTGAAGGCTATAGAGGTTTTTCAAATACAGCCTAAAGAACCGAAGACACTTAATCGTAAGAAATCAAAGGAAAGACCTGTCGAAAAGATTAAAAAGAAAAAACTGAGGCTAAAAATGGTTTCTCTTAATCAGAAAAAGATGAAACCACGAAGGGTATTAAATATTAATGTTCAACCATCACTTAATGTTTCTGACGCTGACCTGGTATTTCAGGCAGATTACTTTTCTGAAGCAAGCCCCAAAGACAGACAAATACTCGAACTGGAGGAGGTAGATGAGTCGCCACATAAAATTTATCATATCCAGCCTCCTTATCCATATTACGCAAGAACTAAACGGATTGAAGGTGATGTTACATTACAGTTTATGGTGGATGAAAAAGGTAATGTTTCGAGTGTGCAGGTACTAGACGTATACGGGTTTGATGGTTTTGGGGCGTCCGCCAGGGAAACTGTCTTAAAGTGGCGATTTAAGCCTGCGACATACTTTGGGAAGCCTGTGGCGGTATGGTGCATCCAGAAAATCTCTTTTAATTTGAAAGGATTGTAGTTAGGACTTAGTTCGCTTTGCTCACAATTGTCAATTGATGATTGACGATTGTAGATTGGGGTAAAGAGGTAAAGATGATAATTGTGTAATTTAGTAAGGTAATTCAAAGAATTGCGCGTAATTGGATGGGAAATTTATGGACAAGAAACAGGAAATTTTGTGCCTTTTGGTCTTAGCGGCTGAAAAAAGCTGCCGGATGATCAGATTGTTATTTTTACTATTTATTGTGATTTTACAATATCACTCTGTAGTCATAGCAGAGACTTATCAAAACCAGACTAAAATGAAAGGCAGTTACTCTGAACTCGTCAGGAAAGGGGATGAAGCGTATAGGGGAAATAGATTGTCTGATGCTGAATCTGCTTATGTGTCTGCGTTAGCGAAGAAAGAAACTGCAGGTATCTATATTAACCTGGGGCATGTTTATATGATGATGCAAGACAGGGTAGATGACGCAATTGGGGCATATGCCAAGGCTTTAGATATCGAACCCGAAAACCTGAAACCGGTGCGATACCTGGGTAGTGCGTATTTGCCAAGTTTCATGACATCGTACACACTTCTTAGTGCTACTAGCTGTGTCATGACATCGTACACACTTTAGCAAAACTTTTTAACAGGCATTCTGTTTTTTACAGTCTCCCTGAGTTTATAAGCAACAGTTTTTATCAATTCTTCTTTAGAATCTTTTGTTGCTTGGTAATAGAATCTTAACAATTGTTCTTTAGTAAAAATAGTTGCCCATACGTATTCAAAACTAAAATCTTTGTTAATGTAAAAATTTTCATTAAAGACATTAATATAGCCTTTTTCATTAACAAGTCTTATAAAATGGATTTTACCATTAGTAATAGGTAACTCTGTTGAAAGATCAAATTTGAATCCCTTTGGGAAATAGCGTGTTGTGTATCCAAATAAGTACTGTTTGCTAAAGTGTTTTTTCTTATAAGTTTGAAAGTTGTTATATTTATCTTTAAATAGTTTTGCTTCGTTTCTTAAATGCTCTAAATCTGTAAATTTCTGAAAGAGCCAGAGGTTTTCATTGAATCGACTGTTAAAACTTTCAATATAACCGTTACGCCAAGGCTCTTTGAATGGAATAAAAATTAATTCTACACCAAAGTTTAAGCAAAAACGTGTCAGTTTGCCAAATGTCCTGGGATGATACAGGCTACCACGAAAAGCCGCTTCATTGTCTAATTGCAAGTAATGTGGTATACCATGTTCACTCCAATCTTCTATGGCAAAGCTAATAATACTGTCTGCTCCTTTGGATTGGTATTGGTTTAAGTTTGCTTTTGCCGAATAAACGTCAATACGGTTTACTGAAACTATTCGCCCATATCCAGTAATATACCTTGGTGTTACTAAATCAAGTTGGTAAACGTGCCCTGGATATCTGGTACATATACCGGGATAATATACTTTTGATTCTTTATTACCTGTTTTCCTTTGCTCTTTTACAATTAATCCGTTTCGTTTAATAATACGGTTAATCGTTGATAAATTAGGCTTGTCTTTATATCCTGATTTATCTAATTCTTGATGAATTGCGACTGCTCCATGAAAAGCGTATCGTGTTTCTGGAGTGTCACGTTTTACTAACTTTTTTCGGATATCAACAATGTTGTTCTCTAGTTCTTGATCGACCTTTGTCGGCTTCTTCTTTGGTTCCTTGGATTCATCTAAATACCATTTTGGATCTCCTGACTTATATCGTTTTATCCATTTATAGACCCAATTTCGTGTACGACGTAAGCTCCTGGAGATTTCTGTTGGTTTTTTACCTTCATTGTATAGCTTAATACAAAGTTCTCGTAAATTAATTTCTTCATTAACTGTTTTACTTTTTTTTATCCATTGTATATCCTCCCTTATGGAAATATACAATCTGTGTACGATCTCGTGAAACAAAAAGTGTGTACGATGTCATGAAACACGCCACGTATTTGCCAGATAAGGACTATAGAAATGCGTTACAGGCGTTTCAAAAGATATCCAAACCTCCGGAACTTGATAGCGGCCTTTTTATTTCAATCGGCATTTGTCTCGAAAGCCTGGGTAATAGCGAAGGAGCCTTATGCGCCTACAGAAATGCAGTTACACTAGCTCCACTATCGAAGGAAGCAAATCTGCAGTTGGCCTCAACATTACGTAATTATGGCAAACTTGAAGATGCGCTTGCAGTATATGGTTATATCTTGCAGGTATGGCCTGGTGCGACAGAAACTCTTATTGATATTGGTAATCTGTATCTGGATAAAGGAGAATACAATAATGCCATAGATGCCTTTGAAACTGCGCAACGGCTGGGTGTTGGGAGTGCAGAGCTCAAACGGAGCATAGCGGATTTATATTTAAATAATAATATGCACAGAGAGGCTGCCTTGTTTTATCAGGGTTATATAGCATCCTCACAAGATGTTTCAGCAGAGGATCTCTATCGGCTCGGTAATGCCTATTACATGGGAGGAGAAAATCTTTCCGCACAGGAAACATTACAAAAAGCGATAGATAAGAAACCTGATTATGCTAAAGCTCATTTACTACTGGGAAGTATTTATGTTGAGGAACTTAAACCGGACGAAGCCCTGAGGGAATATGAAAAGGCCATTGAGATAGAACCAAAACAAGCGTCTACACATATAGCGCTTGCAAATTTGTATATAGAAACAGGTGAAAAAGCAAAAGCGGTAGATGAATACAGGATTGCCATAAACCTGGGCCAAAAAGGCGCCTCCATTTTTTACAACTTGATTGTTATGCTTTTAGAAGAAGGAAGGAGCGAAGAATCCGCTCAATTGATCAAAGAGGCATTACGTTTATACCCACAGGATAATTCCTTAAAAAACATCTTAGAGATAATCGTAGAATCATCAAAATCCAATCTTGAAAAGGCAGCAGGATAAAATAAAAATTAAATGGAACTAATCAGGCGGTTTTTATGTTAACTAAGTAAAGAGAGCCTTAAAATCTTTCACAAATGGGTGCACTGTAATTTTTTCCTTCTCCTTTCGCAGTGCACCCATCCCTGTTGCGAGCAGCCGTTAAAGTCGCCCTTGTAAACAACTCAAGATTAGCTTCCCAACACACAGGATCCTGATAATTGCTTGACAGAAATATATAGCCTCTGTTAGCATTCACCAACCAAAAACTTTTTTGCAATATTATGTCCACCTTAAAAATATTATTATTAATACCATTACTTTTTTGCTTAACAGGATGTACCCTGCCTGGTACTTCTTCAAGATATCAGGCTTATGATGACCGTTCTACAGGTTCGCAATCTTCAAAATATACAAAGACTTTTAACGAAGATTTTGAGGATGTGTGGTCGGCGGTTCTTATGTCACTGGGCGACTTGCCCCTGGACAAAATAAATAAGGAAAAAGGTCTAATCAAAACCGGCTGGGTTGAAGGTTTCTCGCAAAGGAAGGCAAGAAGTATAATGACAGATCGGTTCCTTGATGATTACTGGAAAGAGAGATATCGGATTACATTCAGGATTTCCGGTAATAATCTGATCAGTTCCGTAAAGGTAAGCTGTCAGGTTCAGGAAAAAGCAAGGGGAGGCAGCGCTGCATACAGATGGGAGAGGAAAAAGTCTACAGGAGAGCGAGAAGAAGAGGCTCTCATGAGGATCGAAGAAATTCTTAGTGACGGCTAATATTTTAATAAAATCTTTTTGACCAATTTTGGACTCCGTCTCGTAGAGACTACGCCTCGGAGAGCAAAATATTTATTTATTGAGTTTTGCATAATATCTGATAAGCACCAAATAACAAATTCCCTGCCTTGCCGGCAGGCAGGCAAATAGCAAACAAATCCCAATAAACAAACCCAAAATTCTTTACCCTGTTAAATTATTTGGATGAGGTCTTTACAATAACTTCCAAAAGTTGCATTTTTTATAAAGACCAATAAAATACAAAGATATAAAGATATATTTAACATGGCGAGCAAACGGATCGACTGAACTCGCCGAAGTCTGGTTTTTGGTCATTCCTGTCTGCCGACAGGCAGGCGGACATTGTAATTTGAAATTTGTTTGAGATTTGTTTTTTGAGATTTGTAATTTATTAACTCCTGTTTGGTACTGGCTCGCCACAGCGAGTCTGCCTCAGGCATGACTTGTCTAGGTTAGGTTTATTGAAAATGAGAAGAGTAAACGTTTATTTATTGATACCGGCGTTGGTGTTTGCAATTACTTCTACGTGCCATGCACAGGCGGGCTTTGAGCTAGAACCGGTGGAGAATTATCAACCCCATGTTTTCCTGACGGAAGAACAGGCATTGCTGAAGGTGCTTCCGGACTGTGATGAGATAGTGTATGACAAGATAATCCTTACTGATGAGAGCAAGACAGTGCTTCAGAACAGACTAAAGCGGAAGATATATGAAAACAGTTTTATCACATACATAGGCATTAAATCCGGCAAGGTTACGGGATATGCAATAATTACCGAGGAGGTTGGCAAGTTCCATCCTTATACATTCATAGTATCTGTGAGTCCGAAGGGTAAGATCAGGGAGATAGCCATACTCGTTTACCGTGAAAGCAGGGGCGCTGAGATTGCAAAGAAGAGGTTCCTTTACCAATTTAAGGGCAAGACCCTTAAGAACCCTCTAAGAATCAATAAGGACATCATTAATATAACAGGGGCTACCATGTCTGTTGTTACTATGTGTACGGGAGTGAAGAAGGTGCTTACCGTCATTGATCAATTCTACTTAAGCGGTAAAAGGACAGATAATATTGCTTCCATGGAAAGGGTGAAGTTTAGCGATGAAGGCCGGGAGCAGGAATTAACACTATTCAAAAAGGCGGCATTGAGCATGGGAACACTCTTTGAGGTCTCCGCCTATGTTGCAGGCAAATATAAAGCTGAAAAAGCATTCAATGACGTATTCAAAGAGATTAACAGGCTTGATTACCTGATGAGCAATTATAAAGAGGAGAGCGAGCTGTCGAAAGTTAATAAAAATGCCGCATCGGAACCAACCATCTGTGACAACGAGCTTGCTTACGTAATAGAACAATCTTTACAGTATAGTGATATTACTGATGGCGCCTTTGATATTACAATAGGCCCTCTCATGAAAAAGTGGGGATTTTTCAAGGAGCAGGGAAGAATTCCAGGTAAAGAAGAACTGAAATCAGCGCTTGAATCAGTTTCTTATAAAAACATTATTATTGAAGAAAGAGTTAAAAAGTCACTCTTCCGTGACCCGAGTATTGTAAAGACTATATACTTCAGGAATTCCGGTACGCAGATTGATCTGGGCGGGATTGGAAAGGGTTATGCTGTTGACATGGCAACCAGGGTACTTAAAGGAAACGGAATAAATTCTGCACTCATAAACTTCGCTGGAAATATTTATGCGTATGGAGCGCCTCCGGGGAAAGATTCATGGGTTATAGGTCTGCAACACCCACGCAAGAGCGAGGGGCTCCTTGGTTCATTTGAGATTAGAGATAAAGCCGTATCTACTTCCGGTGACTACGAAAAATTCTTTACTATTGATGGCGAGCGGTATTCACACATAATCGATCCAAGGACCGGCAACCCCGTTAAGGGCATCGTTAGTGTGACAATAGTTGCAGGCAATGCGATCAGGGCAGACGCACTTTCCACAGGAGTATTTGTCCTGGGGCTGGAGAAGGGTATGGAACTCATTGAAAAACTGCCGGATGTTGAAGGTATTATTATCTATGAGGATTTTGGTTCCAGATTATCCACCAAGGCCTCCAGTGGAATGCAGGCACTTTTCAGAAGAAACATCAAAGGCTCCCCGGAAGGAATAGAATCAGACGTAATTATGTCGGGTAGTTAGGTTTTCCGAGTAACGATAACATCTCTTTTACATCAATTCGTCTTTCCCATTATCTTAATCATATCATGACACCTATTCTCAAAATCCATTAAAACCAGGGGGTTGAGGATGGTAACCATAATATTGTCATTTATTTAATTGAAAGATTACGTTCATTTGCTTTAATATCCTTACAAACAGATAGTTCTTACTCTTAAGTAATTGGATCAAATGTAATAAAGGAGATAAGATGCCTTTTTCAACCCCTATGATGAAACAATATATGAGTATAAAGAGGGAAAATGAGGACGCATTATTGTTTTTCCGCATGGGGGATTTTTACGAGATGTTCTATGATGATGCCAGGATTGCGGCAAAGGTTCTGGGTATTACATTGACTTCAAGATCCAAGGGGGAAAAGGCCGTACCTATGGCCGGTATACCTCATCATGCAGCCGGATCTTATATTCCCAAGTTGATAAAGGCAGGGTATAAGGTTGCTGTTTGTGAACAATTGATGAATGGCACTGAAAAAAATGATTCTAAAGCAGGCGCAAAGGGAATAGTCGAGCGGGAGGTAGTAAGGGTTATCACTCCCGGCACACTTACTGAAGATGAAATGTTGGAGGATAAAGACAACAACTATCTTTTATCTCTCTTTTTAAATGATGACAAAATCGGTTTGTCCTGGGTAGATATCTCAACCGGGAAATTCATGGTACAGGATATTAACAAGAGTTGTTTACTGGATGAATTGACCAGGATAAATCCGTCTGAGTGTGTATTACCTGAAAATTTCACTTTTAATGAGTTTGATCTTTCGGAAAGAATATCTACAGATTTTGATGCAATGGTTACGCGTCGTGCAGACTGGGAATTTTCGCGCGAGACGGCATATCAGAAACTTATTAACCATTTCAGCACTTCTTCGCTGGAGGGGTTTGGATGTGAGGATATCGGGCCGTCTCTGAGCGCTGCGGGCGCTTTGATTAACTACCTCAATGAAACACAGAAGACTTCCCTTTCGCACATTAATAAAATGGAGAAGTATTCAAGCCATAATCACCTGATCCTGGACCATTCCACACAGCAAAGCCTGGAACTGGTCAAGACTGTGAGAACACAGCAGAAGGAAGGTTCCTTATTGAGTGTAATAGACCGGACAAAGACCCCTATGGGGGGGAGGTTGATAAAGGGCTGGCTGGTAAGCCCGCTTTGTGTACCCGGGGATATAAAGGTCAGGCAGGATGGTGTTGAGGAGTTACATAATAATAAAAACCAGTGCAGGGAGATTCGGGAGCTTTTAGGGGATGTGTATGATATTGAAAGGATTTCTGCAAAGATCAGCTTCGGCCGCGCCAACGCAAGAGACCTTATCTCTTTGAAACAATCGCTGTCTCTCTTGCCAAAATTAAAGTCGGCGGTTTTTGTCTGCAATTCGTCTATCCTGAAACTGTGCCATGAGGCATTGGATGTTTTAGAAGAAGTAAGGGTACTTATAAGCACAGCCATAATGCCTGAGCCGCCACAGTCTGTTCGTGATGGTGGGATTATACAGGAAGGTTATGATCATGACCTGGATGAACTGAGAAATATCAGCAAAAATGGAAAGAGTTGGATTGCCGGTTTTCAGTCACAAGAAGCAGACAGGACGGGTATCAGTTCATTAAAGGTAGGGTACACTAGAGTTTTCGGATATTATATTGAGATCACAAATATGCACAAAGACAAGGTTCCCGAAACGTATATTCGCAAGCAAACCCTTAAGCATGCCGAAAGGTATATTACGCCGGAACTAAAGGAGTATGAGACAAAGGTGCTTACCGCAGATGAACGTGCGAAGGAGTTGGAATACGAAGCCTTTCAGAAGATCAGGGAGGAGGTTAGTACCTATACCGAACGTTTACAGAAGACGGCTGATGTTATTGCTCACCTGGACGGTCTTTCGACACTTGCGAATATTGCAACCGAGAATGGATATACAAGGCCTGAAATAACAGAAGGGCTTTGCCTCAAGATTATTGACGGACGACACCCCGTCCTTGATAAAACATTAATGGCAGAGAAGTTTGTCCCTAATGATATTGACATTAACGGGAAAGATAAACAGATCATGGTCATTACCGGACCTAACATGGCAGGGAAGAGTACGTATATTCGTCAGGTTGCTCTGCTTGTGCTCATGGCGCAGATGGGCAGTTTTATTCCGGCGAAAGAGGCGACGATAGGAGTTGTTGATCGTATATTTACCAGAGTGGGTGCAATGGATGAACTGGCGAGAGGCCAGAGTACATTTATGGTGGAGATGAATGAGGCTGCGAATATATTAAATAATGCGACAGAACGCAGCCTGATAATACTCGATGAGGTTGGCCGAGGCACCAGTACATTTGATGGTGTAAGTATTGCGTGGGCATTGACCGAATATATATATGAACACCTTAAGTCCAGGACACTGTTTGCTACTCACTATCACGAACTTACCGAGCTGGCCTTACTCTTTCCGGGCATCAGGAACTACAACATTGCAGTAAGGGAGTGGGAAGATGAAATAGTCTTTCTCAGAAAGATTATTGAGGGTGGCGCCGATAAAAGTTATGGCATCCATGTCGCAAGGCTGGCCGGAATGCCAGGGGAGGTAATTCAAAGGGCGAAGGTAATACTTACCAATCTTGAGGCAGGGACACTGGACGTAGACGGCAAACCAAAGTTTGCAACTATCAAGAAGGAAAAAGAAGATAAGCCAAAACAACTGCCTCTTTTTAATCCACCTCAGAACGTGGTGATTGAAGAGATAAAGAACCTTGACACGTCGAAAATCACACCAATCGAAGCACTCAATACACTTCATAAGCTGAAAGAGAAATTGAAAGAACAGAAATAATTTTGGACACGCCTGCCTGCCGGTAGGCAGGGATAAACGCAGATAGGCGCAGATATGAAGGAAGAGAGACGAAACAACCGTCCACCATTTTACAGTGACCCTAAATTGTATCCAAAATTAAAATGATATACTTCAAATTACTAATCCTCACGCAAAGAGCGCAAAGGTTTTTTTAGCTTTGAAAATATATCCGTTCTTGGCGTTCTTTGCGGCTCTGCGTGAGAACATCTTTTTAATTTATGTTATCTTGAAAATCTGCGTTTATCAGCGTCCCATTAACTGAAATGAAGATTGAATCATTCACAATCCCAAAGAAGGACAAAGAGATATTCATAAAGCCCTCCTATGATGACATTCCGGGATTAATCGATTTAAATAAGGAAAGATTTAAATCTTATGACTTTGATATTAATGGTATTCCTTTTTCCAGATTCCGTGAACAGGTCAGGAACGAGACGTTAAAAAAGGCCGTGGAATATACTGAAAAAATAAGAGCACTTTGTTCAAAACTGAATATAGCAGGCACAGGGAATTTGCCTTGTATTGATGACTCTTATAAATCCGGGAAGGACATAATAGAAACCGGACACTCTCCTATACTTATACACCCGGGCGTGCTGATAAAGCATGGTCTCGTAAACGGTATTGCGAAAAAAGTGAATGGTATCGGGATAAATATGGTGGTTGATAATGACGCCTGTCATGATAACTGTTTAAACATCCCAGACATAAACGGCCTGGACTCCTCTGTGGAAAGGATAGAATTCCTCTCCGGTCTATACAATCTTGCCTTCGAAGAAATCAGATATACAGATTCAACACAACTGACGGCCTTTAAAGAAAGTGTTTTAAAGGTCCTGCATAATCCTGATATGAAGAAGACGTTTGAGGATTTTATAAATCTGGTAATAAACCTATCCGGAGAGACGCTGCAATTCACTGATCTGTTTACCTGTGCAAGGCATGCATATTTATTAAGATTTGGGATCGGTAATTTAGAGATTCCTGTCTCCCTTATAAGTGAGACAGAGCCTTTCCTAAATTTCTTTCTGCACATAACGGCGAATGCGAGGAGTTTTGTAGATATCTATAATGCAAAACTAAGGGAATATCGCAGATTAAAGAAGATAAGTTCCAGGGCCAATCCTCTGCCTGATTTGATGGAGGAAGGATATGTGGTGGAGTTGCCATTCTGGATATGGGGTGAGGGTGAATCAAGGAAAAGCCTTTATGCATCTGTAGCAGACAACAGGCATATAACCATAATATGCGAGAAAAAGATAGTTGCTCATTTTGATTTTGGTGAAGACGATAACTTATCAGAAAATCTGAACAGTTTGAGGGACTTGATAAGTAAGGGCATAAAGATCCGCCCTAAGGCTATAGTTAACACTATGTACTCAAGGATGTTCTTCTCTGACTTGTTCGTTCACGGGATTGGCGGGGCAAAATACGATCTGGTTACAGACGAAATCATAAGGGAGTTCTTTGGTGTGGAGCCTCCCGCATATGCAACCGTTTCGGCAACCCTGCATCTGCCGTATAAACCATTTAATGTCTCTAATGACGATGTTATAACGCTGAAACACGTCATCAAGGATATGGGATATAATCCGGACAAATACGCATCCGTGGAAATCATGGAAGACGCCGGGATGAAGTCTATGGTAAGTGAAAAGAAAGACTTGATAGCTAAAGAGGCTCACAATAGTGAAGAAAAGCATCGCGCCTTTGAGAGGTTGAAAGAGCTTAATGTCCTGATGAAGGAGAAGATCAGTCCATTGATCAGGGAGAAGGAAAAAGAACTGGATGATTTAGAGAAAAGATTGAGGTACAATTCTATTGTAACCAACAGGGAATATCCCTTTTGTATCTATCCTGAGACAATGCTGGGGGAGCTGTTTAGATTGAAAATTTAATATTGAAGATTAAAGGAGAAGCAAGAAGTGAGAAAAACAGGATTCTCACGCACCCGCCTAACAAACTGGCGGACAGGAAGCCGCAGAGGACACAGAGATACAAAGGTAAAAAACACAGGGCCATAGCTGGTGATTTTCCCTATTAATCAAAATTAGTGAAATTCGTGTCAATAAAGATTAAGACTTGTCAAATTTGCGGTGAAATGTTAGCATTGTGTACTATGAATAATAGGGTTACGAAACTTACAGAGGACATTAAATCCCTTGAGAAAAGAGATCTTGAAGAGTTCCTTAAATGGTTTTCTGATTATGAGCTCTCTCAGATGGATGAATGGGATTTAGAAATCAAGGCTGATTCACAGGAAGGTGGACGACTCAAACCCATTTTAGAACGGGTACGAAAGGACATTTCTGGAAATAAGGTAAAGCCACTTGATCAATTCCTCAACACACATAATTAGATACCCCACTCCACCTCTCTTTTTACCTTGACTTCAATAATAAGTAGTTTTACTATTAATCTTATTCGCCCAGATTTATTATTAAAAGGACATATATAAACTTTCTTGCCACATATAGTTGTTCTCAAATTAGAATGACTATAGACTCTGTTTATTTACTTTTAACCGGGTAAATACCAAGAAATCTTTATGGAAAATATATATCTTGACGTATGCACAATGTGTCGTCCGTTTGACGACCAGTCCATAATGCGTATTAGATTAGAAACAGACGCCTTCTACTTAATCTTGAGAGCCGTAGAAAATAAAAATTTTGGCATGATCTTATCTCCTGTTCATCACGAAGAAATAGGAAGTATTGGAGATGACTATGAGAGAATGGAATTAACAGTTTTATTGAGAAAGTATGGAAAGAAGGTATCTTTCCAAATGGATAAAATAAGGAAGAGAGCAGAGGAATTATATGTGCTGAATTTTGGTGTTGCTGACTCAACACACCTTGCTTTTGCAGAAGTATCTTCAGATTATTTCATTACTTGTGACGACAAATTATTAAGAAAATATAGGAAATTAAATTTCAGTTTATCGGTATTGAATCCAGTCGGATTTTGTCAAAAGGAGAATTTGAAATGAAACATGGCCAATATATAAAGGAAGAAAAATTATTAAAGAAAGGTATTGATATATTAATGGAAAAATTAGGCCCTGTAGAAACTAACCGTTTTTTGTCTATTCCATCACAAAAGAGGATGGAATCGTTAAAAAGACATCATAAATGGCAGTCTCAACTTGAAAAGGAAGCATTTTTCAACAAAGTATGCAGTGTTCAGTAACAGAGTTCTGGTTAATCTAAAAAAGGGGTCAAGTCTGCTGATGGCTTAACTGGTATTGTTTGAAGCCTGCAAAGATTAAGTAAACTTTTGAGATTATATGTGATTGGTATTATTATGTTATTCAATAATACTTTGATAGAAGATATACCGGTTATTAATAGGAAAGGTTCGTAAATGATTGATAAGAGTGATTGCTGTGATCATGGAGATAATGTCAATAATCAAGAGGTCAGTATAGATTATCCCTGCGAATGGCTTTACAAGGTTATTGGAAGTGATAAGGAGTCCGTACATAACGCGGTAGCCTGCATAATACAGGACAGGGAATATCATATCAACGATTCCAATACCAGCAAGACGGGAAAATACCAGAGCTTTAATGTGAAGGTTGTCGTAAGTGATGAAGCGTATCGTAATAATATCTATCAGGCATTCAAGGGGCATGATGATATAAAATTTGTGTTTTAAAAACACTGATTTGCAGATTTGGATTTGGGGTCAGGAGCAGCCGACAAGGCTGCGGTCTAGCAGGTGAGTGAAGGCGAAAGCCCTCACAAGTCCTGTCGTGTCAATTGTCCGGTTCGGACACGTAGTGATGCCGGAGCTCGTAACCGGTAACGGT
>JACZYU010000066.1 GCA_022570935.1 Planctomycetota bacterium | reverse complement strand
AATAAATTTACCACTTTTATCTTTTCTTTAGGAAAAAAGAGGGACATCTGTCCCTAAAATATATGAACTCTTCCTCAACATTAAACTATCTTTCGATATACTGCCACATCGTTAAAAGAGTTATGTACAAATGATTGTAATTACATTATAATTACAAATATTTTGTATAAATAAAGAAAGGTAAATTTAATGGCAAATCTTGTAAAAATAGGTAATTCACAGGGAATTAGAATTCCAAAAGCTCTCGTAGAACAGGCACACCTCGAAGGCAAAAAACTGAAATTACAAATAGTCAAAGACGGTTTATTAGTATCTCCGAGCAAAAAACCACGAGAAGGTTGGAAGGAGGCTATAGAAGCTTCATTAATGGCTCACGGCAAAGAGCCTCTGGACAGTGAATGGTTAGATGCTTCCCTGGCATCTGGCGATGAATGGGAGTGGTAATGCTAAGAATTTCACGTTTCCAGGTTTGGCTTGTTCAGCTTAATCCCACCAGGGGAAGAGAGATTCATAAAACAAGGCCTTGTGTAGTTGTATCACCGGAGGAAATGGCAAATTTATCAACAATTATAGTAGCTCCAATGACAACAAAAGGCTTTGATTATCCATTTCGTGTGGAATGTAGATTTCAAGGTAAAAAAGGATTAATTTTACTTGATCAGATCAGGGCTGTAGATAAATCTCGTTTGCAAAAACGTTTGGGTGTTCTTAGTAAGTCTGCACAAATGGAGTTGTGTTTACGTCTTCAGGAAATGTTTACGTATTGAAATCCCTCAATTCGTGCCTGCCCAGACATTTAGTTAGGGCGGGAATCACAATTCATTTTTTCTTGTTTCCGGGCTTTTCCATGGCAAAGGCTTTTATGTCATCTCCCGTCAATCCTTCATTCTCCACGTAGAAATTTTCCTGAAACATCCACCAGGTCCTGCCTTTTTCCAGGTCAGTCATAATGGTTACAGGATTAAGGCTTTGTATCTGTAGTAAATAATTATATTTGGATTTGGACAGCTTAGTCTGGCTTATTTTTTTGCCGGAACTGAACTGATATTTTGTAGAGAAAGTACCACTCTCAATAAATTTACCACTTTTATCTTTTCTTTAGGAAAAAAGAGGGACATCTGTCCCTAAAATATATGAACTCTTCCTCAACATTAAACTATCTTTCGATATACTGCCACATCGTTAAAAGAGTTATGTAATCCATAAGTCATCATCACCTACTGTTTCTCTTTTGCTTCTGAGGCCTGCGTTGTTACCATCTTCAAAAAACAGGTAGAGCGGATTCTGATGTCTCAGTATATCCAACACTGCATTAAGACGGTTAATGCGCATGTTCAAAAAAATCTTTCCTTCTGAACCTAACTCAGCATCTTTTAATTCAGAATCATCTGGAAAGAAGCGAACTGCACCTCTGTCTCTATTGTGCTCAAAAAATTGTATACATGTTGATTCAGTGCCGTTTTTTATATATGTAGCGTAACTTGTAATTGGATATTCCTTCATTTTCTAATCCTCCATCGCTTTATCTGGTACAATCTATAAATAACTACTTATTCTTAATATATTATACCACATCTTAAATCTGGAGACACCATACCTATTATTTATATTTAAAAATGACTTACCTCAACAACAGGTAACGACTTCTTCTGATGAATTGCAACTGTTTACAAAAGCGGGTCAAGTCTACTTATAGCTTAACTGGTGAAGTTTATTATAGGAAGATGTGCTGTTAAAATCGTAATTCTTCAATCCCAAATCGTAAACTTGCCCGACATGTAGTTTGGCGGGTCTTTTTGCTCTCTTTTCCCTTGACTTCAATAATATATAGCTTTATCATCCTATTTCATTCAATTCAAAAAACACTAAGACGCTACTACATTAGTTCCTTAATGAAAGTTTTTTGACCATTATTGGCAAAATATTTATTGATAGAGTTTTTCAGGTCGCCTGAGGACGACCCTGTGGGCTGCTCACAGATCCGACTCAGTCGGGATGCCTGTTAAGCACCAAATAATAAATTCCAATAAAGAAATCCTCACTGTCTGATTGAAATAAATCTGCACAAGGAAGCACCCATTGGCAAAATAAACAGATTACTGGAGCTTAATACCAACAAAAGAAACACAGTCAAATCTGCCAGGTGAGATGAGATTTCGGTGAACAAGATGTGATTAAAAAAGAATAATATATGTCACAGCAATAAAAATCATTGAATTATGAAACGCAATCAGATATTTTAGTAATGATGCCGGGCTTCTTAATTACAACAAGCACGGTTTTGTCAGGAACTATATTGAATAATCACGGCTCTTAATTAACGCAATCAATATCAATAATTAAATTTATCAACCGCATACAAGATGAAGTAAGCATGTTAGAAAGAAAGGAGTAATGATCCATTTGATTAATGTATTATTAGTTGATGACTCTGCTACGATGAGAAAAATAGTAAGAAGAAAAATGAAAGAAGTCGGTTTTATCGTTGATGAATTTCTTGAAGCCGCAGACGGAAAACAGGCCTTAGAAAAGGTATTTAATAATTCCGTAGACTTGATATTATTAGATTGGAATATGCCGGTTATGAACGGACTGGAGTTCATTCAAGCACTTAGATCTATAGATCTCCCCAAAAGAATTCCAGTCATAATGGTTACCACAGAAGGATCACACGAAAAAGTGAATGAAGCCATTAAAAGCGGTGTGGACGGTCACATTTTAAAACCAATTGACGCAGAGCAATTACGCGATGTCCTGGGAGAGTATCTTTCGATTGAATGATTTATTTTGTCTTATTTCCAGGCTTTCCCATGGTAAAGGCTTTTATGTCATCTCCAGTCAAGCCTTCATTCTCCACGTAGAAATTTCCTTGAAACATCCACCAGGTCCTGCCTTTTTCCCGGTCCGTCATAATAGTTACAGGATTAAGACTTTGTATCTGTATTAAAGAATTATATTTTGATTTGGACAGCTTAGTCTGGCTTATCTTTTTGCCGGAACTGAACTGATATTTCATAGAGAAAGTACCGCTCTTAACAAATTTACCATTTTTATCTTTTCTTAACATATAAGTAGATTATGCAAATGTAATGGAGTCATTGGTCACTAGCTGGTAAAACCAGCCGTCATTAGTCATCAATTAATTTAGGTATATGAAGGATTGAGGGATTTAAGAATTCCCGCCTAACAAACTGGCGGGTAGGTAGGAATTGAGGAATTCTTTAATCTCCAAAATCTGCGTTTTATCCGCGTAGATCAGCGTCCCATTGTCATTCTTTCGCCCACTTTGTGTCTTTGCGAGAATCAGCATCTGTTATCTTGCAAGTGAAAATCGCACGTATTTGATCACTCGATTATCAGCAAGATGCCTTCTTTCATAATTCGTTTTGATGTAAAGATCTTCATGTAGTTTTTCATCTTCATAAACATCATCGATCTTTTCTTCAATTACACATCTGTTTTCTATTAATGATTTGAGACTAAAATCGAAAAAGGGATCTGAATCTGTTTTAAGGTGGATTGATGCTCCCTCTTTTATCACATGTTTATAGACAGCCAGATATCGGGCAGCGGTGAGTCTTTTTCTAAACTTGCCATTTTTCAGAAACGGATCAGGAAAGGTTATCCAGATTTCATCGATCTCCCCTTTAGTAAAATAGTGAGCAAGGTTCAGAATCTCTATGCGAAGGAAAGCTACATTATTCAGGCCACGCTCCTGTGCCGCAACACATGCGGACCATAGGCGTGAACCTTTCATATCAATACCAATAAAACTTCTATCAGGATATTTTTCTGCAAGAGCAAGAGTATAAGCGCCTTTGCCGCACGCTAACTCCAGGGTTATTGGATTGTTATTCTTGAAATAATCTTTCGCCCAGGTTCCAAAATACCGGAAATCATCCTGTTCCGGTTGATCGGTAAGCTGTATGATATTCTCGAAATTCTCAAGTTCACGGCGCTTTTGTAGTTTGTATTTTCTCACTGTTACGTCTCCGGTAAGAGTGCCACCTCATTGATATTTTAAATAACTAATTCTCACGCGAAGCCGCCCTGTCTGCCCCTGCCCGTCCGGCAGGCGGGGACGGGAATCCGTCAATAGTCAATCGTAATCCGCTAAGTTAGATGAATTGTTTATTCCTATTGAACATTACACACAGTATCATATAATACAGTAAGATACAATTAATTCATTAAAAAAAGTATCAGTGTAGATGGGGGATGAGCATATGTTTTTAAAAGATAAAACAAATGGCGAGCTGGTTGAGATCTTAACTTTAAAGGAGCTGTTTGATCCGTTTCAAGGTGAAGTGTCGGGCCGTTATCAGCAGGGGGAAGAAGTACAGGATCCTGAAAAATTAAAGAAAGCAGAATTGCTCTTTCCTTCCGGGGAGGTACTCCCCAAATGCTGGATAGACCCGCATTACAGGGATGACTAGTTAGTAATTGTGGTCAGAGTCAGATCTTTAATCTTTGTCTTTAGCCACTTGTCATCAATTAATTTAGGAATTCAGGTATTGGGGGATTCAGGGATTTTCCAATTCCACAATCTCTAAGTCACCCCATCCTGTTTTATCCCGTTATCCTGGTGCGCCACGAATTTTACAGCTAAAGAGAAGATTGAAACTGCCGGCATATAACAAGGCGTTTGTACTTTGACCTGATAAACACATTCTAATCTCAAAACAGAAAGGAGAATTACAATGATAGAGATTATGTCAGAGACTGAAGAAAAAATTCTTGCTGTAAAGGCAACAGAAAAACTCACATTCGAGGATTATGAAGAGGTTTTTATACCAAAGCTTAATCAATTGATACAGGAGTATGGGAAAATAAGGGTATTAATGTATTTTGCTGAAAACTTTGCTGGATGGGAAACTGAAGCTGCATGGGATGATGCAAAATATGGGATTAAGCATAGAAACGATTTTGAAAAGATAGCCGTTGTTGGTGGTTCAAAATGGGTGGAATGGGTCACGAGAATCAGTGCATACTTCATCGATGGACAGGTCAAGACTTATGAAGCTTCTGATTTTCAAGCCGCCATTTCATGGGTAAAAGAGTAACCTGACAAGTCGTTGGAGTAATTGATCAACTCTGCCTATAGCTTAACTGGTGAAGTTTATTATTATAGGAAGATGTGTTTGCAAAACGAATTTAGGAATTTAGGTATTGGGGGATTCAGGAATTCTTTAATTCCTTCATTCTTAAATCCTTAAACTCGTCAGTCCTGTCTAGCAATTATACCTCTTTCAGCTGAATAAACCTTTGCTTCAAAGACTTTGTATTCTTTACAGTGGAATAGTGTTTGAAAACATTTCCTTATAGGGTTAAAGAGATATGAGACTTCATTTCTCGCTATAACCGTCCCACCAGACAAATAATCGAGCAGGGAGTACACAGAGAAAAGAGAGGGAGAAGGTACTTTGTAGAATACTATTATAAAATAGAGTAAATTGTGAATATCCTTCTAATTATTACAAATCGATATCGAGGTCCTATACCGGTTATTCCTCTTGGTGCATGCCTGGTTGCAGAGTCCTGTGAAAGAACAGGTCATCAGGTTCAAATACTGGATTTTATGTTTAAACGGGACCCGTTACATGCCTTGAATTCTGCTATCAATAAAACCAAACCTGATATTATAGGGATCTCATTGCGCAATATTGACAATAATGACATGCAGCATCCCGTTACGTTCTATAAGGATTTGACGTTACTTATAGAAACCATTCGCAGGAAGACAAATGCGACGGTTATCCTCGGTGGCGCTGCCGTTGGTGTAATGCCGGAGGCATTGCTCCGTTTTACCGGAGCAGATTGGGCAATACTTGGGGACGGAGAAATTGTTCTTCCAAAAGTATTGGAGGTGTTGTCAAAGAATAGAATGCCGAAAGATATCCCTGGTGTAGCCTGGATTGAAGATACTGGCTTCAGAATAAATACCGGTTTTGGCGACCGTTTTTCCGGTAACGGTTTAGTACCGGATTTTCACCGATGGATAGATTTGCCTGCTTATATTTCCAGATTTTCCCCTGTGCCGATTCAAACGAAACTGGGATGCCATTTTAAATGTGTTTATTGTACATATAGAAAGATCGAAGGTCAGGATTACCGGTTGTGTGATCCTCAAACTATAGCCGGTGAAATTATGGATATTGAGAAAAGGGGGATTAGAGACGTTGAATTCGTTGATAATGTATTTAATTCTCCATATGACCATGCAATGGCTGTATGCGATGCTGTTGCAAAGGTTCGGACAAATACCCTGCTTCAAACTGTGGAGTTAAATCCACTATTTGTGGATGATGAGCTTATTGGAGCAATGGAACAGGCAGGCTTTGTTGGAATTGGTATTACCGTTGAGAGTGCGGCTGATCCCGTTCTTGAATCTTTGAAAAAAGGTTTTACTGCAAGGGATGTCTACAGAGCATCCGAAGTCGTCAAACGCCACAGGATACCGTGCCTCTGGATATTTATGTTTGGCGGACCGGGTGAAACCGAAGAAACGGTACAAGAAACCCTCCGCTTTGCGGAAAGGTGTATCAGCGAGAGAGATGTTGCACTTTTCATGATAGGTATACGTATATATCCCGGTACTGAACTTGAAGAGATTGCGAGAACGGAGGGTGTATTGACCTTATCTCCCGATGAAATGCTCGAAACGGTATTCTACTTCTCTCCGGCTATTAATCTGGAATGGCTACTGAAGAAAGTTCACAACAGTATGGCAAGACACATGAATTTTATGAATCCAAGTGCTATCGGTCTTCCATTTCTGCCTGCAATTAATCTGCTGGGATACTGGTTGGGAGTAAAACCTCCTCTCTGGAAACATACACGTCACATTCGAAGGGGGCTCAGATGGATAGGGAAGGATTTATAATCTTGCCCGGACAGGTTGTATGATAGATCAGTAGAAAAATTATGATGATTTCAGATTTGCATGTTATTAGAAGGAAGTTGTTTATGAATCCATTGTTAATATTGTTCCTGTAAATCCTGATAAATTTTATTGTTTGCAGAGTGATTGAAAGTTCTGAGATAAAAATCCTTTAAAGAAGGTGAATTCCTGTATATGAAGAATGAAAGTGTATCTATTGCATCTCTCGCTGTTGCCACTCCCCCTTATGTGTTAAAACAATCAGAGGCAGAAGCGTTTCTGACAAATCATTATTCGAAGATCTTAGGTCCAAAGAACCTTTCAAAAATGCTTAAGATCTTTGCTCATCCAAGTGTATTAAAACGGCATATTGCAGTGAAGGATCTTGAATGTCTTGTGAATGAAGATCCGGACATGCGCATTGCCCGTTTTACGCACTGGGCAGTGGAACTTTCGTATCAGGCGATTGATAAGGCCCTGGCACAGGTGGGGTTAACAACAGATGACATAACCGGATTAGTAGTGAATACCTGCACGGGTTACATTTGTCCGGGTATCTCAACGTATCTCCTGGAAAAGCTTGGTTTATCCGATAACATAAGGATGCATGATCTGGTAGGGAGCGGTTGCGGAGGTTCTATTCCGAATTTACAGGTTTGCAGGGATATGATACAGGGGAACAGGGACGATGTTGTTGTGAGTGTTTCAGTAGAGATCTGCAGTGCAACATTTCAGATGGCAGATGATTTGAGCTTGATTGTTTCAAATGCTATTTTTGCTGATGGTGCATCCGCCATCGTGCTGTGGAGTCGTCCCGGGAAATTGAAACTGGTTGCCTCCGCGAGCAGGTGTGACACTCAATATCGTGAAGATATACGATACATATACAGAAACGGGCAACTGCACAACCAGCTTTCTTTACAATTATCAGAATTTGCCGGTAAAACGGTTGCCAGGGTCGTGATGGATCTGTTAACACCCAGAGGGCTTAAGTTGGAAGATATTAAACACTGGGCATTCCATCCCGGAGGTGAAAAGGTAATCAATGCAGTAAGAGACGAATTGAGGATTCCTGAAATAAAATTACAGGCGACCCGTAATGTTCTGGCTGAATATGGAAATATGTCATCTCCGACAGTTCTATTTGTATTACGGGATATTTTAGATAAGGGTATTAATCCCGGGGATTGGTGTGTAATAGTTGCCTTTGGTGCCGGGTTAAGTGCCCACGGATTTCTGTTGAAGGCATAGCCTGTCAGTAGACAGTTGACTGTATGCAGAAGGAAAGATGAAGGTGGAAAGTGATTAATAGTCATTTGCCTGCCCCGAATGAGCTAAGCGAGTTTATGGGGTCATTGGTCACTAGCTGGTAAAACCAGCCGTCATTAGTCAATTACATTTCCAATTGCTTTATTCCCTGGCCCAGGCCACAGGGCGCCCCGCAGGCTAGACTGGCAGTATCACACCAGGGCGGGCCTTAATTTCTAAAATCTGCGTTCTATCCGGTACGTAGATCAGCGTCCCATTGTCTTTTCTTCGCGCACTTTTTGTGCCTTTGCGTGTCGCCTGGAGGACGACCCTGTGGGTAGCTTCAAGATCCGCCCCTGGTGGTCATGCCAGAAGGCAGATCCGCCTTGGTGGAGAGACGACCCTGTGAGCAGCTCACAGATCCGGCTCGGGATTACTTTTTGTTATAGCCCAACCTTTTTACAGTATCTTGCAAAAGCGACTTCACGGCAATCGGGAGCTACATCTATCATTTTGGGTTCCAGATCGGTCTTGACAAGCCTCTCGGCGGTGTCACTTAGTAATCCGCTAAGTTCGGGGATGTTTTCTGCCAGTTGCTTTCTGATCGAAGTGATATCGTTAAAACCTTTTAATCCTCCCAGATTTGCCAGAATGGTGTGAGGGGTTAAATCCTTACTTACCGTAAGATTTGTTTTCAGGAAGGCCAGGTAACCTTTGTCATTAATTACAGCACCTTCACTCCTTAACGGGCCTGTCAGCGGTAAATGTACATCCGCCTCCACTCCATTATCGTGGTTGCTCATCATAATGATTTTTGTAGATTTTAGAGGTTTCTTTTCCATGTATGCTCCCACCAGCAAAATACATTCTACTTCAGAGTTGTCCCAGGCTATGGCGCCAAGCTTTTTTAACAAGGCGGCATTGGCGATATTGTTCAATTTTGCAAATGGAAATTTGTTTGGTTCTGATTTCTCTCCCGGTACATAATAAAGAGTTCCGTCTTTCTCGTCACAGAGTTTTTTTGCTGTAAAAAGTGCCTCAATGGTTAACCTGGGAGAAACAATAACAGCCAGTTTGCCGGATTTGTCCAGAAGCCATCTGGCTCTGTCCAGTTGCTCTTTCAGCCCGTCATCACCATGTTCGAGAAGTTTGTCCTGCAGGTGATGTATGAATCTGCCTTCTTTGCATATCAGGGCGTGGTTGACAGGATCGTTGTCAACGCTTTCCACCTTGGTTATCAAGCCTTCTTTGGTATGGACCTTTATAGCGCACCCTCTTGGACATGATGGACAGGTACTGATAATAGTATCGTTCAACCATGGGCCATATTCCTTGCCTGTGTTCTCAGCTATGGCTCCGGTTGGGCATAAATCGATGCACATCCCACAGGCATCACAGTCAGTACTCTGAAGCGGGTCTTCGAAGTTGGGTGTTATCTTGGTGGAAAATCCTCTGTTGACAAAAGAGAGGGCCGAGATATTTCTGACTTCACTGCAGACCCTGACGCAGCTTCCGCAGGTAATGCATTTATCCGCCTCAATGCTGACAAAAGGATGTCTCTTATCAATCTCATACTTTCTCCTGTCGCCTTTAAACTTGATATCTCCAATCTCGTATTCAGTTGAGTATTTCCTGAGATCACAATCAAACTTGGCCTTGCAACCGCATTCTATACAGCGTGTGGATTCAGCCATTGCATGAGCTTCGCTGAGTCCGACGTTTATGGCGTTATATCCCCCTTCTGTCATGCGAACTTTGGACGGGTAGGTTGCTTCCATGGCTCTTTTCTGATGTACATATCTGGGAGAAAAGTCTGCCATATCGAGGTCCCTCATCCTGCCTCTGGATATATTGTATTGTTTTTTTATTTCAACCTTGACTCCACTCAGGTAGAGGTTGATAGCTTTAGCTGCCTGTTTTCCTTCAGATACTGCCCGGATTACGGTGTCGGGTCCGAAGGCACAGTCTCCTGCCGTAAACACGCCTTCTATGGATGTTACCATTGTTTTTTCATCGTAAGTGAATGTGTTCCATTTAGTACATTCCGGTATCTCTTTCTCATTTTCCACACAGGAAAGATCGGGGTCCTGGCCTATGGCGCAGATGATCAAATCAAAATTAAGATCTTCCTCGCTGCCTTCAATTGGGACAGGCCTTCTCCTGCCGGAGTCGTCAGCGTCTTCAAGCTCCATGGAAATTACAGTTAAGCCGGTAGCCTTGCCATTTTCCTCCAACACCGCCACAGGGGCGGTCAGGTAGTTGAACTCAATGTCTTCTTCCATTGTTTCATCCTGTTCATGCTGAAGAGCCGGCATCTCCTCCTGTGACCTTCTGTAAATCAGAGTGACATATCTTGCTCCGGCTCGTCTGGCGACTCTGGCGCAATCCATGGCCGTGTCTCCACCGCCAATAACGGCTACTCTCTTACCAATCTCCATCGGTTCGTTCAGCACAACCTTGCGTAGAAAGTCGATGCCTCCAATTACTCCCTCTACGTCTTCATTTTTCACCGCCATTTTTTTGGCTTTGTGCGCACCGATAGCTAATAGTACAGCGTCGGCACCGTTTCCCTTGAGTTCATCAATAGTAAAATCCTTGCCCAGTCTTTGATTGTAATTAACTTTTACCCCGAGACCGATAATAGCTTCGATCTCTTTGTCCAGCTTGTCCCACGGCAGCCTGAATCTTGGTATACCGTACCGTGTCATACCTCCAAGTTGTGGCAGGGCTTCATGGATCTCCACGGCGTGTCCCTGTTGTCTTAAAAAATAAGCTGCAGACAGTCCGGCGGGTCCTCCTCCCACGATAGCCACTTTTTTGCCTGTATCCGGTTTGGTTTCAGGTAAAAACGGGCCATATTCCAATTCATATTCTGCCGCAAATCTTTTTAGCGGGTTAATGGCAACCGGTTCGTCAACCAGGCCTCTTCTGCATTGAGATTCGCAGGGATGAGGACAGATTCTTCCGCAGACAACCGGCAGTGGGTTTGTCTCTTTGATTAATTTAACTGCGGCAGGAAAATTACCATTTGAAATATAAGCGATATAACCCTGTACATCAACATTTGAAGGGCATGTTGCCTCACAGGGTGCGATGCAGTCACCATAGTGGTCGGACAGCAGCAGGTCGAGAGCCATTCTCCGTGTTGTCTTAATGGCTTCGGTATCGGTCCTTATAACCATACCATGTCTGACAGCTGTACTGCAGGCAGGTATCATATTTTTAAAGTTTTCCACCTCTACAACGCATAAAAAACAGCTTGTATAGGCCTTTAATCTATCATCAAAACAGAAGGTAGGAATTTCAATCCCCTGACTCATTGCCGCTTGTCTGATTGTTGCGTTAGATGGAACTACAATTTCTTTCCCATTTAATGTTATTGCTACTTTCTCACTCATTATCGATCACTGGAGCTTTAAAATTTATTAATATAAAATATACTATTCAACCAGAATAGCTTTCGAATTACAGACTTCAAAACACATTCCACAGTTGATACATTTTACCTGATCAATGGAATAAGAGCCTTTCACCTTCTTTTGTCCTGTTATAGCGTCGACCGGACATTGAATTTCACACAGAGAACAGCCGGTACAATCGGCAGGAGTAATGGTGTGGGTTATTAAGCTCTTACATACCGCAGCAGGGCATCTCTTATCATTAATATGAGCCTCATATTCGTTGCGGAAATATTTTAAAGTGGTTGCAACAGGATTGGGCGCAGTCTGGCCAAGCCCGCACAGACTGGTCTTTTTGATCTGCTCGGTCAATTCATCAAGAGCATTCAGGTCTTCCATTACCCCTTTTCCATCACAAATCTTTGTCAGGAGTTCCTTCATTCTTAAGGTTCCTATTC
>JACZYU010000065.1 GCA_022570935.1 Planctomycetota bacterium | reverse complement strand
TGGCAGAATAGAACCATGATAATGGGAGATAAAGTCAGTAATGAAGGTTTCAATAATAGAGGAGAGAGTTATCATTTAACATTCCCCCATTCGATGGAAAAACCATTCATCAATTCATTAATTAATTGAAAGGCATTACTATTTGTATTAGAAGTCAGGTGGGTATATTTGGCAGTGGTTAAAATACTGTGGTGTCCGAGGATTTTTTGTACTTCAAGCAGGTCGACACCTGCCTCGATCAGATGGGTTGCATAGCTGTGACGCAGGCTGTGTGGAGTAATTTTTTTTCTTATTCCACACTCCTGAGCTACCTTGCGCAGAGTGCTCTGAACACCACCTCTGTCCAGAGGTGTTTTTGCCAAATGGGCTGACTTTAAGCCGCCATGGCGATTAGGAAACAGCAAGACGGGATTACGATGAACATGCCAAAAGCGGCGTAAGAGATCCAGCGTCGTCTTTGGCAAGGGTACTAAACGATCTTTATTGCCCTTGCTATCGCGGATATGTACTCGCATTCGCTGAGCATCGACATCACCAACCTCAAGGCGCAGTCCTTCACCCAGGCGGAGACCAAGACTGTAAAGCACAAAGTAAAGAACCCGGTAACTGAGTCTTTTGGTCACCTGGAATAGGTGGTGAGCTTCATTAATGGTGACAATATCGGGCAAACGTTGCGCTTTGGGTGGTTTAATAAGATTTACTTCCTCCCAACGCTTATGAAGTACATGAGTGTAGAAAAACTTTAGACCGTAGAGGTCTAATTTGACGGTGCTCCATGAATGGGTATCGAGGAGATTGGAAAAATAATCGAGCAGTTGATAGTCAGACAGATCGTTTATCTGGTGATCGAAATAGTTACCGATCCGTCGGATGGCACGTGAATAGGCCTCAATTGTTTTTGGCTGGAGTCCTTTCATGCGAAGGTGTTTTAGATGTGTTTGGTAATTTTTGTTGAAATTGGATTGAGATAATGTTTCCATAGACCTGTAACCTCCTATTTGTTAATAGATTCACCCTCCCATTGAGGGTATGAGGTTACATTATATAATAATTTGTTGGAATTATGTTCTCCGCGATAGCGGCTTCGTCCAACAATCGCATCAAGTCGACCACAAAAAGTGCGGTGGCTGATTTTTGCGTTAGTCTACAAAGAAAATTGGAATTCTATGTTCGACGTAGATACCGCCGAAAACTTGTTTTTTCATATCCGATCAAATAGGGACAGCGACTGTTTTCTCGTCAGGATAAAGAAGTTACCTGGAGGAAGACTATGGAGGCTACCGTGAGAAAGAGACTGGAGTCACCTTGAAAGCAGAATATACAAATTTTAAGTTATTCAAAATGTGTATTTTTTACAAAGCCAATACAGGTGACGACTATTGTCGCCCGGTTTTAAATTGTTTTCCCTGTAAACATCTGGTAAATTTTAACGTAAATCTTTAACAAACAGTATTAGCATATTTACACAAGACTCATTTACAATTAAATGGAGTTGAATTCGCAGCAGATGTATATTGCTCGCATTAGAAATAAATATATGCAATGATAATAACAATATG
The DNA here is from genome assembly GCA_022570935.1 of Planctomycetota bacterium. GTDB lineage: Bacteria > Planctomycetota > Brocadiia > Brocadiales > Scalinduaceae > Scalindua. The sequence goes on along the minus strand of JACZYU010000065.1, from coordinate 10,446 downwards.
ATAAAATTGAATTAATTTTGATAGCTAAACATAGAACCAAATAAAGGAGAAAATACTATGCAGATTACACTTAATGCTCCTGATAGTATTCCGAAAGCAGTATTACAAAAAATAATTAAAGAATTTGAGAACATATTAGAAGAGGAGGCAAAGATACTCTCAACTCAGAAGAATGACGATACTGATGAATTAAGCTTTAATGCCGCTGCCCACTCCCCAAAAGTAAGAAAACTACTTGCCCAACTTAGCCAAAAGCTCTAGTATGAAAGTTCTCTTTAGTCTCTCATTTAGCAAAGATTTAAATAAAATCCGCTCAATCAATAAAAAGGATATTCTGAATCTACTAAAAAAATATCCTCATACGAAAGGTATTATTAAAATAGATTCCTTTGAAGAAAATGAGGTACTGAAATGTTATCTTCTTAAGAAAAAGGTTAGAGTATTGGTTTTATTAAACAAAGTAAAACAAAAATTTGTTCCCATCTCGGTAATTAAGAAAGAAACCCATAGAGGAAAGAATATTTCAAAAGAGACTTATATTGATTTCTTTTATCAAGATATATTGAAAATCATGAAGGAAATTGATAACGATAATTATGAAGTGATAGAAGTGTAGAGCGTATGTGTAATTTTTGATGATATTCCTTTTCCCGCACCAACCTTTTATTTGAGTGACAGTTTCAGTTTGCCTTGACAGGCTCCAACACAGGCCTCCCATTAGGGCCTCCAATTTGAGTTGACTCTTTTTATTAAATCTGGTTTAATTAAATTTTACATTTTTTGAGGTTGAAATCATATAAATGGGTATTTTTACAAAGATTTTTGGTACTGCCAGCGATCGAATTTTAAAAAGTATGAAGCCGATAGTGGATCATATAAATTCACTTGAAAGCAATTTGAAGACTTTAACCGATGCTGAGATCAGACAAAAGACAGATAAGTTCAGGGAAAGACTTGCCGCTGGAGAGACGCTGGAGGACCTTTTGCCGGAGGTTTTTGCCGTCGCTAGAGAGGCCTGCAGAAGGGTGTTATTAGTGCCTAATGCAGACAGCCCGGACAAGACCATGAGGCCTTTTGATGTCCAGATAATAGGGGGTATAGTATTACACCGGGGTAATATTACAGAAATGACAACGGGAGAAGGTAAAACACTTGTTGCAACGTTACCGGCATATCTCAATGCACTGGAAGGCAAAGGAGTTCACATCGTTACCGTGAACGATTACCTTGCCAATAGAGATATGAATTGGATGTTGCCGATGTATGAATTTCTGGGTCTTTCAGCAGGCGCAATACAAAGCAACCAGGACTATGATGAAAAGATGGCTGCTTACAGGGCCGATATCACATACGGCACAAATAATGAATTTGGCTTTGATTACCTGCGGGATAACATGAGGGTACACCTCGAAGAACAGGTACAGGGAAAGTTGAACTATGCTATTGTTGATGAAGTTGACAGTATCTTGATCGATGAAGCCCGAACACCTCTCATAATCTCAGGGCCATCTGATGAATCAACGGATAAATACTTTATTGCTGACAAGATTGCCAGGAAGTTAAAACCGGGTAAACATTATGAAGTAAAAGAAAAGGAAAAAAATGCAAATTTAACTGATGAAGGAATTAGTATTGTAGAAAAAGAACTTGGTATCGACAGTATTTATTCGGACATTCACATGGACTGGCCTCACTTTATTGAACAGAGTCTACGTGCCCACTCGCTGTTTTTGAAAGACACAGATTACGTTGTCCAGGGAAAAGAGGTTATCATAGTCGATGAATTTACGGGGAGATTGATGGAAGGCAGGATGTGGAGCGACGGACTTCACCAGGCAATCCAGGCAAAGGAACGTTTAAAGATAAAAGAAGAAAGTCAGACACTTGCCACAATTACGCTTCAGAATTTTTTCCGTCTCTATAAGAAACTTGCAGGGATGACGGGTACGGCTTTTACCGAAGCCGCTGAATTCAGCAAGATATACGGACTGGAAGTAGAGGTTATACCCACAAACAAACCTTTACATCGCAATAATTATCCTGACAGAATCTATGGTACGGCAAAAGAAAAAGAACATGCCATAATCGAAGAAATAGCCGAAGTACATGAAAAGGGCCAACCTATCCTGGTTGGAACCATATCAATAGAAAAATCTGAAATGTTCAGCAAGGCACTCAGCAGGCGAGGAATTGAGCACGAGGTACTCAATGCAAAACATCATGAACGTGAAGCCGCAATAATCGCAAAGGCAGGGCAAAAGGGAAATGTCACTATCGCGACAAATATGGCAGGAAGGGGGACAGACATTATCCTGGGCGAGGGAGTGGTAGAATTGGGAGGCCTCCACGTAATGGGAACGGAAAGACATGAGGCACGACGTATTGATAATCAATTGCGAGGTCGTACAGGACGTCAGGGAGACCCCGGTTCATCACGGTTCTACGTCTCACTCGAAGATGACCTGATGCGCATCTTCGCACCGGAAAGAGTAAGTAATATACTGAAAAAATTTGGTATGACAGATGGCATGGCAATAGAACATTCCATGGTATCCAAATCAATCGAAAGGGCACAAAAAAAGGTCGAACAGCATAATTTCGAAATACGTAAGAATCTTCTTGAGTATGACGAGGTGATGGACGAACAAAGAAAAACCATATACGCATGGCGGCAAAGGGTTCTTGCACAGGAAGCTATCAGGGATGACTTGCTTAGAATGATCGAAGAAAGCATCGTGGAAACAGTAGATTATTATATCGATCCAAAATTACACAGCGAAGAATGGGATTTAGATAGTCTGCATGACTGGTATAAACAGAAATTCGGTATAAAAGTCGACTTAAAAGCACACAACATAGAAACAAATGAAGATATTATTGATTTATTAATCGATACTGCCAATGAAGCTTATGAAGAGAAAGAAAAGGAAATTGGTAAGAAAGAGCTCAGGAAAATTGAGCAAATTCTCTTACTTGAAAAAGTTGACACTAAATGGAAAGACCATCTCTATGCAATGGATCACTTGAAATCAGGTATAGGACTAAGAGGTTACGCACAGGTTGACCCAAAGATAGAATACAAACGTGAAGCACTGGTAATGTTCGAAACCATGATGTCCTCTATCAGGGAAGAAGTAACAGATCTTATATTTAAACTACGGGTCAGGTCGGAAACAATAGATAGTAAAGACGTATGGAACCCTGACAACTTTGTCTATCAGGACTCTTTTAATACTATACCTGAATATCCAGCCCCAAAAAGGGAACGAATTGAGGCAGCAACAACCAATAGTGGTCAGAGCGAGCAGAGACCTGGACCAATACGTGTTGCAGTTAAGATCGGCAGGAACCAGCCTTGCCCCTGTGGAAGCGGGAAGAAATATAAACAATGCTGTGGTAAAAACTGATGAGCCGGTAACTGCATCAGCTTTAATATCATAATCTTTACATTAATTATTATTCAAATATCAATGAACGTAACAAGATGTCATTAATCTTTGATTCAATTTATTTAACCGCATCTTTATTAGGCTCACCATATTTATTATTCAAAATATTAACAAGCGAACGCTATCGTTCCGGATTGAATCAAAGATTCGGAATAATAACGGAAAGGGTAAGCAACAAACCGGGTATCTGGGTACATGGAGCATCTGTAGGTGAAGTTATTACCGCAAAAAGTATTATAGAGAGGATTGATGAAGAATTTCCTGAATGGGAAACCTTTATATCAACTACTACAAACACAGGCTTCTCGGTCGCTGAAAGGAATTTTCCTGATAAAACCGTTTTTTATTTCCCTCTTGACTTAAGCTGGATAACAAAAAAAGTCATTAGACGAACAAAGCCAGATTGTATCCTCCTGATCGAGCTTGAAATATGGCCGAATTTTTTAATATCAGCTTATAAGAAAAACATACCCGTAATCATAGTTAACGGAAGGATATCCAATAGATCTCTTATGGCATACCGAGCTATCAGTTACATTTCGAAGGATTTTCGTAATAGCCTGACCAGTGAAATGAACACTTATTGCGCCAGAACTGAGATTGACGCACAACGTTTTCGTGATCTCGGAATTCCCGGTAAACAAGTCTTTGTTACCGGCACCATGAAATACGACAATATCCCAACCCATATTGATGAAAATATCAGCAGGGAACTTGCAAATTCATTCCGCATCAAGGACAATGATATAGTGCTTATAGGTGGAAGCACACATGAGGGTGAGGAAGAAATATTAATCAGGGTATTTAAAAGGCTGAATGAAACCTTTCCGAATTTAAGATTAATCATAGCGCCAAGACATATCGAAAGAACCGGAGACGTTTCCAGGTTGATAGAAAAGATGGATTTTATACCCGTATTGAAAACACAGTTAGAAGTATCTAATTATAACTGGCAAAATACAAAGAAAGAAATTATATTAATTGATACTGTTGGTGATTTAGGAAAGATATATTCGTTGGCAAATTATGTTTTTGTGGGAAAAAGCCTTGTGCCATCCGGAGGCCAGAATATGATGGAACCAGCAGGGCTGGGAAAGCCTGTGATTTTTGGCCCGCATACATTCAACTTTAAAGAAGAAGCAGACCTCCTGCTTAAAAACAATGCCGCCAGAATGGTTGAGACAGAGGAGGAACTTTTCAAAACAATTGAATTCTTTATCAAGAATCCAGATGCGGCAAAAGAGATGGGGCTTAAAGCACAAAAGGTAGTTAGTGGAAAAAGAGGCGCTACCGAAAAAAATATTGAAATAATAAGAAATATACTAAAAACGAAATGTAGCGGAAGGGTTCCTGCCCGAATAGGTACCCGTCCCCGCCAGAATGATGTCGGGCTGGCAAACGACGGAGACGGGCTGGCTGGCGGGTAGTTTTCCATTATTACTACAACGATTCAACGAAAGAGATTGAATTTCAACAACAAATTTGAAAAAGGAAAGAGGATCAAATGAAAAAAGGAAGCCATTTATTTACTTCTGAATCAGTATCCATGGGGCACCCGGACAAGATTGCCGACCAGATATCTGATGCCATATTGGACGCAATCTTAGCACAAGATCCAATGTCACGTGTTGCATGCGAAACACTGGTAACAACCGGCATGGCAATGGTCGCCGGTGAAATAACTACTACGGCTGTTATTGATGTGCCGGCTATTGTCAGGCAGACTATTAAGGAAATAGGCTACAGCGACTCATCAATGGGGTTCGACTACGCAACATGTGCTGTTTTGACGTCACTTGATAAGCAATCTCCGGATATTTCACAGGGAGTTTCTGAAGGTGAGGGCCTGCATAGTGAACACGGCGCCGGAGACCAGGGAATGATGTTTGGTTTCGCCTGTAACGAAACAGAAGAGTTGATGCCTCTCCCGATCTGCATGGCTCATCGTTTAGTAAAGAAACTTGCGGAACAAAGACAGACCGGAGACCTCACGTATCTTCGACCTGATGGTAAATCACAGGTAACGGTTGAGTACGATGACAGCCATCCGGTAAGGGTGGATGCGGTTGTTATCTCCAGCCAGCACGCCCCGGACATTTCGCATGATCAGATTAAAGAAGACATACTTGAAAAGGTTATAAAAGAGGTTATTCCTGCAAAATTTCTGGATGATAAAACCAAATATTATATAAACCCTACCGGTCGTTTCGTAGTAGGAGGTCCGCAGGGAGACTGTGGCCTGACCGGAAGAAAGATAATTGTTGATACCTATGGCGGCAGGGCAAGACATGGTGGTGGTGCCTTTTCCGGTAAGGACCCATCCAAGGTTGACCGCAGCGCCGCATATGCGGCACGTTATGTCGCCAAAAATATAGTGGCTGCAGGACTCGCAGATATCTGCGAGATTCAGCTATCTTATGCTATTGGCATTGCCAAGCCTATGTCCGTTCTGGTTTCAACGGAACACACGGCAAAGATCCCGGAATCAAAGATAGAAGAACTGGTTGACAAACATTTTGATCTCACACCAAGGGGCATTATAGATCACCTGCAATTGCGACGTCCTATATATAAGATTACAGCCAGTCACGGCCACTTTGGAAGAAGCGAAGATTCTTTCACATGGGAAAAGACAGATAAGGCAGAGATCTTAAGAAAAGAGGCAGGTCTGTAATAGACGCTTTATAAGGTAACTCCATTCATCCCGTGGGGAAGGCCATGCAAAAACAATTAATAGGCGCTGTTGTCCCTATTATTCATGAAAGAGGCTTTACTTTCATAATACTATTACTTATTATTTGTAAGTAACTTGTATTAGAAATTATTATTGGAGTATACACAATATGTTTGGATTCCCAGAGGCTGAGCGATCAGGTATTGAAAGCCATAAAAAACATTATCTGAAATCTGTAATTTTTCAGGTGAAATTTAAAGCAACTGATGAAATAGACAAGAATAAGGATGGAATAACTTCAATCTTTAAGGATCAGTTTCCTAGAGTCAATGACACAAAACGTGACGGAGTTAAGGTGTCTTTTGGAACAGATAAAACTCCTATTGTTCAGTCTGTTAGCCAAGATGATTTTGGGTTTGAGCTAAGGTCTGCAGATGGAAATAATATGTTTTCATTTAGTAAAGGTGCTATTTCACTAACAATTTCAGGAAATGCATATAAAAACTACAATAATATTGAAGAAAATATTGTTCTCTTAAAGAAAGTGTTTGGATTATGTAAAATAACCTCTTTTAGTCGAGTAGCTATCCGTAAATTAAATATTATTGAATTTGAAATTGTAGGGGAAAGTGAAACAACCCCTATGCAAATTATTGAGATGATTCTCAATCCTAATCTACTAAGTAGTTCAGCATGTCTTCCTAAACCTGAACGTATTCAACTAAACATTCAGACAATAAATTATGTAGAAGAAAATGATAGACTAAATTTAAGGTATGGATTAGTTGTCTCTGATGCTAATAACAAAAAAGGACAAATTCTAATAGATATAGATTTGTTTACGGTTGGCGACATCCCGGTAAGTTCTTTAGAAAGTTTATCCGTTAAGATAAACATTGAAATATTTAATATTTTCAATTGGGCAATAAGTGAAGAAGCCAAGGAGCAGTTGAGTAAATAAAATGACAGAATATAAATTAGAAGATGGAAATGATATGGATTCAAGAGGTTTGGAATTGTACCTTGAGAATATAGAAAATCCTCCTTCATCAACATCTACTCAAATTTCTTACAAACCCCCTATGGTGGGGACTGGTATTAAACGATTCTTTATTACGGAAACATTAGCGGGAACATTAGCTATAAGTAGTTTAGGAAATGTGTTTAAAGACGGTCGTGTTAAACTTAAAACCCCTGTTTTCTCAGAAAATAGCCTAAACGACTATAACAATACTATAGAAGAACCACATGATGAATACATTGATACATTAAATAAATTAATCTCACACAAAGTTAACATTACAAGGGTCGACATGGTAGAAAGAGTAATGGCGTTTAGATCTTTGAATCAAAACTGGGATGGATATGGAGCAATTCCACTTGAAGTAAAAAGTGCTGCTAATGCAGTACGGTTTATATATTTCCTAAATGATAGAATTATTGAAAGAATAAGTGATTTTCATCCTAACCCTAACGGGACTTTCTCATTAGTTTGGGAGAATGAATTTGATGAAAGATTAGCTTTGGAGTTAGGAAACAATACACTTTCTTACTATGTGAAGTTCAATTCTCAAGACCCAATGTTCTTTAATGATATTGAAAACAATGATAAAGAAGTTAATAGAATTTCTGACTTCATTAAAGCTCTTTAATAAGAATGGCACTAACAAAGTGAATTTGCCTATATATGTTGATAATCCAGAAAAAATTGTTAAAGTTATTTTTAGTCCTTTAAATGTGAAGAGTGATAGAAAAAGTATTAAGTCAAATGCCTATAGAGGCCCTGCAGGAAAGGATGAAGTCTCTGTGATGAGACAAGATTACTGTTCTCCCACTTTTTGCAAACAACATGGGAAAAAAATTCAAGCCCCCAAAGAAAAAAAGGCCTATTTTGGCTTTGGCCTATTAACAGCAGAAAAGATACGCAATGTAGGTGCAAATGTTGAGTATACCCCTGAAGAACATAATGATTTCCATGCAGACATTAAAATTGGGTATATCCCTGAAAAAGGTCAAGAATTACCTGCGGAATATAAATACAAGGTTGATGAAATGACTAATGCTTCTAAGATTTATCCAGATCCAAATCCTGATAGTAATGAATGGGAAGGAGAGGATTTAATTTATTAAGCAAATTGCCCAAACCACATCTCATCTGTAATACCTCTTAGTATCTGTAAGTTTCAGGCTTAAATGGGCCTTCGATGGGAGTACTGATATAATCGGATTGCTGTTGCGTCATTCTGGTAATCACACCTCCAAAACCCTGTGGCCGGGGTCAGACTTTGAAAGCAGAATATGTAACTTTAAAATATATATTTCTAACAAAACCAATTCAGGTAATGGCTATTGTTGCTCGGTTTGCAATTGTTTTCTTTGCCAGTATTTGCTAAAAAATTTAAATGGAAATCTTTATTGTGGCAGAACGCCGCACCTTAACTCTTCGTTAACCTTCTTTTAATAAGGAGATAAATTATGACGCAAATAATATGTTTAGCTAATTCAAAAAAATTGGGTGGAAGATGTTTGGCAGGAATTGATATTGAAACAAGAGAATGGATCAGACCTGTATCCGATTTGGAACATCAGGAGATAACTTGGACTATGAGACAAATAAATGGAGTTGAACCAAAACTATTAGATGTGATTGAGATTCCACTTCAAGCTACAGGTGATGATATAGGATGCCAGCCCGAAAATCGACTACTGGATCAAGGGAATTGGCAATTAGCTAAACAACTGGCGCCTGCAGACATATCCATTTATTACGAATCAGATGATATGATCCTTCACAATCACGGTAGCAGTGTACCATTTGAAGAATTTTCCAATATGTCTCGCGATGACTGGAAATCATTGCAACTTATTCATAACAATGACATTTCCTTTAAGCCAGATGGGTACAAAGATAAATGGAGAGCACACTTTAACAACGGGAGTAATATACATTTAGCTATCCCTGTAACAGATCCCATAATTTTGACCAAACTTCATGCTGGTCAGACGATTAGTAATGAATGTATAATGACAATAAGTTTGGGAGGATCGTTCAGAGGAATTTGTTACAAATTAGTAGCTGGAATAATTGAGTTATAGCCATGGTTTAGAGAAACAACATCATCGGATGGCGAAATATTGTGGCGCACTTAACAAATGAAGACTAAACGGGAAAGAAAAATTGGATCCATTAAAAGCGAGCTTCTTAAAAAATCTCGAGAAGCAGCTTTAGCCGCCATCCAAATATTCAATAACCCTAATATCACATTTAAATCGGAAAGCTACATTGTTTTGATGGTCATAGCCTGGACCTATCTACTTCATTCATACTATAGAAACAAGAAGGTTGAGTATCGGTATTTTAAAATGAGAGTCTCAAGAAAACGATTTGACCGAACGAAAAAAGGTGCTTATAAATATAGTAATAACAAGATAGTAGCTACTACAGATCCAGAGTTAACTGAATTAGAGGAAATACCAGAGTATTTTATTTTACAAGATGGCTCACGATATTATAGTGTTCGAATATTAATTGAAAATTTAGGATACACAGTTATTTCTTTACAAACGGAATACCATGTTCCAAATTCATTTGTTACAGCTGAACATGAAAGAAAAAGTGTTATTGTAAAAACTATTTCAGAGTTACAACAAGAAAAAATTGAGAAAGTAAATAATAATGCATTCATTGTCACTGCAATTATTGGTTCTATTACTGCCGGTGCAATACTAGGCACTTATTTAATAACAAAAAAGAATTCTAAATTACTAGAAAATCAAAACACAATTTCCAAAAAGCATACAGAATATTTGGGAATGCTAGAAATTATGAGATATTTCAATGATCCTCGAATTGCTAAACAGAGAGATACCATTACTCGTGCCTACCAAAAAAATTCTTTATACAATGAAGTTGGGGAATTCCAAGGAATAGACCAAGGCGAAATGGTTGCTTCAGTTCGAGGCACATTTGATCAAATGGGAAAATTAGTAATTGACGAATATGTTAATGAAGAACAATTTTACAACATGTATGCAGATTCAGTAATTGTAATGTATAAAATATTAAAAAAACACATTGGTACAGAAAGAACAAAACGAAAATCAGACTTTCTAGCACATAATTTTGAAACAATTTTTAACCGAGCAAGAGATTATTGGAAGAAAGAATCAATAAATATGAGTTATGAATTCTTAACTAAAAAATTAAAACTAAAAAAAGATAAGTTAGCAGTTTCAATCTTTGCGGGAAACAAAAATGCTTCTGCAGATATTGAATCAAAAAAAATATGGCAAAATTTGAAAATTCCTGAAAAGAAAATTACT
>JACZYU010000064.1 GCA_022570935.1 Planctomycetota bacterium | reverse complement strand
TAATATTTGGTATTACAACGCTGTGCTACTGCTTCACCCGTATTCTTGTCAATGTCTACAACCCCGACAAGGTTTACTTCCGGTATCTCAGAATAGATTCGCGCATGTTCTTTGCCGAGATGACCTGTTCCTATAACTGCGATCTTTAATTTTTCCAAAGCTTTGTATTTATTATGATATATTTGTTAATGCAGACCGTAAAGACTCTCTGTATCTACCCGATTTTCCTTTATCAACGTTTCTAAAGAAATCTATTAATACCTTTATTTCTGGTATCAAATTTTCCTGATTTTCTAACTCGGAAAGTATCTGACTTCTGTTCAATTGTTCTGTACGAAACAGCTGTTTAAATGCTCCCTTTATGGCATTTATACTATCCTGTGGGAACCCAGCTCTTTCTAAACCTATTGTATTAACCTTTCGTACCTTGGCAGGGTTGCCTTCTACTATCATGTAGGGTGGTACATCCTGGACAATTCTTGTGAGCCCGCCCACATATGAGTGTTGGCCAATGGTAACAAAAGGTTGTATACCTGCAAGGCCCATTAACTTTGCATGTTTTTCTATCTTTATATGTCCACCTAAAAGTACACCATTAGCGATCAGGACGCTGTCTTCAATGATACAATCATGTGCTATATGTGAACACGACATAAAAAGGCTGTTATTGCCAATAAGTGTTTCGCCTCCTCCTATTTCTGTGCCGGTATTGATTGTGACACCTTCCCGAATGACATTGTTGCTGCCAATTATGAGCTTTGATTGTTCACCATAATACTTTAAATCCTGTGGCTCAGAACCTACCACGGCGTTGTGGAATATTACATTGTTGCTGGCCAGAGTGGTATTGCCGGTGATTGTGACATTGTTTTTAATGATGTTTCCATCACCAATTTTCACGTTTTTGTCTATTACAGACATGGGTCCGATTTCAACGTCTTTACCGATTATGGCTTTCGGGTGAATTATGGCGGTCGGATGTATTTTCACTTGTTTTGTGTTTATTAGATTAGTAATAGAATTAATGCGAAAAAAACTTTATTCTAAACGAAAATTATAATGAGCCTTGGCGTAAGTTAATTGGATTGTACAATAAATAATAAAATAATGTGGTGTGCTTTGGCTTAACTATGTACTTGCTTTTTAGAACTTTCAAAGATTTTCTCGGCCATACATGTGTTTAAATAGTGTCCTGATTTAGTTGCAACTATACGAGCGTGCAATGTGAGATTAGTCAGATAAAGATCGCCTATAATGTCCAGTATCTTATGCCTGACGCATTCATTTGGAAACCGCAGGTCAGCAGGGGTCATAGATAAGGGTTTTGTTATTGTACCGTCCTCATTCAAGATAAGACTGTTTTCGTCAGTTACTCCTTTCCCCCATCCTCGCTTTTTGTATTCTTCAATAATTGTGCTAAGCCCGAATGTCCTTGCAGGCGCTATTTCCGTGCTAAAATTATTTTCTGTCATTTCAATTTCAAAACATTGTCTATTCAGGAAAGATCCGTTGAAATCAAGGATATAAGAAAGGGATAGTCCTTTGTCATATGGTAAAGCCACTATACTGGCATCACCGTCGCTTACTTTTAATTCTTCCTGTAGGCAGAAAATGTTTTTTGGCTCTTCAAGAGTTTTAATTCCTGTACCTTTTAACAGTTGTGTAAATAAAAGAGAACTGCCGTCTCCTGCTGGTACTTCATTGCCGTTGATTTCGATTTCTATATTATCGATACCAAGTCCGGCTAAAGCAGCCATTACATGCTCTACACTTTTTACACCGGCTCCCTTTTCTCCTAATGATATCATCCGATTTGAGCCAGAGAGTGTTTCAACGTTTGCCGACACCTTTGGTTGGCTTGCAATGTCTGTGCGTATGAATATTATGCCAGTGTTTGCTGGAGCAGGTTTAAAGCGAAGTTTAGATTCCTCGCCAGTAAACAGTCCTACTCCAGAATATTCTACTATCCTTGAGATTGTTTTTTGTTGGTTGTTCAAATTTTATTTCTTTTCTTTTTCTTTGGAATATTTTGAATTTAAATGTTCAATTATACTTGCTGTAATGTCAACGGATTTTGAATGGTATAATACAGTTCTAATTCCTATCTTAAATTGAAGATCAGAAATTTGTCCACTCTTCAGCTCTGGTTCCTCTTTCTTGATAATGAGATCATAGCTCTCCTCCTCCCCGATTTCTTCAACCATTTTTACTACTTCACTATAGATCTGCTCGAAGAACGTTTTGTATCTTTTAAGCAGTTGTCTTTCTGCAAATTTTGCATAACCTTCCAGTTCTACATTTTTTCTTTCCAACATATCCTCATTTTTACTTCTGGTTTCACTGCCTAAATCCAGTAGCTGTGTCTCTTCGTCCAGATCTATCATTTCCTTCCTTTTTGTATTTATTTCATCTTGAAATCCTTTTTCTAAATCTTTCAGGCCCTGGTCTAAATCTTTTCTTTTTTCGTACTTTTCAAATACTCCACTTATGTCAACTATGCCGATCTTAAACCCTTCTGCCTCAGCGTTTACGGGGATCACATTCAGGGTTGTGACACTTGCCAGCAAAACAAACACTAAGCACATAATAGGTGTTCTTATAAATAAACTTTTCATAATAGTTAAATTCCTTTCCGGTTCTGAGTTCTAAAGAAATAGGTAATAAAGGGTTTTCATTTAAAACCCACTTCCACCAAAATTAAATGTTACAGTTTGTTCGTCGTCTTCATCTTTACTTATAAACGGAAAGCCAAAGTCAAGTGCAACAACTGAGTTTCCTAAAAAAGGTACACGCGCCCTGATACCAAAGCCCAATGAGGCACGCAGGTTGTTGAAGTTCATGTCATTTACATCGGTGTCGACTTTCCCTACATCAACAAAAAAAGCACCTCTTAACATATCACTGTAAACAGGCATGGTGTATTCAGTTGTTCCAAGGATTAGAACTTTGCCACCGATTTGTTCTTTAGTTACTGGGTCGACTGGCCCGATACCTCTGAAGCTAAAACCCCGCATGGAATTAGATCCCCCGGCAAATAGTCGTTCAAAGATTGGCACTCCTTCACCCGTGGTTGATTCTACTACGCCAAAGGTCCCTCCGTATGAGAGGATATGTTTGCCCCAATTAGGAAAGTCGAAAATAGTATGATATTTCTTGCCCTTTATTACAAACTTCACTATGTCAACATCAAGCCCTGAGACTTCTAAAGATGAAGAAATTTCATAACCCTTGGTAGTAAAGAAACGGCTGTTTCGCCTGTCTAACACTGCGCTTAGTTCCAGACTTAATTTGGAACTGCTCCCTTCTAGATCTTTTACGACTTGAGGCGCATCATCGTCAAGGTCTTGTACTCCTATTACTTCGTAGTTTGGGGTAAGTGTTAATCTTAATCCCCTGAGTACCTGCTTGCCAACACTTAATTTCCCTCCCTTTCTTTCCTCAATATAATCTTCCCTCAAACGCCTGAAAATATTAGCGCTAAGACCAAGACTATAACCTGTGTCGTATACAGAAGGATTTTGAAAAGATAACAGTCCTTCTGTTCTTTGAAATCCCGGACTAAATCTTAATGTCACTATATGTCCTGCACCACGAAATGCATTGCCAGAAAGAAAGTCTTTCCAGTCTTTAGGCAGGTCAAATATATCGAAGTTTTTGTCACTATACGAAACATCTGCAAAGAGGCCTGCATTGGCGCCAAAGCCTCCGCCAAACCTTAATATTCCGGTCCTCCCCTCTTTTACATTGACGATTATGTTTTTAGTATTATGTTTTGTGCCAGGTTCGTAGTAGATTGCAGTTGGTGTGCCGGATTCTGTATCGAAGTACCCTGTACCTGTTAACCTTTGTTCGCTAATATGGACTTTTTCAGTATCAAGCCTTTCTCCAGGAAAAAAGAGTAATTCCCTGCGTATTACAGTGTCTTTTGTTTTGTCATTACCGGAAATTATAATTTTTTCAATAAAAAATCTTTCATTCTCTCGAATATCATAGATTATATCTATTTTGGGTTCAACCTGTTTATAGGTATAGTCGGTTTTCACACTTGCGTTAATATAACCTTGTCTGCCATAAGCCTTCCGTATGTTTTGAGTATCTTTTTGAAGAGACTCTGGCAGGAAGGCGTCTCCTTTTTTTAATTCGAGCATGTTGCCAATTTCAGTGTTTGTGAAAAGTGTATTTCCTTTTATGTTTATAGTATCAACATGGTACCTTTCCCCTTCATCTATTAAAACGTTAAGGAACATTTTTGATTTATCAGGGCTGTATTGCTCTTTCCATTGTACGTCGGCATCTAACCAACCCCCACTTCCATAAAATCCCTTTATTTTTTCAATATCTTCAATAAATTTATTTTTATCGAATTTGCCTTTGAAGAAAAAACGAGGAAACTTCCTTATTTTAGTAGAAATGATTTTAGAAAGCCTTTTATCAGAGAAGGTCTTGTTCCCTTCAAAGTTTATCTCTTTTATGTAGACCTTAGATTTTTCCTGAATATTGAATATTATATCAACATAACCATTTGTTCTTTTCTCTTCACTCTTGACATTGATAAAATGAAATCCTCTTGCCTGGTAAATCTCCCTGATTTTATCTTCGCCTAGTTTGAGTAGATATTGTTTTAAATAATCGCCTTCTCTTAATTCTACGGCTTCTTTGAGTTTCTTTGTCTTAACCTTAGTGTTACCTGTAAAATTTATGTTTTTTACAACAGGGCGCTCTAATACAAGGAAGATTATTTTGATTCCATCTTCATACGGTTCTACTTCAACTTCTATATTGTCAAAGAACCCCAGCAGCCAGATAGCATCAACATCCTGGCTTATTGCTTGAGGGTCATATAAATCACCCTCATTAGTTTTTATGGCAGCGTTTATTGTATTACCACTTATTCTGTGATTGCCTTTAAATTCAATCTTCCTTATGATAACCTGTGGTGCTTCGTTTTCCTGTGCATTTATCAGGCTATAGTTCTTCAGCGGAAGAAAGATAACGAAAGCAATAGCTAAGATTATATATTTACAAGACATATTTTAGTTCATATCTGACGAAGTATTATGCTGGTAATTTTCGAATCTTAAAATTTCCCGTAGGAAAGTAAGTTTTACTTTACCAGTCGGCCCATTTCTCTGTTTTGCTATGTTAAGATCAACTTCACCCGGTCTTTTAGTTGGATCGTAATAGTCTTCTCTATGTAATAATATAATCACATCGGCATCTTGTTCAATAGATCCGGATTCTCGCAGGTCAGACATTCTTGGTGTATGTCCATCTCGTGTTTCTACCGAGCGATTCAATTGGGAGACAGCAATCACCGGTACCTCTAATTCCCTGGCCAATGCCTTAAGGCCTCTTGAGATAGTGGATATTTCCTGCTGCCTGTTTTCTGCATTTCGCCCCTCCATTAATTGTAAATAATCAATAATAATCATCTGAATGTTATGTTGTAATTTAAGGCGCCGGGACTTGGCGCGTAGTTCAAGGAGGCCAAGCCCGGGAGTGTCGTCGATGTATATTTCCGATTCTGATAAATCGCCCATAGCTAAGGAGAGGTTTGAAAACTGGTTGTCGTCAAGTTTGCCTGTACGCAGAAGATGTGCATCTATCTTTGCGGTAGAACACAACATATTTTGTGCTACCTGCTGGGCCGACATTTCCATCGAGAAAATTAATGTTGGTATTTTCTCTTTTGTGCCGGCATGTTCCGCAATATTTAAGACTAAACTTGATTTTCCCATACTTGGCCTTGCCGCTATAATTATTAACTCAGATTTTTGAAAACCTGAAGTTATGTCGTCCAGGTCGTAGTAACCAGTTGATACTCCGGTTAATCTACTATCGCTATCGTGCAAATTGCTAATGTGGTCGAATGTATCTTGAAGTATGTTGAATAGTTTTGTTGTTGGGGAGGAAAATTTACGTTGCGTTATGTCAAATATTTCCTTTTCGGCTATATCTAAAAGTTCGTCGGATTCCAGAGAATCATTATATGCCTCCTGCTGAATCTTTGCAGTTGCAGTAATCAAATCTCTTTTTATTGTCTTTTCTCGAACAATCTTTGCGTAATATTCTACATTTGAGGCTAGCGGAACTGATTCTTCTAATTCCATCAAATACTCTGCACCGCCTATCTTCTCAAGTAAAGATTGCTTTTTGAGTTCATCTTTCAAAATAACAAGATCAACTGCGTTGTTCTTATTATATAAATTTACGATAGTATCAAAAATATACTGATGAGAAGTTTTGTAGAAGTTGTCTGTTCTTAATATTTCTGTAACAAGATTAATTGCTTCATTATCTAGTAACATAGAGCCGAGAACACTTATTTCAGCTTCTATATTGAAGGGTTGTGTCTTTTGTTGTATTAGTCCAGTTGTCATGGTTTCTTTGCAGTTTTAAGAAGGGTAACCAAAACAGGATATAATTAGTGGCTAATTTTCGTCTGTTTCCTGGTTGTTTTCAGAAGGAGATTTAGATGGTTCTATCTGGGGGTCTGCTGATTTTTCAGATTCACTTACAATCCATACTCTGCATTGCGCTTTTACCTCAGGATGCAACATCACAGTTACATTGTATAGGTCGCATTTTTTTATAGGTGTTTCGAGGATTATCATATTCTCATTAATTTGATACCCTTTTTCAGATAGTGCTTCTGCAATATGATTCGCAGTTACAGAACCAAAAAGCTTTCCTTCTTTGTTTGTTTTGACAGTGATGGTGCATGATACATTTGAAATCTTATCTGCTAATACCTGGAGGTTCTTAATTTCCACTTTTTGCTTTTCCTCATTTTTTACTCTTTGAAACTTGAACTGTTCAATGTTTCCCCGGGTTACAGTTGTTGCAAACTTTTTAGGCAATAGATAATTTCTCGCATAGCCATTTGCTACATCAACTACATCACCAGTCTTTCCTAATTTCTGTATATCTTTTTTTAGTAATATTTTCATGTGTAAAAGATCCTATAATTTGTATATCTGTACAAGCCGATTTAACTGTAATAAATAGACTGGAGGAAAAATACATCTATCACTTGTTTTTAAGTGAAAGCTTTTCAACTCAAGACAGTAATGCCATATGCCTGGCTCTTTTCAGGGCAGTTTTGACAGAGCGTTGGTGTTTCGCGCAGTTCCCTGAACGTTTCTTTGAGAGCAGTTTTCCCTGACTTCCTACCAGCTTTTGCAAATAATGCATGTCTTTATAATCGATCGTGTCTACTCTCGATCTGCAAAATCGGCACTTTGTAGTAAATTCCTGGTATTTCTTTTTCTTGTGTGTTGTTTCGTATGTTTTCTTTTTTTGAAATTTTCTTCGTTTCATTAATGTGGTTCTTTTTAAAGTTGTTATAAATGCTATTTTTTAAAATGGTATTTCTTCATCGTTAATGTCAGTTGGCGCCTTAGATTGTTTGTTGTTGAACTCAGTTTCATCAGGGATATCAGTCCCTTCACCTTTTTTTGTTTTACCTATGAATTGAAAATCTTCGGCTACTACACGCAAAGTGGTACGCTTTTGTCCGTCTTTTGTTTCCCACTGTTGAAATTGCAGACGTCCTTCGATAAATATTGGATTACCTTTACTAAAGTATTCATTTATAACTTCGGCGCGCCTGCCAAACATATTTATATCTACAAAACATACTTCTTCTTTCTTTTCTCCACTTTGTCCTTTCCAGTTCCGGTTGACGGCAATTCCAAAACTGGCAATTGCTGTACCGCTTGGTGTATATCTCAGTTCAGGGTCTCTAGTGAGATTTCCAATTAGAAAGACTTTGTTAAGGTTAGCCATATTTCTTTCCTTGCGAATTTTTTATTTATACATATTCTGTATACTGAAGACCACACTACTATTCAGATGCTACCGGTGCAGGGCTTGTGTTCTTGCTTTCAGTATTAACAGGTTCTTCTTCAGGTTTTTCAGTATCTTCAGACTTCGATTCTCCAATTTTATCTGTCTTGACAATCAGAGATCTTAAAACATTGTCTGAAAGTTGCAAATCCCTTTTTATATGTACTATAGAGTCTTCAGGCGCATTAAAATATGTCAGTAAATAAGTACCCCGTTTGTGCCCTTTAAGTTTATATGCAAATTTTCTTTCATCCCACTTTTGACTGTCAAGGATTTCAGCGCCTCTGTTTTTCAAAAGATCATGGATGTGATTGACAACGCCTTCCCAATCTGCGCTAGCAATAGTATCGCTAATTATGAACATACCTTCGTATAATCTCAAGATTATCTTCCCTCCTAGTTAATCATACTCATACAATTGTTAATGTCTTCTGTAATCCAATATCTTATTGCATTACATGCCTTATCTAAAGAGTCTTCTATCACATCTTTTTCTTCTCTTGTGAAACGCGATAGAACAAAATCCTTTGTGTCCTCTGCGGCTATGTTTCCAATACCGATCCTTAACCTGGGGAAATCTGTGGTTTTCAAATGATCTGAGATTGATTTCAACCCCTTGTGTCCACCACTGCTTCCTTTTTCCCTTATTCTGACTTTCCCCAAAGGGATATTAATATCATCCAGAATTACAAGTATTTCGTTCAGATTGCAATTATGCTTTTCTACGATTCTTTTTGTAGGGCTACCGCTTAGATTCATAAATAACTGAGGTTTTACAAAAAGTATTTCTTCCCCTTCAATAAGACATTTATTTACGACAGAATCGCGATATTTTTTCGTAAAACTTACATTACAACTCTTGAGAAATTTGTCTATAACCATGAATCCAATGTTGTGCCTGGTCTTTGTATATTTTGTCCCAGGATTCCCAAGACCAATAACAATTTTCATCAATCCTTATTTTCTGACTCTTCCTCTTTTTCCAGTTTGCGGCCACTTATTATTTCTGGTTCGGACGATATTTCTTCTTCAGGCGTTCCTTTTTCTTCTGTAGCAAAATGGACAGATACAACAATAGCGTCAGAATTTCCTAAGACTTTAGCATTCGCAGGAAGTTCTAAGTCGCTTATATGTATAGTATTTCCGATAGCCAGTTCTGAAATATTGATACGAATATTTTTTGGGATTTCTGTCGGAAGGCACTCTATCTCAACTTCTTTCAGTGCATGGTCTAAGATGCCTCCCTCTTTGACTCCTGGTGAAGTTCCGTATAACACAACAGGTATATGAGTCGTGACTTTTTCTGTTAAGGCAATTCTGACAAAGTCAACATGTAATATCTTTCTGCCGAATGTGTCAAATTGAATATCTTTAATAAGCGCTATCTCCTCCGAACTATCCCACTTCAAATTAACCATTTTGGCTTCGGTGTCTAGTGCTGTGGAAAATTCCTTTTCGTTCAGCAGGAACATCATGCTTTCCTGTTTGTGTCCGTATAGAATAGCAGGGATTAGGCCAGATTTTCTGTTTTTCCGCGCTTTCAGAGTACCTGTGTCTTTTTTTATTTTTACCTGTAGTTGTTGCGTTTCCATTTGATCTTTCTTAAATATCTTGAAAAATTATAGTTTACTGTTCGGTAAACATTGAACTAATTGACGTATTAGTATGAATTCTCTTTATCGCTTCACCCAAAAGGCTTGATACAGATAAGACCTTAATCTTTGAGCCTAAACTTTTTTTTACATCTTCGCTTAAAGGAATAGTATCTGTTACTGCTATTTCCTTGATTGGAGCTTCATTCAGCTTTTCAGCAGCAGTGCCGCATAATACCGGGTGCGTTGCTGCCACGTAAATATCCTTGGCTCCCTTTTCCTTCAACACCTTTGCCGCCTGGCATATAGAACCTCCAGTAGCAATTAGATCATCGATTATGATAGCATTTCTACCTTCTACGTCACCAATAACAAAGCCAACTTCTATCTCTTCCGGACCATACCGTCTTTTATCAACTACTGCTAATCTCATGTGCAGGTGATTCGAATATAACCTTGCTATCTTTATGCCGCCCACATCAGGAGACACTACCACAAAATCAGATAAATCTTTTTTCCTATAATAATCTGAAATTACAGGGAATGCAAGAAGATGGTCTACCGGTATATCAAAAAATCCCTGTATCTGGGCTGCATGCAGGTCCATTGTAAGTAATCTGTCTGCGCCCGCTTTGGTAATAAGGTTTGCAACCAGTTTTGCCGTAATTGGTACCCTGCCCTCATCTTTTCTATCTTTTCTTGCATATCCATAGTAGGGCAAAACAGCAGTTATCCTGGCTGAAGATGCCCTTTTGAAACAGTCTATTAAGATTAATAATTCCGTAAGACTGTCGTTAACCGGCGGGCATGTAGGCTGAATAATAAATATATCTGCCCCACGCACGTCTTCTTCAACCTTAACATCTATTTCACCATCTGGAAATCGCTTCACAGTGGCATTGCCAAGTGGAATTGAAAGATAATCACACACTTTTTCTACAAGCGCCCGATTTGAGTTTCCAGTAAAGATTTTTATGCCACTTAACGTTTCTATACGGTTCTTTTCGTCCATCCCAATTGAGATCTGGTATATTTCCTATTTACACCCGTCTGCCAATCTAATGTGTTACCTGTGGTTTGACAGATGGAACTAACACAGTTGCCTATTTCCACAGATGTCTGATAAAACCTTTGGCATGTACGGTTTCATATGCTCACTCTTACATGCTGCCTGTATAACAGCTACAGTTTCTATTGATGTTTTCCCTTGTTCCAGTTATAAGATTATATGTAACTGTTTATTTTAAATACAGTTAACATTCTTCCATCTTAGAATTGACACAGAGGAAGAATGTTAACAAAAAAAGGTATTCAATGCAAGAAAAAACCAATTATTCCAATTATTCCAAAAACTGCATATAAGTTACTGCAAAATGTGCATATAAAGTTGAAATTATTAAATTGCTTTGAAACGAATTATTTGCGCTATTATAATTGCTAATATATATTTTTCTCATTTTCGTAGGAAAGAGGGGTAAGATATGTCTAATTTTGGTGATATTTTCATGTCTGATATTTGCATTGTATTTGGAAAGTTATTAATTGCGGCGATCCTTGGTGGTTTTATTGGATGGGAGAGAGAAAAACGGGGACGGCCTGCAGGCCTGAGAACACATCTCTTGTTATGTGTGGGCGTTACTCTGATGATGCTGGTCTCAGAACATATTTTTGTTCATTACCAGGTTTACAAAAGCGATTCAGTTCTTAGAATAGATCCTGCCAGGATTGCGGCTCAGGTTGTAACAGGTGTAGGTTTTCTGGGTGCAGGTACCATTATGAGGTTTAAGGCTAGTGTAAGGGGATTGACTACTGCAGCGTCTCTGTGGATAGTTTCAGGTATTGGCCTGGCAGTAGGCAGCGGATTCATCCTGCCTGCGATCTTTACAACCATCATTGCAATTGCGACCTTAATTTTTCTTCCTAAAGTTGAGGGAGAAATGGAAAAGGACAAATATATGACGATAAAAATGTTAATTTCTGGTCAGGAACATTTCCTGGACAATATAAAAAATATTCTTGAGAAAAATTCTATAAAATTACAGAATTATAAGTTCGAAAAAGATGTTCAAAAAGAAGAAATTGTGTATGATATAAACGTTAAATTTAAAGATGAAAAAAAGCTGGTACTTGCCACGGACGATATGATAAAGACAATTAAAGAGATAAAAAGATTAGGCTTGGAATAACAGTTCAGATCACCGCAGAGTACGGGCGCAACTCTTTTAAACCTGTCATAAGGAATGGCTACACGACATCCTCGCCACAGCGAGTCTGCCTTGGGCATGACATGTCGTTGCTTCAGCCATTTTGCCTACCCGTTCGCCAGGCGGGGACATGTGCTTGCTCTGTTGAATAACAGCGTATAGAGATGTGATTTTATGATTTATTCTATACGTTCCGACCAATATATATAAAAACGATTTATTCTACGGGGCTTACGCACAAAAAATATGATTTTTATTTTGCGAAGCAAAATGCCATAAATTGGCGACCTGCCCGACTGCGTCGTTCGGGCGGGCCGAAGGGAGCTAATTTACATGAAAAAGATTCTTATATTTCTTATTCTCTGTTTT
>JACZYU010000220.1 GCA_022570935.1 Planctomycetota bacterium | reverse complement strand
GAAGGCCTCACAGCTTAAGCTAATCGAGATTGAAACTAATAACGACCTGATAAAGGTTCTTCAGGGGAAACTGAAGAATAGAAAATTTGATGCAATTATTCATGCAATGGCAGTTGCAGATTATGTGCCGGCCAGGGCTAAACAGGGCAAGACGTCTTCGCAAAAGGAAGAATGGTTGGTAAAACTGGTAAAGACCCCCAAGGTTATAAACATTATAAGAATTTCATGGCCAGAAGCGTTTCTTGTGGGATTCAAGTTAGAGGTAAACAAAACAAAAGATGAGATAATAAAAATAGCCCGAAGATTTTTAACTAAAAGCAAGGCCAATCTGATTGTGGCTAATGATTATAAATACATCTCTCGTAATCGTCATATTGCATACATGGTTACAGGTGATCGTAAAATACCAAAACCGTTAAAAGGCAAAAAGGCAATAGCAAGGAACATTATTTCCTATCTTGAAAAAATTCTCTAATATACTAAAACCGGTTTGGTTTTTGGCTTTTAGAAAAAACCAAATCTTGGTTGCAGTTATCCCCGGACTGGAAAACGCCGAGGACTTTCCCCGGACAAAAGGCGCCCCTGCCCGTCCGGCAGGCGGGGAGGACTTTACTCGGGTAAAATTGTTTTTGGATTTCTTCCGAAAACTATTTTGAGATGGGTATAAAATGATGTTTAGTTTTTGTTTGACTAAAATTTTGTTTAAAATATAATTAAGGTTTTGATTTTTTCGATATACGGAACGCAAAAGATTTTATTTTTGTAATATTCTGTTTTTTAAGGGAGCTGTAGCTTTATGGAGTGGGATAAAAAGGCGAGTTTGAGACTTGAGAAAATACCCATATTCGTAAGGAGGCTTGCCCGTTCAAAGATCGAAAAGCATGCCAGCGAAAAGGGAAAGGATATGGTGACTATAGAAGATGTAGAGGATGCAAAGGCAAGCTTTATGGGAACGGGAGGTGTTAAAAGTGACAAAAGTACAATAAATGCAAATCCTTTTTCTTTAGATATGAAGGCAGGTGAAGATAAGTTTGAAATCCTGAAAAGGTCTGATGAATATGAAGAGGAAGATGGATATCCTTCGATGTACCATATCGATATATGCCGTGGAGAGGACGTAGAGTGTCCGTTTCTGATAGCAAAAATCAAAGGGCTTTCACAGAAAATAAAGGACAGGCTCAGGGAGGTGGAATTCAGCAGAAAACTGATAAACAGGATTGATGGCAAGATCCTGCCTCACCAGAGGCTGAAGATTGCGATAGCCAGTTGTCCGAATTGCTGTTCCATGCCTCAAATAAGGGATTTCGGTATACACGTAAGGGCAAAGATATATGTAGATGAGGGTGTCGGCTGTAACGGGTGCGGAGATTGCTTAAGGGCCTGTAAGGAAGGTGCAATCAGGATTACGGGAATGCCAAATGAAAAGCAGGGAGAGGTCAGAGAGGAGAATACAGGGCAACATGAAAACAGTGAAAGGGTTGTTACAATCGATTATGATCGCTGTGTATACTGTGGCCTTTGTGCCGAGGTTTGTCCTACAGGAACTATAAAGACAGAGAAGAAGTGTTTCCGTGTAATGATTGGCGGAAAGCTGGGCAGGCATCCGAGATTTGCAGACGATCTAATCGACTTTGCAGATGAATCTGAAGTACTCAATGCCCTTGATGTCTGTGTAGAAGCAATACTAAATGAGAAGAGAGAAAAGCGTTTTGGAGAATTGGTGAGAAAAATTGGTATTGAAGAATTCAAAAGAAGATTGATGGATAAAAATAATATTTCACAGAAAAACGTAAATAATAAAGAGGTTGTACATTCTGGAATAAATAATTAGTCCCTTAAGGCGCCAAAACGACCAACATGTTTTGGTGGTATAGTATAAGTTATTGAAGATATTAATAATAAAACTCGAAACCCGAATATCGAAGTCCGAAACAAATCAGAAATTCAAATTTCTCAATGTCAGAAACGAAAAGATAGTTTGTGAGCGGAGATTCTTTCCCTCCTGAATGATAGTCGGACAGATGTTTTGAATTTGTAATTTTGATCATTTGATATTTGTTTCGAGTTTCGTACTTCGTATTTCGAACTTGAGGTAAACTATTGAGTAGATTTCAATCTATACACAGCG
Source organism: Planctomycetota bacterium (assembly GCA_022570935.1). Taxonomy (GTDB): domain Bacteria; phylum Planctomycetota; class Brocadiia; order Brocadiales; family Scalinduaceae; genus Scalindua. The sequence continues at coordinate 957 of JACZYU010000220.1, read as the reverse complement.
TAATATTAAATTACCGAAATATATATGTGGGTGTCTTGCTATCAATTGGATAGAAGCTCGCTATATAGAGCCTATCCACCAATTTTAGTTACATTCTAAACGAAGTAAAAACGGCAACTATTTATGGCGTTATGTATAGTTATAAAAGTTTTTGATTCCCGCATGCGGGTTAAGGTAAATAACAAAATGGCATTAAGCGAAATTGATAAAAAAATACTTCAAAGGCTTCAAACAAATCTTCCGTTAACACACAGGCCGTTTCTTGATCTTGCCAAAGAACTGGAACTTGATGAAGACCTGATCATTGACAGGATAAAGTCCATGATTGAGGAGAAATACGTCCGCCGTCTTGCTCCTATCCTGAATACCCAGGCTATTGGAAACTCTGCAACACTTGCGGCGATGCAGGTACCGGAGGACAGAATTGATGATGTAGCTGAGGTAATAAACGGGTACAGTGGTGTCTCTCATAATTATCTGAGAAAGGGGAGAAATAAAGAGCTTCCCCTTAATATCTGGTTTACGATGTCGGCTCCATCACAGGAAAAACTTGAAGAAAATATTAAAGAGATTGAGGATCGCACTGGTTTTGATGTTCGCATGCTGCCAACGACTAAGAAATTTAAGATAGGCGTGAAATTTAAGATATGCTAAATTTGTCATTTCTGCGGGAATGATCAAATTAACAGAAAAGGATTATTTATGACAGAAGACTTAGATATTAAACTGATTAAACATATTCAGGATGGTTTACCTCTGACAAAGACCCCATACAAAGACATAGCTGATGGATTGGGTATGTCTGAGGAAGAAGTTATAGACAGATTAAAGGCTCTGTTGGAAAACGGAAAGATAAGGCGGCTTGCGGCGTCTATCGCTCACAGGAAGATAGGAATAAACTCTAATGCAATGGTCGTATGGAAGGTGCCAAGTGAAAAGGTGGACGAGTGCGGGAAG
>JACZYU010000219.1 GCA_022570935.1 Planctomycetota bacterium | reverse complement strand
AGTGGGCGGATGTTCCCCGTCCTCTAGATTTTTTTGTTAGGAGCTGTGTCGTCTTCGTCAAATCAAGTAAAGACCTCAGCGCATCATTTACTGCGGCTGAATCTACAAATGCTTTGGCTACATCTGGCTCAAGCATGACAACGTTCGCACCTTCGGCTAAAATGCGCTTGTAATACTTACCACGAACCGCTTTTGAATAATCAAAATTGTATTCAGGGCGTAATTCATCACTAATTTTCTTTTCTTTGGCCTTCATGTCTTTTCCTTTCGTGCGTGGTTGCAAGCCGCGCGCTTATAATCCGTATTATTCTCCCCCTATTGGTATGAGATACCACAAGCAGACGACCATTCTCCATTCGACTCTTATATGATCTCCACTCTAATTTGCCTTCCTACTGCCTCGGCAAATTTCTCTAATGTAGATAACCGTATATCTTTGGATTTAGTCTCAATCCTGGAAATGGCAGATTTTTTAGTATGCAATCTTTTTGCTAAATCTTCTTGTGTAATCCCTGCCTTTTCTCTGGCTTGCTTTAACATAACTCCTATTTTGAAATCGTTGTATCCGGATTCAAAGTCCTTTGCAAATTCGGGACTTCTTTTTTTTCGTTTGCTAATATACTTTTCAAGGTCGTCCATCTCTTTTTCTCCTTTTTAAATAGTTTTGCTTTCTGTTATTGGCAAGCTCAATTTCACGTTTAGGTGTTTTCTGAGATTTTTTCTGAAATCCATTTGTTAAGATTATTAATTGTGGTCCATCGTAAAATCCAAGAAACCTGAAAATATTTCTTCCCATTTGTACTCTTACTTCCCAAATATCATTACTATTGACTAGCTTTTTGAAATATTTTATTGGAGTGGTTTTAAGGTCACGTACTAAGCGTAAAACCCATGCAACCTTTTTAGCTTGTTTATCCGATAAAGAATCAATGAATTTCTGAACAGGATTATTTCCTGAATCGGTCTTATAGAATATTATTTTATTCACTAAACCAAGTTAACATAAATGTGAACATATGGCAAGTGTAATATTTATTTTTATATTTTTTCTATATTTATCGGCATATTATTGTAGAGGATTGTATGTGTCAGGTATAATCGGCATCTTATCTACTCATGCTAATTAATCTCTATCCGGTTATTATCTCGTCAGCATATTTCTTTGTCTGATCAATCAAATCATAGTTTTTCATGTCAACTTCTCTGATTTTCTTTAAAGCCTCAGCCTCTGTCTTTCCTCCACGCATATGCCTCTCAAGCAGCCTTTTCTCACAAACATTTTTTTCTGCTTCAATGTATATCTTTAAATCAATAATATCCTTAATCTCACACCATCCTTCCATATCATAAAACAGATAATTTCCTTCTGTAATTATTATCTTATGATATGGTTCGATAGACAAGGCATTATCAATAACATCATGGATCTCGCGGGAATATATTGGAGCCTTTAAGTTTTTGCCCAGTTTAATTCTGTTAAGCATCGAGGTATAACCTTCCACATCAAATGTTTCCGGAGCGCCCTTTACAGAGAGAAGGCCTGATCTTTCAAGTTCAATATTTTTCCTGTGAAAACCATCCATAGGAAATATCTGCGCCAGATCACTCTTCGCTTTAGAATTAATAAGCTCTTTCAATTTAATTGCAAAAGTGGATTTTCCTGACCCGGGACCACCTGCGATGCCAACAACAAATCTATTAGAAGTATATCCATTAATCTTTGAAAGAATAGTTTCGGCGATATATTCTAAATCATTTGAAAAATTCTTTATCCATTCTCTAGTACCCTGTCCCAGAAGTTCTTATTCAAAAACTGGCAATTTATGTTACCGCGAGTTTTTCAAGAAGTAGATTTTTAAACTTAGAGAATAGAGCGGTAAGGTTTTGCGTAACTTCAACTAATAAGTGCAACAACTGGTTTTATAAGATCTATGATTAAATACTTCATTAGGAGTCAAAAAGTTTAATAACTTTCTAGGTCTATTATTGAGCATGTGCTGCACGTGCAGCACATGCTCAATCGAAATTTTACGAAGATCAGTTTTCTTTGGAAAGTATTGCCTCAAAAGACCATTAGTATTTTCATTCAGTCCTCTTTCCCATGAATGGTACGGATGAGCAAAGTAAACGTCAACATTTAATCTTGAAGCTATTTCTTTATGACCAGCAAACTCTCTACCATTGTCCACTGTCATTGTTATAAATCGCTCTTGAATGCCTTTAATCAGTTCTGAGATAGCAGTGTTAACAGCGTGTGACGTCTTTCTGTTTATCTTGCGTATTAGTGTATACTTTGACTTACGCTCAACAAGTGTCAATATCGCTCCTTTGTGATTGCGTCCAATTATAGTGTCTGCTTCCCAGTCGCCAATGCGTGTCTTGGCATCTACTATCTTTGGGCGTTTGTCTATAGATACTCTATCTGGTATCTGTCCTCGTCTATCTGGACTACCATAACGTTTCTTGCGTTTCCTATTGGATCGTCGTAGATGTTTATACAATTTACCTCCTTTGCGCTTGTTCTCAAGAAGGAATTGATATATTCGCTCATGACTTATATAAATTTGTATTCGTCTTAACCATCCGGATATTTGTTCAGGGCTCCATTTGTCTTTAATTTTTCCAATTATCAGTCTCAGGATTTCACGTGTAAGCTTTATTGCTTTTTTTGCTGTATGACGTCTATATGACGCATTATAGTGAGCCTGCTTAGCCCGGTATCCACGCTTACCTGTATTACGACTCAATTCGCGTATAATAGTACTTGGATGACGATTGAGTCGACGCGCTATCTCTGCTTTTGGAAATCGCTCTTTACATAATACTGATATATGATATCTTTCTTCCTGGGTTAGCTGTGTATAATAAGCCATGTGCACCTCTCTTTCTCTTGACAAGTTTTTGAGGTTGCCATTTAACACAGCTAACCTCTCTTGTCAACTCTTTAGAGTTGCACTTATTACTTGAATTCAGGTTGTTTCGCTTCTTTGATTTTTAGATTTATTTTCTCCTCCCTCTGGGCCTCGGAAGCCCCTTTTGGCCCTTTAAGATCTTTGAAATTGTCTGCATTTATTTTTCTTGTAATATCCTCGCAAAATTTA
>JACZYU010000004.1 GCA_022570935.1 Planctomycetota bacterium | reverse complement strand
TTTAAATGGACGTCATAACAAAGGTTAATGAGATGCAAACAAGGGTACTTTCGATCAAGGACAGAAAAAAATCTATAGGATTTGTACCTACAATGGGTGCACTCCATGAAGGCCACGTGAGTTTGATACGTAGTGCAAGGAATGAGAATGATGAGCTTATTGTCAGCATATATCTGAACCCCACGCAGTTTGATAATAAAGACGATTTTGATAATTATCCTCGCCAGTTAGACAAGGATATCGAGATTATAGAGAGAGAGAATGCGGATGTAGTTTTTGCACCCTGTACTGATGAATTGTATCCGGAAGGATTTCGCACTTACGTAACACAGGGAAAACTAATAGATTCTCTGTGCGGCAGATTAAGGCCCGGACACTTTAATGGTGTAACTACAATTGTAACGAAACTTTTCAATATAATTAAACCTGACCGGGCATACTTTGGCCAGAAGGACTACCAACAAAGCCTGGTAGTAAAAAAGCTGGTTACAGACCTGAATATGGAAATTGATGTCAAGGTGCTTCCAACAGTGCGTGATGAAGACGGCCTTGCCCTTAGTTCAAGGAATAAACGGTTAAATCCTGATGAACGTCAGAGTGCACTTTGTATTTATGGCTCGTTATTAAAAGCCGAATCCATGTTTGCTTCCAATATAAAAGACTCAAAGGAAATTATAGAAGAAATGACATCCATCATTAAGAAGGTAAAACATACAAGGATAGATTATATATCCATAGTTAATGCTCATACGCTTGAAGATATTTCGTCTATTAATGGAAAGGCTGTAGCTGCTGTGGCTGTGTGGATAGGAAATACAAGATTAATAGATAACTTAATCTTAGAGTGAATAAATTGTATAGTATGGAAACCAGGTTTCCGCTACAGTTGGCAAAATTTATTAATTACTTCACAAAAATAATACTCAATTTCAGTTGCAGTTTTAATTTTGCGAAAGCAAAAAGCCATAAATTGGCGGGCTGAAAGGAGCTAATTTATATGCTTAGAGAAATGTGCAAATCGAAGATTCATGCTGCAACGGTTACAGAAGCAAATATAAACTATACCGGCAGTATAACAATCGACAAGACGTTGATGCAGGAGACAGATATCCTGCACTACGAAAGGGTACAGGTATTAAACATCAATAATGGTACAAGGGTTGAGACCTATGTAATAGAGGGAGAACCTGACTCAGGGATTATATGCCTTAACGGAGCGGCTGCGAGGTGGGCAGTTCCGGGGGACAAGGTAATAATAATATCATATTGCCTTATTGATGATGACAAGGCACGCAACTGGAAACCGAAAATAGTCTTGATGGACGAAAAGAATAAGATTAAGGAGGTTCTCTCCGATCCCCATTCCTGACTTCAATGATTAGAACTCTTTTTGAAATACCAATCCCGTTCATCGGCATATCAATTCCTGTTTACGCATATGGCTTCATGCTTATGGTCGGTTTCCTGGTGATCGTCTTCGTTGCACGAATAAAGGCAAAGAGTGAAGGCTTAAACCCGGAAGTCATATCCAACCTGGGAATATACACAATCTTTGCGGGTATTCTGGGAGGTAGGACATTTTATGTGATCCAGAATTTCGATTCATATAAACACAACATCCTGGACATCTTTAAGATTTATGAGGGAGGACTGGTTTTTTATGGGGGCCTGATGGCCTCTATTGCAGCTATAATTGTTTACACAAAAATTAAGAAACTACCCGTACTAAAGACAATTGATATTATCGCATATGCTTTTGCACTCGGAATAATCTTTGGACGGATTGGATGTTTTCTTAACGGATGCTGCTGGGGTGATGTCTGCAGTCCGGATTTACCATGGGCGGTTACCTTCCCCAAATCAGTTGACGCACACTCCATGATTGACGGCAGCCCCGCTTTCCTTCACCATCTTGGTAAGGGACTGGTAAGTGTGTCAGACAGCCGCTCACTCCCCATTCATCCTACACAGATATATTCGGCATTAGGCAATCTTTCGATATTTTTCATAATAAACGCCTTCTTTAAACATCGCAGGAGAGATGGGGAAATCACTTTAATGTTCTGTGCACTATATTCCGTAATGCGCTTTACTGTAGAGATCTTCAGAGATGATAATCCACCACTCTTTGATGGCATGACAATCTCGCAAAATGTCAGTATATTAGTCCTTACGGCTGCGGTTACACTTTTCATAATTGGAAGGGTTAAGTTGAGAAGGGCAATATCATAGTGCGGTAAAGCTGCAACCGTTCGGCTGAGTTCACGCCGAAGCCAGGTTTGAAGTGTCTACATGTCCGCCAGTTTGTTAGGCGGGAAGTTAAATATTTGAAGAAATTGAAGAATTAAGGAATTAAGGAATTGGGGAATTGAGTGATAAATCAATTAATCCCTAAATTCTTGAATCCTTGAATTCCTAAATTATAACCAGGAACTGTCACCTTTGAAGAGAGTGTTCTTTACCACAACTTTAGCTCACTTCAAACTTTAGGAACTTTTAGATGTCAATATTCGTGGATACGGCAGATATTGAGCAGGCAAAAGCTGCAAAGGAATTCGGCTGGGTTCGTGGAATCACCACCAATCCAATCCTTCTTGCAAAATGTAATTCTGCTGCCGATACACTGCAACAGCTTGCAGGGCTAAACATGGGTTTATTGTTTTACCAGCTTGTTTCCTCATCCAAAGAGGATATGCTGAAAGAGGCCAATCTTGCAAAGGAGATTGCAGGAGATCAATTGGTACTGAAAATCCCTCCCTCGGAACAGGGATTTAAAATAATCCCGCATCTTCCACCGGAAATTCCATGTTGCATTACGGCATTATATAGTGTTGCACAAGCCATTGTTGCTCGTGAGTCAGGAGTGCGATACATCGCTGTTTATGTCAACAGGGCGACAAAATTGCTGGGAGACGGGTTATCACTCATAACGGACATGGCCGGTGTACTCAAGGGAAGTCAGACTCAGATACTCGCTGCAAGTCTCAAGTCGCCACTGGAGGCAAGTGCAGCAATTCTCTCCGGCGCTGACCATTTAACCCTGCCATTTGATGTCTTAAATAAGTTGACATATCATGAAAATTCAGAGGAAGCGGTTAACCAATTTAATTCTGATGGTTCAGGTCTTCAACTTTAACTATGAAAAGAACAGCTATAAAGGCCGCTAAGGAAGCAGGGAAAATAATACTGAGTTATTATTCTAAAAACGTAAAGGCCATCAGTAAGGGAAGTACGTATAACCTGGTTACAAAGGCTGATATTGCTTCTGAAAACAAAATCATCAGTATAATAAAAGATAAATTTCCAGATCATTCCATCCTGGCAGAAGAATCCGGAGAAGAGATACACAAGTCTGATTATTGCTGGATAATAGATCCGCTGGACGGCACAAATAATTTTTATCATAAATTTCCAATGTTTTGTGTATCAATCGCATTGTACAAAAAAGGTAACCCCCTGATTGGTGTAGTATTCGACCCGCTGGGAAAAGAATTATTTTATGCTGAGAAGAACAAAGGCGCATTTCTCAACAATAAAAAAATCAAGGTTTCAAACACAACCAGGCTAAGTGAATCATTACTGGCTTTAGGATTTTATTATGAGAGGGGTTCATTGATGAGAAAAACCCTTGGCCAGATGAAAAGATTTTTCTACGAAGATGTTCATGGGATCAGGAGGGCAGGTTCAGCAGCATTGGACATCTGTTATACAGCCTGCGGCAGATTTGATGGATACTGGGAACTACGTTTGAAGCCTTGGGATTATGCAGCCGGCAGTTTAATAGCAATGGAAGCAGGAGGAAGGGTTACGGACACGCATGGACAGAAGTACAACCTGATGATGAAAAACATTGTTGCCTCAAATGGGAAAATCCATAAAGATATGATTAGGATTTTGAAGAAATAAACTGTAGGAGCGCGCTCTACAAAAGGCAGTCGCGTTAGAGTCTTAAGAAAGCAAATGTATAAAAGCAAATAGTCGTCTGGTTATTTTGTGAAATTGGAGGTCTCTTGCATAAAGTACCTATTTCTTTTTAGGAACAAAATTAACGCCAGGAATGCTTTTAAAGTCTGCATCTTGAGTCCATATTATTGCATCATTTGTTCTGGCCGTTGCCAGTATAACGCTATCAGCTAATGGAAGCTTAAATTCCAAACCAAGTCTGGCAGCGCTTAATGTAATGGGTGTATCTAAATTTATGACCAAACCTTGTTCCATCAGGGCTATTGCATGAAGAGCTGAATTCTCATCTCTTTGCCTAAGAATATTCTTAAATACCTCAAACACACATAAAGAAGGTACAACAAGATCATTGACATCTTCAATGGGTTTTGCAAAATAATTGGCATTAGGCGCATCTGCAAAGTATTCAAGCCAGCCACTGGAGTCTACGAGGTTCATATTCTGTCCTTTTCTCTTTTCACAGTAGTATTGATTCCTTTCAGAAAACCGCGCATTTGCTTCGCCTTCTTAACGGGTATGTACTCAATACGATCTTCATACTGCAAAACGTGAACTTTCGTACCTGGTTTAATTCCCAATGATTTCCTGATTTGATGTGGAATAACTACTTGAAATTTAGGAGAGACCTTTACTGTTTTCATAATTGTTTCCATCGATATAATTATAGCATTACGATACATTGATCGATATGATTTGTCAAAACATTCCCTCTTGTTTCTACTAAAATAAGAGAATGGGGCATTATATTTTTTCGACGTGATTTAAAACTGTAGGATTTGTATCATTACAAAAGATGAGTTACGGTCAAATCCTCTCCACCAAGCTGATACAATTTCGACAGATGTTTCTCTTCAATTACAATATGGAAATGAACATTTGAATTTGTGAAGGTGCGATTGATAACTCTGCTGTTTTCGTAGATGTAAGCTAACAACTTTCCGTTACTGACACCGCATTCAAGCTTAATCTCTGTGCTACCCTTATCTGCAAAGTTAACCATCTCCTGTTTCAGCTCTTCCATATCTTGCCCGGTAAGTGCAGAAATCGTCACAATGTTGTCATATTTACTTTTAAAAAAAGTGATGACTGATGAATCTTCTAAGACGTCTACTTTATTGAGAACCATGATTATGGGTTTCTTGTTACACTCCAGTTCCTTAAGAACATTATTAACAGCTTTAACCTGTCCAATAACGTCAGAAGCGCTGAGATCAACAACATGCAACAAGAAATCAGCCCATCTTACTTCTTCAAGAGTAGCTTCAAAAGATGTGATTAGGTGGTGGGGGAGTTTTTTGATAAATCCTACGGTATCACTTAATATAACCTTCTTGCCATTTCCCAACTCACACAAACTTGTCTTTGTGTCAAGAGTAGCAAAAAGTTTGTCTTCAACAAATACCCCGGCATCTGTCAACCTGTTCATTAATGTTGACTTGCCGGAATTTGTATATCCTACCAGGGAAACAGTAGTGTAATCTTTTCTTGACTTTGCCTGATGTTTTCTGCGTTTCTCAATCCGTTCGAGTCGCTTCTTCAGAGTATGCACTCTTTTTGACAGCAGCCGCTTATCTACTTCTAATTGCTTTTCACCGGGACCTCTGGTTCCGATGCCTCCCTCTATCCTGGAAAGGTGTGTCCACATTCTCTTCAGGCGTGGTTTTGTGTATTCTAACTGTGCCAGTTCTACTTGCAGTTTTGCCTGCGCTGTCTTTGCCCTTGCCGCAAAGATGTCCAGGATGAGCTCACTTCTGTCAATTACTTTTGTGTCTATGACCTCTTCCAGATTACTGACCTGTGCGGGAGCAAGGTCGTCGTCGCAGATTACAACGTCTATTTCTTTTTCTTTACACAACTCAGCTAATTGAGATGCTTTTCCCTTGCCCAGGTATAAAGAAGGATCAATTTTTTTTCTTTTCTGTACAACAGTACCTAACACCTTCGCTCCCGCCGTTTTAGCCAAACTCATAAGCTCGGCAAGGGAATCTTCACTGTTTTTGTCTTTACGCAATATTGTATGAAGCAATATTGCACGCTCTGCTCTAACAGATAAGTCTGTTCTCTTTAGCTCTACCATATACTAGTTAAAATTAACGTCTTTTCTTGCCGGCCTTTTTGTTTGTAGCTTTCTTGGTTGCCGGCTTACTTGCTGCTTTATATAAAGACTGCATATAACTCTTTGTCTTTTTCAGGCCATGTTTCTTTGCCTGGAAACGAACAGCTTCCAGGGTCCTCTTAAGCTTCCCTGCAAGTTTTTGTGTATCCGTATTTGGATATTCCTTCTTCAGCGTACTTAATTCTGCCTTTGTCCATAATTTGACAGCCTTTTTCGCAGTCTTTTTAACTGCCTTCTTTACAGTTTCCTTAGCTTTCTTTTTAGCTGTTTTTTTAGCAGCCATTTTACGTACCTCCTGTAAAAGTTACAAAAATTAGGATATTCTTTAAGTTGTTATTTTTGTTTTTTACGCACCTTCTCTCCCACACTATAAGTGGCTTGTATCATGAGACTTAATTATTGTCAAGAGAAAAATATGGACTGAGAACACTTTAATTACTACTGCAGCACGGTTTCATGTAAGTATATTTTTCTTGATTTAAAACATTATCCATATAATATAAATTATTCACTTGAATTCAACTTTGTTAACTAGAAAACAAGTTTATTATAGAACTATGAACACATTAATTGCACTGCCAGCTTTCAACGAAAAAAAAGACATTGGCTTTATAATCTCACAAATAAAGAAGTATGATCTGGATATCCTGGTAATAGACGATGGGTCCACTGATGGCACACAAGAGCAATTGTCAAAAATAGACAATATAAATACCATTGTACACGAAGATAATCTTGGTTACGGACAGACCATCATTGATGCCTTCGAATATGGAATTTCAAACAACTATGACAATATAATTACAATGGATTGTGACGGTCAGCATATACCGGATGAAGTACAGGTTTTTCTCACACAGATATCAGACTATGATATTGTATCAGGATCAAGATATTTAATAGAAGACAACAAGCATGATCCGCAGATACCACCCGATAGATACACAATAAACATGGAAATGACCCAAATGTTAAACAAAATTACAGGACTTAATCTAACAGATTCATTTTGCGGTTTTAAAGCATATAAAATTGATGCCTTAAAGAAAATGAAGCTGACAGAGAATGGTTACGGCATGCCTCTGCAATTGTGGATGCAGGTATGGAAATTAGGGCTACGTATTAAGGAAATACCGGTTAAACTTATATACAATGATACTTCAAGGCGTTTTAATGGAGAGTTAGATAAACCTGCAATAAGATTAAGTTATTATAAAGAGATAATTAGAAATGAAATGAATAAAGACATAAGAAGCAGGATAACAGTATAAAACTGATGTACACAATCAAGAAATTCTTAAAGAATATGATTTCTGTAAACCCATCTTCTGAAGAAAAACAAACTTTCGAAGAAAAACGAAGACAAATGGTACGGACTCAATTAATGTCCAGAGACATCGTAGATGAAAAAGTACTCCGTGCTATGGCAAAAGTACCCCGGCATGAATTCCTGCCTGCAGAACTTTGGAACAGGGCTTACGATGATACACCATTGCCTATCGGGGAAAATCAAACTATTTCTCAACCTTATATAGTTGCATATATGATCCAGGCTCTCTCGCTTAAGAAGGGAGACAGGGTTTTGGAAGTAGGTACTGGTTCCGGCTATCAGGCTGCACTTCTTGCAGAGATATACGAGGAAATTTACACTGTTGAAGTCAGGCCACAACTTGCACGGAAGGCGTTGGCAAAGTTAACCGAATTGGGTTACGGCGACAGGGTAAAGATTCATATTGCTAATGGCAGTTTAGGATATGAAGAGGAAGCCCCTTTTGATGGAATAATAGTGGCGGCAGCTACTTTTAATATACCTGAGCCACTTATTGATCAACTTGCAGAAAAAGGAAAGATTATAATACCGATAGGTGGCAAGGAATTACAAACCCTGGTCCGGGCAACAAAAATAAATGGGAAATTAACAGAGGAAGAACTCTTTAAATGTATGTTTGTTCCATTGGTAAGGAAAGAGTTCGAAAATAATAATTAGATTTATGGCCAGACGTTACAGTTGGCAATCGTAGCCCACAAGGAGGGCATTAATAAATAGAATAGTAATGAGTATTCAAACACATATACCTTCTTTATATATTCATATACCATTTTGCATAAGCAAATGCATATATTGTGATTTCAACTCAATTGTAATGAAATCACAAATAGTGGATGAATATCTCAATGCTATTGAAAATGAACTCCAGGCAATAAACGGAAAATATTCTTTTACAACAGTCTATATAGGTGGCGGCACACCCACTGTTTTAAGTGAGATCCAACTAATCAAACTGTTGAACATAATCTCTAAACACGTTGACGTCTTCAATCTCAATGAATATACAATTGAAGTAAATCCCGGCACGCTGACTGAGGAAAAAATTCTTGCTCTAAAGGATAGTTATATTAGCCGGATCAGTATTGGTATTCAATCTTTTAACGATAAATATCTGAAGTTCCTGGGACGCATTCATACCGCAAAGGAAGCAAAAGATATTTTTTCTAACTTAAGAGAAAAAGGGTTCGAAAATATTAATATTGACCTGATTTACGGTTATTCTTCCCAACACTTGAACGAATGGAAAACGGATTTAAGAGAGTGTTTTAAGTTGAGCCCCGAACACATCTCTGCTTATTGCCTTACGTATGAAAGTGGAACACCACTTGTTGAAATGATGGATTCCGGAAAGCTTAATAAACTCAGCGAGGAAGAAGAACTTGATATGTATGAGCACACAAATGATTTCCTCGGCAATAACGGTTATAACCACTACGAGATATCAAATTTTGCAAAGCCGGGTAAGGAGTGTCAGCATAATACCGTCTACTGGGAAAATAGAGAATACATCGGTATAGGTGCCGGAGCATTTTCTTATATTAATGGTGAACGGTACTGTAGTATAAAAAATGTAAAAGAATATATATCTGCGGTAAGATCAAAAAAGAATTTAATATGTTTCTCTGAGAAATTACTTCAAGAGAAACGTGCATCAGAGATCCTTATTATGGCGTTGAGAATGACATCCGGTATTTCAAAAAATGAATTTTTTGACAGGTCCGGTTATAATTTAACCGAATTATTCGGCACACAATTAAGCATTCTTACGCAGGCAGGTTTAATAAATTTCGATGATGAAAGAATAAAGTTAACCAGGAGGGGTCTGTCTGTAGCAGATTCAGTAATGATGGAATTTGTGTAGCAGTTTTATTAAGGAGCTATAAAGTTGATAAGTGCAATAGATTTAAGAAAAGGGCTGGTTATAAAGATTGACGGAGAACTCTATACGGTAACCGGCTTCAACCATGTCACTCCTGGCAAGGGACGCGCACATATGCAGGTAAGTATAAAAAGTTTAAAACAGGGGAATGTCATACAAAAACGTTACAGGCCATCAGACAAGGTGGAAGATGTATTCCTGGACCACAGAGATATGGAATATCTATATCAGGAAGGAGACAACTATTGCTTTATGGATACGGAGAACTATGAGCAGGTTTTTCTCTCAAAGGATATCCTTGGAGATGCGATGTCTTATATAGCTCCAAACGCCAAAGTTACAGTTTCACTTCATGAAAATAATGCCATTGGAGTAGAACTCCCATCATCAGTTACATTGAAAATCATTGAAACCGACCCCGGTACGAAGGGAGATACGGTAACTAATGTATTCAAACCGGCAAAACTGGAAACCGGCTATGTGACCAAAGTACCGCTCTTTATCAACACAGGTGAAATTATAAAGATCGATACACGTACAGGCGAATTTATGAGCAGGGCCTAGGATCTGCCAAGTTTAAAGTATTTGAGAATTGAGGAATTCAGGGATTTCGGAATGCGGAACTGTAGGGTGGATTAAAGTCCTCGACGTTTTTGTCCGGGAAGGACGAATCCACCATAAAAAGGAATTAAAGGAATAAGGATTTTATTATTCCGATCTCCAAACTCTCCACTAAAAGGCAAGAGAAAAGAAGATGGAAACAAACATAGAAGAGTCTATAAAGATATACGGGAAAAAGATAGACGATCTACTTAAAGAAATTATTCCCCCGGATAGAGATGATTATTTAAGTGAGCCTATATGGCATCATCTTAGAACAGGTGGAAAACGCATAAGGCCTGCGATATGTCTGATTACGTGTAAGGAACTTGGCGGCAACCCAGATGATGCGCTCCATTTTGCACTAGCTATAGAAATCTTACATAATATGTTCCTGTTGCATGATGATATAGAAGATGGAGACACCATGAGACGCGATCAACCAACCGTATGGGTAAAATACGGAATCGCCAATGCCATTAATTCCGGTGACTATCTACTGGCGCGTGCATACACAAGCATCCTTACAAGCCCGGCACCACCGGACAGAAAATTGAAGTTTTTAGAGATCTTTACATTAACATACGAAAAAACTGTTGAAGGACAGGCGCTGGATATCAATGCAAGAGGAGTCAAGGACTTTACTGTAGAAAAATATATTGAACTGGTGAAACTGAAGACAGGTTATTACCTCGCCTGCGGAATGGTTGGTGGCGCCGTAGCGTCGGGAAACTCAAATGGCACAATAGATAAGATTTGGGATTTGGGCAAACTCATGGGACCGGCATTTCAGATTAAGGATGATTTAATTGATTTAACGGTAGGCAAGGGGCGTGGAGGAGTTATCGGTTCTGATATTAAAGAGGGAAAAGCCAGTTTCTTATATGCATATACATCAGAGGTTGCAAATGCAGATGACATAAAAGTACTCATCGAAATAATGACTAAACAAAGAGAGAAGACAACCGAGAACGATGTGAAATGTGTCCTGGATATTTATAATAGATATGGAGCTATTGATCATGCACAAGAGTATGCAGATGATTTAATAAAACAAACTTACAAGATAATTGATGACATACCGACGGACAACAAAACCGTCTTTAGAGATATTGCAAACTTTATGACTCAACGTATGACATAGAACTATAGGTTTATTAATAATTTATAACAATTTAGTTCACCGCAAAGGCGCAGAGTACGCAAAGAAGAAGCTTTAAGAAATGAGAGAAAATAACAACTTTGCGTACTCTGCGCCTTTGCGATGGATTATGAAATAATTTTTTTTACAAAAGGACAACACATGAAAAATATCTGTAAATCGACAAGTTATAATCTATTATTTTGCCTCATTCTGACAGCGTTCTTAATTTATGGATGCGGTAAGCAAGAAACGCCGGAGGTGGCAGTTGTTTCAGAAGAGGCAAAAACAGAAACAAAAGTTGAAAAACCCCCGGTTCAAAAACTTCCAAACCTGAGTGCAGACGCTGAAGCTTATTATAAGTACGGTATTGGAGCAATTAAGGATGGTGATTTTGGCATGGCAGTTCAGGCATGGGAGAGGGCAATAGAAATAGACCCGACTATGGTCAAGGCATACAATTATCTTGGCCGTGCCTACTATACACAGGGCATGATAGAAGAAGCAATCGTGGCTTACAAAAAAGCCGTAGAACTCGAACCCACCAATCCGAAAGCTTATATAAATCTTGGTATTGCCTATAGATACTACGAAGAGTTTGAAGCGGCAATTAATGAACTCAATAAGGCAATCGAATTAAACCCTCTTTCTGCGCTTGCATACGACGAAATTGGAATGGCATTGTTAAAAATGAAGAAAATGGATGAAGCCATCTCTGCGTACAAGAATGCAGTTGCTATCGACTCAAAATTTCCACAACCACACAACCATCTCGGAGTTGTTTACCTGATGCAGGGGAGAACAAAAGAGGCTGATGCGGAATTCAAATCGTACGAAGAACTGACGAAAGAGAAGAAAGCAGAACAGGCAAAAATAATGGGCGGTCCGCCGCACTGATATTCCATATGAACATGTTCCTCTCGAAAGAGAGGCCTGTCCGTCAGAACGGAGGTGCTGGGCAGGCGGGTAAGATTTAACCGGCAAGTAAGGGTGTTTCTTAATTTATATTTAGGGTAATTCATGAATTACCCATACTAAATTTCATTAATCAATTTGCGTAGCTATGTTTTATTTTGCGAAGCCTGCCCGACAAAGTCTTTCAGGCGGGCAAAATGCAATAAATTAGCGACCAAAGGGAGATAATTTATGAATAAATACTTATCAATATTTTCCCTGGCTCTGACAATCATGTTCATTGTCACTACCACGAGTTCCGCACATGAGGGGGGTGATCTTTCAACAAAAGAACTTGCGAGTCAAATAGGAAAATCAGAATCAGAGCTGAAAGAGATAGACAAGAAGATTATTGCATACAACGAAGCAATTAAATCTAATCCTGAAGATGCAGACGTACACTTTAATCTCGGCATCCTTTACGAAAAGAAGATGAAATTCAACGGTGCGATATTAGAATACCAGAAAGCAATTAATCTGAAACCGGATTTTATAGATGCACGCATCAACCTGTCCCTCGTCTATACAGAACGCAATATGTATGGAGAGAGTGTCAATGAACTAAAGCAAGTACTGAAGATAGATCCGCAAAACGTAGCTGCTCATAAGTATATTGGACGCTCCTATTATAAAACAGGCTTGCTGGAAGATGCACTTGTGGAATTCAAAAAAGCCCTGGAGATCGAGTCCAATGATCCCGAAATTTACTGCTACCTTGAAAGCGTTTATTTCAGTATGGGGCGACTTGATGAGGCCGTAGCAGAACTCAAGAAGGCAATTAAAATCGATCCGCAATTTAAGGTGGCTCACCTTAATCTCGGGTTTGTCTATTATGAACAAGGCAGGTTTGATGAGGCAATTGAAGAATATGAAATTGCTATTGGTATAGACCCGAAATTCGCAGACGCATACAGCAATATGGGACTTGTTTATTGTCAGAAGGAAATGTTTGACGATGCTATTACCATACTCAAGAAAGCCATAGAAATAAACCCCTCCTTACCTGACGCTCACAATAACCTGGCAAATGCTTACTGGAATAAAGGCATTAAAGATAAAGCCATGCGTGAGATGACTATATATAGAGGATTGATAGGAGCAAAATAATCAAATTTACGCCCTCTGGGCGGACTATAATTACAACTGTAGCGGAAACCGTTCGGCTGAGCTCACGCCGATGCCTTGAGGTTTCCACGTTCATGGTTAAGGTACAGGAAAAAAGCTTACTCCTGCAATGACATTCGTCATAGGACGGGGTCAGAGATTACGAGAATTTTTATAAATTGGCATTAAGGCACAATATCTTATTGGAGGCATTATTATGGTTTATAGAGTCGTTGTTGAAAAGGGTGAAGATTTTGGCTATGTAGTTCACTGTCCTGCAGTTCCTGGTTGTCATTCCCAGGGAAATACAATCGAAGAGGCAATTGAAAACATCAAGGATGCTATAAAAGGATGCCTATCCGCTTTGGAAAAGGATTATTAGACTTAATAAAGATGCTTACGTTTGGCCGCCATTTTCCCTTGACTTCAATAACGTGTAGCTTTATCATGCCATTTCATCTCACTCTGTTTTACCAGTATAATAAGTTATCTTAAAGTTCTTATTTACAAGGATGTAGAATCATGAACTCTCTTGCCAAATATAGTCGTTCTCAAATCGCAATATCTTTTTAAATAAAGTAGAGGTAATTCCAGAGACATAATATTTAAGCCATGGCATTAATTTAAATTGAAAAAATAGATCTGAGTGCAAAATGCCTTACAAACGCGCAAAAGTGAATTCAAAGTACGTACCGAAATCGGTCAAATTAATGGATCAAGTGCACGAAGTCCTCAGGTATCATCATTACGCTATCCGAACAGAAGAAGCGTATGTTAACTGGATTCTGAAGTTCATCAAATTCAATGGAACAAGGCATCCTAAAGAAATGGGGAAAAAAGAGATTGAACGATTCCTGTCCCACCTTGCCATAAACAGAAAAGTAGCGGTTTCCACTCAAAATCAGGCTTTTAACGCCATTCTATTTCTGTACAAAGATGTTACTACAACAGAAATTTATACGCATGTAATGAACAAGGATTTCAGTGGCCTAAAAAGTCCTTTGTTGGAACTGGAGAATGAATAGAAGTATATAGTATTATTATATTGCGATTTTGCATGATATTACAATATACTGTTATTATCGTGCGTTATCGCACAAGAGTAACGAGTTATGCCAATGTTAATACCAAATCGTAATGGCGGAGGGGTCAAAATTATTCGCCCTGTTTTTATTTCGGTGCTTATCCTGTTTATTGCGGTTTCACAACCACATGCCGCTGAGTTGGAAAAGTTTACCAATGTGAGATTAACAGATAATCCGGCAAATGATGGAGACAGCTTTCTAGTGGATGCCGGGGGGAAACGCATCCATCTGAGACTTTATTTTGTAGACTGCCCTGAAACCTCCATGTCTTTTAAAAGTGGTGTGCGCCGCGTCAGAGAACAAACACGTTATTTTGGTTTATCCGAAGCAGGACGTACGATTCACTTTGGCACTGAAGCGAAAATTTTTGTAAAAAATATCCTTGCTCAACCTTTCACTGTTCACACCGCTTTTGCAAACGCACTCGGAAGATCAAGAAAGGGCCGTGTTTATGGCTTCATTACAACAGCCGAAGGGGACGACCTGGCAGCCTTACTTGTAAAGAATGGATTTGCACGTACCCACGGGATAGGCAGGGAAACACCAAACGGCATCTTACGGAACGAAATGGTTGAGAGGCTCCGAGATTTTGAAGACTCTGCCAAATTGAAGCGCCTCGGTATTTGGTCAGAAAGCGACCCGGATCGAATTGCAGAGTATCGGGCAAAGCAACGGAAAGATGAGGCTGAATTACAAGCATTCCAAAGGCAGGTAGAAACCCAACTCACAAGTCATCCGCTCAACCTAAATACAGCCACGACAGAAGAGCTTCAATCTATCAAAGGGATTGGCCCTGTTCTTGCCGCAAGAATTATTGCCAAACGTCCATACAAAACGGTAGATGATTTACTTGGGGTCAAAGGAATCGGTTCTAAAAAGTTTGAAAAATTTCGCTCTTATTTTGTTGCCGGAAAACAATTGAGGGAGTAAAAAGGTACCTTACTATTGGAGAGGGATAGGCCAGAAAAACGACCAACTTGCTAAGGAAAAGTATTATCGCCAGAAAAGGCATAACAAGTCGCTCAACCCGACCGCATAATATTCGCGATTTTAGACCAAGTCGCGGGGCGGCGGGTTAGCTTAGGATGGAGATGGTGGAGATGGGGTCAATTCTTTATCTTTGACAAATAGGAAATAAAAAAGTATCAATCGCATGAAGCCAACCACCAATACATTAGCGATTTAATATTTATCGAGGCCACCGCTCCAAGCCTCACATGCTAACGTCACCGCACAGGTGGTGGTTGCTTATGCGGGGCGTTATGTGTATTGAATAAAAAAAATAGAAAGGAGCAAAGGGATGAAAAAAGGTAAAGTAACAAAAACACGGGTGAAAAAAGAAAGATCGCCTAAAAAAGTTGAGAAAGTTATCAAATCTAAATGGCATCCAAGCGGAAAGTTGCCAAAAGGTAAAGAATTGCATCATGTAAAGCCAGTTGCAGAAGGTGGAAAAACCACTCCTAAAAATACTAGAGTTGTTTCAAAAGCGAAGCATAAAAAAATACATTCCAACAGAAGAAAACGCGGTGAAATTTAGTAGCATTCATGAGTAGAATCGATAATATGTATTATGCGTAAGGAGGAAGTATGTCACCTGAGAAAATAAAGCATTTGGAATTCATTCAAAATGTAATTACCAGAATGAATACAAACTCTTTCCAGATAAGAAAAGAAAATAGCGTCACATCTCGCCACTTGACACAATCCGCTCCTCGCGGAAGAATACCTTGATATAGGGAATGGTGGAAATGCATAAGTTAATTCTGGGTTGAGGTGTAATCTTAACTATGATTCATTAAGATCAAATCGATTACGCAGTCTTTATTGTAAATACAATTAAAATACTTGCTGCTATTTACGAATCACTCAAATGTACATTTTGCTTAACATAATCCTTAATACGCTTAGCCAGTGCAATGACTTGTGGAGTTTGATTGAGTATATTTTCAAAGGTTTCAACCAATTCTGCCTTGATATAATCGTGAGCGATTTCATTCCGTAAATCAGTCATGGTGCGTAACTCATTTACATTGTCTATCAAACCTCGCCTTTCTGCACGATTTACAGTATCTATCAATGTGCCGGGTTGTTCGAACTCCACCAGATCAATCGTCCTCAAGACCTTGCGTACAATCAAATCAATCGCTCTTGCATATCGACTTGACAATGTTTCAAAAGCATCATATTCTTCCTCCGCATAGTCCATTTTAATCCCAATCTGATTGCAAATCCCTATTGAACGTTCCAGCCAATAAATCGCACTGTCCATTGCCTCCAGGTTTTCTTTGAGTAATTGAATGTTATTTGAATCCGTCACAGCACCTCACCTTGTTCAAAAGCTATACGCGCAAACGTATCTGACAATTGCCTTTTAGAAAGTATAATGTCAATTTTCTGCTCACCCAGCTTTTCCCAGAGTTTCCATCGTATCTGTCCCAGATGCTGTTGTTTTATGTTATCAGAGATAATTAACAGGTCAATGTCTCCACCCCGTGCAGCATCATTGGCTCGTGATCCAAATAGGACAATTTTTGCTTGTTTATCAAAAACAGAAACACTCTGTTTGATGACTTGTTGTTCAGATTCGCTAAGTCGCATAATGTTTCACCGGAAAAAGAATCTGCCATTTAATTGGGCATATTTATCTTGTCAACTCGTGAGTGAATTGTAGCACCTGTCTTTTGCGTAATCAAGAAAGAATAATTTGAAAGAAAGGTTTCTTGTTTAGACTCCGAAAAAATATTAAAAATCACATTAAAGAGCAAATGAAACTTGTTATAATGAAATCGAAAACCAAAATCTACATCCAACATCAAATATATAAATGCGAAAGCTTACAGTCAAAATTATCATTGTATTTTTCGCTGTCTTTATTACCGTAATAGCTGCCATATCTCTCCTTATCCTGCTAATTAACAACGGAAAACTAACATCATTCATTGAACGCCAGATTAACAGAAAAACAGATTTTGATGTTAGTATAGAAGATATTCACCTGGACATCTTTTCTGGTCTTAAGTTGAAACGGATTAGTTTACAAGGCTTGAAGAACCAGCAACACTTTTCGCTTGGATGTGACTCCATTACTATTTCTTATAAACCCATTGATCTTCTGAAAAGACGTATTAAAAAAATAGATGTTTCAGATGTCCAAATCAATCTCAATGCAGAGAAAAAGGATACAATCCCATCTGCTCCTTCGGCAGATGTTGAAATCCCGGTTTTCAACATCAAAGACTTTTATCCGGCATCCTTATTTATTGAAGCCCTCTCCATCAACAACACAAAGATACAGATTACGACAGATGATTATGTGTTCATCTCAACTGAAATGAATGTGCAGGTAAAAGAAATTCAGCCTACAAAACCTTTTGATATTTCAATAAAGGGAAATTTTGCAATATCAAAGCGCCAGAATGGCACTCCTTTAAACCTGTCTGGAGAGATTGGCATTAACACAAAATATAGTCTATCTGATGACGAATTAACAATCCAGGAAAGCTCTTACTTTATAGTAAACGATTTAGAAAAATTTTCTATTAACGGTAAAGCATATTCAATTCTCTCCTCACCTGAAATAAATTGTAATATAAGCTGTAAATCTTTCTCAGAAACTTTTAAATCTCTTATCCCGGAGGATTATAAAGAGTGGTCCTTCAATGGCAATATTTCCATAGACGCGGCCATAGACTATGTAGACAGATCCCAGAAAATGAAAGTTATCATCGACGTATCCCTTTATAAACTCAAATTTGCATCACCCGACTATGATTATTTTGGAGAAGGAATAAATGGACACATTAAAATAAATACAAATAC
This sequence comes from Planctomycetota bacterium, assembly GCA_022570935.1. Classification (GTDB taxonomy): domain Bacteria; phylum Planctomycetota; class Brocadiia; order Brocadiales; family Scalinduaceae; genus Scalindua. Next base: position 24,676 of record JACZYU010000004.1, on the reverse strand, counting down.
CGACAATGATTTCAAGAGATTTACTTTTCACACTGATGGTACACTCGAACCATTCCTCATTCAACTTGGAGAATTTACTACCGATATGAAAAACAGGAAAACACACCTCTACCTCAACTGTGATTATGATGCCAACAAGAGGCTTCTAAGTGGAATTAAGGGTTCTTTGTTCTGGGACAATTTAGGAGAAATCACAGTAACCGGAGGAACCCTGAGCCTAGCCGACAACCCTCATATTGACATGAATATAGAAATGAAAATTCTTTCCAATGCGGCCTTTTTCGAAACCTTCGTAGAAGACATGGTAAAATACTCCCATCCTGTATTATTTAATTCCCGTATTGACGGAGAATCACATGCACGGTTCAATATTACCGGCGCTATAAATGCCTTAGCTGTCGACGGGCATATCAGCACAAAAGAATTAAACTTTAGATATGGAAATATCAATATTGAAGGCATTGACATTGACCTTCCCATTTCTATAGCATATCCACGTTCCAAAACTCTGATACGAAAATCGGATATTCCAGATTCACAATACGGAATCATTCAATTTAGAAAACTTTCTTACGGTCCACTTGAAATAAAGGGTATCCAAATCAATCCCATAGTTATCTCAAATAATCTTTTCATTAAAGATCCTTTTAAAATTCCAGTCTTTGACGGAACAATAGACGTTAATTACGTATCCGTGAAAAACATCATAAACCGTGACAGAGAAATTAAATTTGCGTTCCGGTTGAATGATATTAACCTCAAAAGCATGACAACCACTTATAAGATGACACCCTTTGAGGGCACCTTGAGCAGCTCGATTATGTCCTTCCAACAGCAAGAGCAAAAACTTTATTCAAAAGATGAAATAAAAATCAAGCTTTTCGGAGGAGACATTACCATAAGTGATTTAACATTAAACAATTTTCTAGAGCCTATGATGGCAATCGGATTCTCGGCAGAAGTTAATCATCTGGATTTAGGACAAATGTCCAATACCTATCGCGAGTGGGGAAATATTACCGGTATCATAAATGGAAGCATAAGGGATTTCAAATTAGTCGCCGGAGAACCTTCCAGCTTTGAGATTGAAATGATGACAGTACATTATCCTAAAGCCAAACAAATCGTCAGTACTAAATTCCTCAAAAATTTTGTTCCGGGTATTGGAAAAGTATTGGACAAAGTCGGATTAACAAATTATAAATACGCTATTATGGGGTTACACGCCAGACTGGAAAACGACTATATCAAACTGCGGGGCGCCGTCAGTGAAGGAGGAAAAGAACTTTTTATGAAAGGGGCAGGGCTTAAAAAACTCGATATTGTTTTTCCCGATGCCAACAGGAGAATCCGATTCAGAACGTTTTTGAATTCATTCAAAGGAATACTGGACACAGATTTCGAGGACACACAAATACAGTTTAAATAAAGCCTTTATTGGATTGTAGATTTCGGATTTCGGAATGCGGAGTGAAAGAAGCAGGTAAGAAACCCGTCCTATTCATAAAAATATAATGTTTTGTAGAGCAGGTTTCTTACTCGACATTTCTTCCTGTAATTCCCAACTGAGTCGGACCTGAAAGTTGCTTCAAGGGGCGCCTCGGGCGGCCTGCTTTCTTAAGAGGTGTTATTTCTTTGCCTGTTAATGATTTGGCTTTTCTGCCAAAGTTTAAATTTTAAATCTGTCCACGTGTGTATACGCACATGCAAATTGAAAGGAGCGAATTTATGAAAAAACAAATTGCAAAATTTTTGGGACTTCCATTATTAGTTTTTGTAGCCATTAATTGTGCCGTGATCACCGTCAACATCTACTTTCCAACCGAAGCTGTTGAAAAGGCTGCCGAGAAAATCATTGACGAAATTGAGAGTGGAGAGGATGCACAAAGTAATCCGGGCAATAGTGGGCAACAAAGCTTTTTCCAAAGGACTGTACCTTTTAACTTTTTCGGAAATTCAACGGTTTATGCAGATGATATAGACCTGGATCTGACAACTCCCGCTATCCGCAAATTGATCGACTCCATGAAGGCGCGCAATACTGAAATTATGAACTTTAAGGATAAGGGCGTTATCGGTGAAACTAACGACGGTATGCTTGCTATTCGAGATATGAATGATCTTGGTGGAGAAGAGATCAGGACTGTTAAACGATTGTTAAGAGCAGAAAACAATGACCGTGAAACATTGTACAAGGAACTGGCAACGGCAAACAAGATATCACTGTCAGAAATCAACAGAATAAAGACTGTCTTTGCAAAGGCCCGTATATCAAAGGCCAAGCCAGGCCACTGGCATCATGATGAAAACGGAAAATGGACGCAGAAATCGCAGTAGTCTCTGAAGAATACATTTAATAAATCCCCTTAACATTCTACCTTTTCCAAAGGTGAGAAACTAATGGGGATTGTTTTTTTGAGGTTTCCTGCTTCGCGGACTTTGCAAGCCTCTCCGTCCGACGAGTGTTTTGGCTGGTTCGGTGAAAAAAAATTGGGGTCAGACCCTGAAAGCAGAATACGTAACTCCTCCGAAGGGGCTTTAGGGGATCAAATTTAAAACCAATACCTATCCCGAACAAGTCGGAATTGTAAATACAATTAAAAATACTACTATTTACGAATCGCTCAAATGTACATAACGCTCAACATAATCCTTAGAAAAGAATAATCCGTATTTCTTCTTTTGTCCTTTAATTTTACAATTCAACTAAGGCAGAACTATTCCACTTCCTTCATTTCCAGTATACCGCAATGACATAGACCCGGTTCATCGGCCACTGTCCCGCACTCACACATGGTACCACAATCACACTCGTATTCATATTCATCGCTCATCTCTTCCCTGTCTGACGGGATAGTGGCCAGGCCGCAGACGCATCTGCCGCCGGATTCGTACGTCTCATAGGCGCATAAACAGCCTCCTGCACAGTAGCAGATATAAATAGTCTTCTTCTTGCCCTCCTCTGCCCCTGTATTCTGGCCAGAGTAAAAGAGCCCTCCAAAGGTTATCATGCTGATTGCCATAATTGTAACTATGCTACTCCTCAAACTTTTCAACACTATCTATGCCCCTTTCCTTTCCTTCATAGGTTTGTCACACACGCAATTTCCCTCTTTATCTGATATGGAACCGCACTTGCATTCTTCACCACAACCGCATACATACTTAGATGTTTCTGCTGGTCTTCTGTCAGATGGTAATAGTAGTTCACCACATACACATTTGCCAAATTTGTCAGCCTCGAAATTACACTCGCAGTCTTTACAATAATAGCAGACAAAAATCTTCTTTTTGCCGGCATTTACGTCCGAAAAATGTAGAAGGTAACCCATAGAAAATACTACGAGTATCATAATGATGCATAAATACAGTTTTCTAAACATTTGTATCACCTCCTTTTCTCAGCAAAATTTTTTAGTATCGAATAACGAATATCTAACACTTTTAAAAAGTAAGGCCGCTGATGATAAAAAATTACGATTTACGATTTTAGCCCGCCCTGGTGCGACCCGCTCTGCGGTCTGGGCCAGGGAAGTACGATTTAAATACCAAGAAACAAATCCCAAATCGCAATTCGTAAATCTAAAATCCTGTTTCTACTCGCTCGGGTCAGGTATATTTATATATAATGTTATACAGTAAGTCAATTGTACTTTTAATTTATAATGATTCTTGCATCAACGGCTGTTACTCCTTCTGTATAAACAAGCAGAGGGTTCAGTTCAACTTCTTTTATTTCGTCAATATCCGAGATTAATTCAGAAACGGTAACTACTGTCTTTGAAAGTTTTTGTATATCAAGCTTCTCTGTGCCCCTGTAACCGTTTAATACTGAATAACCCTTAATCTCACCTATCATCTCCAATGCTTCTGTCTCTGTAACAGGTGCAATCCTGAATACCACATCTTTAAAGAGTTCAACAAAAATTCCTCCCAGGCCAAACATAACGGTTGGCCCAAACTGTTCGTCCCTTATGCCACCTACAATCACCTCAGTTGTTGTAGGCACCTGTTTCTCAACCAACATTCCCATTATATCAGCATCCTGAACCTTTTTGGTTAGATTATTCATAATCTCATTATAATTCCTCTCAATTTCTTTATCGTTCTCTACACCAACGACAACACCCCCTACATCACTTTTATGCAGTACGTCCGGTGAAACTATCTTTAAGACAACCGGAAATCCCATGGACTTTGCCGCCGTTACTGCTTCGTTGGCTGTCTTAGCCAGAGCATAAGCAGGAGTGGAAATTCCTGATGATTTAATAATATCCATGGCTTCATCAGGAAGCAATATTTTCCGTCCTGAAGCCAGTGCATTTTCTATAATCTCCCCGGCATCCTTGAATTTTGTATTTTTAACAGCCATTCATTCTTCCTCTTTCTACTAATACACTCATAGCTTTCACACATCTTTCAGGTGTTGGAAAGACAGGAAGGCCTTTTTCTTCAAACTTCGTTTTGACCCCCCCTGTATACACACCGCTAGCCACGCAGATAACGACAGGTTTTCCAGATTCCCTTGCCATTTGTGAAATAATTTCAACTACCCCCTCCGTCATTGTCTCAGGTGGCATCAGCGGAATTATAATTGCAGCATCGAAGAAATCATTATCAACCAATGCAGCCTTCATCGCTATACCATAATCTTCATCCCCCGAACTACCCGTCAGGTCAATCGGGTTACTTAGTATAAAATACCCCGGAAACTTTTCCGACAGCACTTTCCTGACACTCTCAGGTGTGTTTGCAACATCAAGTCCGGTATCGCTACACATATCTGACGTTGCAACACCAAATCCTCCACCATTGGTCAAGACGAGGATTTTTTCCCCTTTTGCCGGTTTTTGCATTGAGAGTACCTTACATGCATCCAGAAACTCTGTGAAACCATTAACTTCGACTATCCCGGATTTCTTGAAAGCTGCTTTGTAAATTTCATATTTACCGGCAATGGTTCCAGTATGTGACTTTACTGCCTCAATCCCTGAATCCCGCCTGCCAACCTTTAATGCAACTATAGGCTTAGACTTTGAACAACTACTGGAGGCATCTATAAACCTTCTGCCATCATCAACAGATTCCATATAAATTCCTATTACGTGCGTTGAATCATCATCCGTAAGATATTCAATCATTTCTGATTCACCTACATCAGCTCTATTTCCATAATTTATAACCTTTGATACACCCATACCTTCTTCAGACAACATGTCCAGTACACAAATGGCAAAGGAACCACTTTGTGATAGTATGCTCAAGTTTCCTTTAGCTGGCCTTTTAACCTTTGTCCAGGGCAGGAACGATGAACTGAAGTTCGAATAATTGTCTAAAACACCAATGCAATTCGGTCCCATTAAGCGTATGCCCTCTTCCTTGCATATCTTCATGACTTCCTCTTCCAATATCGCTCCCTTATACCCTGATTCAGCAAATCCCCCACTTACTACTATCGCATTTTTTATTCCACACGTGGCCTGTTGACGAAGAACTTCCGGCACAAATCTGGCAGGTATTGAAATTACGGTCAGGTCTATCTTCTCCTTGATTTCAAGGAGCGAAGGATAGCACTTATGCCCAAACACTTCGTCATGATGAGGATTGACCGGCACAAGCCTTCCTTCAAATCCCATTTCAATGAGATTTTTCATAATCATCGATGTGATATTTTTGGGGTCTTCTGTTGCACCTATTACGGCTACAGATTCAGGATTAAAGAACTTATCTAAAGCCATGGTTTATGCTCTGATATTACATGATGGTGAAAAAAATATAAAATCTTTTAAGATTACCTCTTTATATAAATAAGACGAAATAAGAATAAGTCTAAAGCCCTCATAAATCAAGGAAATAGAATGTCCCGAAAGAGCAGGAAAAACAGGCTTACAAAATTGTAAGGTTCCGGAAGTAAGAAATCCCTCAATTCCTCAATCCTTAAATTGGTTTTATCTGACTGCGGCTTTACCGCATTATGACAATTGTAACGAAACAGTTTAAATAGATTTGCAATTTTTATGATTGTAGATTACTATTATTTTTAGAGAATTAAAAATATTTTTATTCAATTTGGATAAAACAAATGTCTGATCTAAAAGACTTTAAAAAACTTTCGGAAGAAGACCGCAAACTTATTCAAGCCGCTGAAATGATGCTTGGCCCTGAACCTGCAGAGATGGGGTTTGTTAAAAATATGTTTTGGGGCAACATCCGTGATGAACTGGTTCTTCCTTATCCTCAGGTTAGTAATGAAGAAAGGCTTGAGTGCGACCGTCTTTTGGAGAAACTGGATAAATATCTTTGTGATGAACATCCGTCAATCCGGATCGACCAGGAAGAAGAGATCCCACGATGGGTGATAGATCGTCTATTTGGACTCGGCGTCCTGGGAATGGCTATTCCCAAAGAATACGGCGGGCTGGGTATGTCAACAACAAGTTATAACAGGGTGCTGGAAAGAATTGGCCGCACATGCGCTTCAACAGCCGTGCTGGTCTCTGCCCATCAGTCAATAGGCTGCAAGGCACTTTTACTGTTTGGAAATGAAGAGCAGAAACGTCGATGGCTTCCCAAAATGGCAACTTCAGAGATGTCGGCGTTTTGTCTGTCAGAGTCTAATGTCGGTTGTGATGCCGGAGGTCAGGAGACCTATTGTGAACTCAGCAAAGACGGCAAATTTTATATTCTCAACGGTGAGAAGAAATGGGCAACTTCAGGTGCTTATTGCGGATTGTTTACGGTCACGGCGAAACATTCCTTATACGACAGCAAGCGTGGCAAAACAGTAGACCGTGTGACGGCTCTGGTTTGTACTCCTGACATGGAGGGAGTCGATATTTATCAGAAAAACCGCAGTAAGTGTGGTATACGTGGCACGTGGCAGGCCAGAATAAGATTTAACAATGTCAAGGTACCGCGTGAAAACTTACTATATCAAGAAGGCAAGGGACTTACTGTGGCCCTTACATGCCTGGATTTTGGAAGATGCACATTAGCTGCCGGTATGCTGGGCTCTGCAAAACAGTGCATGGATCAGGCGATAAAATGGTCTAAGACCCGTTATCAGTTTAAACAACCTCTCTCTGCTTTTGATCTTATAAAACAGAAGATCGCACACATGGCCGCCTTAACTTACGCAATGGACGCAGTTCTTTACATGACTACGGGTATGCTTGACCGCCATGACAAAGACGTGATGCTTGAGACTGCTATCTGCAAGATTTTCTGTTCCGAAATGGGTTGGCAAGTAATTAACGACGCCATGCAGATAATGGGAGGAGAAGGTTATATGACAGAGAATGAGGTTGAACGCGCATTTCGTGACAGCCGCATTAATTTGATTGTTGAAGGGGCTAATGAAGTAATGCATACTTTTGTGTTCGGTTACGGCGGCAAGCAACTGATTGAACAGCTTATTTCAATACAGGAAGCGTTGTTTTGGAATAACGAAGAAACCTTTGCGGCAAATACCAGACGAATAATTGGAAACATTTTCAAACCCGGTATAATTTCGTATGCTGTTCCCCTTGGACTTGAGATGATCTTTGGGATTAAAAGAAAACTACCACAGGCCCCGAAATTGCATTCTTCTATTGCGAATGAGGGATTACGACTGGCCAAACTCGTACAAGACCATAGTCATCAATTCAAATTGATAAGCAAAAAATATAGAGAAGAAATATTAAATAAACAAACTATTCAGGCACGAATCAGCGAAAATGCCATGTGGCTGTACGCAGTTGCGTGTACACTCTCAAAGCTGGATCAACAGTTAAAGGCCAATGAATCAGGCCCTCAATTTGAACGTGATAAGGCGGCGGCCTTACACTTTGTTGATATGGCTGAATTAGCTATTAACACTAATACCTCAAGGCTGAATAAAAATGCTGATGACAGTATGCGAACAGCAGCCTCTGCTGCACTTAAACACAATGATACTCTTCCAAATGCAGATTTTATAATTCCAGAAAGCTCGCCAAATGCCAAAGGCACAGGACGGGTTCCCCCGCAAGAAAACATAAAGCAGTTTCCCGGAGATAGTGTTGTCGGTAATCAGGCTAAAAGTTAAGAAACATAGTTGATAACCTTAATCACTAAATTATCCTTTTCCCTGAAGTTAATATTTTCCGGATAAAAGAGTATGAGGATTTATGTTTCGGAAAGGAAATAGCTACGTTTACCAAGGGCAAGATAGTTGAATGAACAATCATTGATAAAATCAATTCTGGTATATTTTGTGATGTTTAAATATCTTAATCAAGATTTGTAAGTTGTAGAATTCCCGGGATGTGATTTACTCTTGACATTACTGCTCTATTTCACAATAATTTCCTTTTAAATGAAATTAAAAGAGATTATTGCAACTTCAGATTGGGAAATAATACGTAAAATATTCCTGCGCAATTATCCAAGTCAAAAGAAATCAATCCTTGGATATGAATTCGTATATAAAAAATTACGCGCCAAGTCTCCAACAATTTCTTCAATGGTATTATATTGTAATAAAAGTGAACCTATTCTAAAAGGGGATGACCAATTTCATGATATATATGGTATTGACGGAACAAAAAGAGAAGACGGAGAATTGGAGAAATTTTCATTAAGCCTCACTCCATGGTCACAATGGCTTGGTTCTTCACTATCAGAAAATATATTAAACAATTACACAAAAGAAGAAATTATATCTCATTGCCTATTCGACATGACGTTTCATGGTTTTTCTGAAGCGGACATAAAAAAAGCTAAAAAGGAATTAGATATAATAGTGAAGGATTCCGAAGATCCAATAAGATATGTTATCGTGTCAGATTTGTTTTCCAAAACCAAATGGCAGCATTATTTCAATGTTTCAGATGAAACATGGTGTAGTGAAATCGATTCAGCAACTATTTTTAAGCGCGAGGGCCACGCATTAGCTATTTTAAAGACCTTAAATAGTAAGAAAGATAAATCAAACATAATAGCCAAAATCACAACAAAAAACAAAAAGCGTAAGATACTGAAGTATTTTAAATGAATGGTTCTTATTCCAAGGATACGCACCGTTTTGAAGCGGAGGCCAAACATTATAGTGAATGTGCTGAATATTCAGAGTATTGTTTTCACAATATAGGGAAAGGGAAAGGAAAGAGAAAACGATCACCTTTTAGCAGTACTTTAAAATTTGAGATATTTGATCGTGATAAATCTCGTTGCTATTACGGTAAAAGACATAAAGATGAATTGCCTCCTGGCATACATCTTACTATAGACCATAAAATACCATATGTTGATGGTGGCGATGATTCATTTAGTAATTTAGTGACTGCGTGCTCAGAATGTAATAGCGGCAAATCGCATAAAGTAATAAACGACTTGTAAATATTGATAACATAACAAAAACAGCCAGACGTTAATTCATTAACCAACTAAAGAGATACTAATGAATACAAACACTTTTAAGGCTATGATTGTCAAAGAGGATGACGGCAAGTATATACGTGAAATTGGCAATAAGAATATAGCAGACCTTCCTGAAGGTGAGGTGTTAATAAAAGTCAAATACTCTTCGCTTAATTACAAAGATGCGCTTTCCGCTATTGGGAACAAAGGCATAACAAGGAATTATCCCCATACACCCGGAGTAGACGCTGCCGGAGTTGTGAAATCATCTGATAACCCTTTGCTTAAGGCAGGCGATCAAGTTGTCGTAACGGGATATGACCTTGGCATGAATACATCAGGTGGTTTCGGGCAGTATATAAGGGTTCCTGCAGAGTGGGTTGTTAAACTGCCAGAGGAGTTAACATTAAAAGAGAGCATGATATACGGAACTGCAGGATTTACGGCGTCATTATCACTTTATAAAATGGAATCATTGGGACTTACACCTCCTGGCAATGAGGTATTAGTTACCGGCGCCAGCGGTGGTGTAGGCTCAATGGCCGTAGCTATCCTTTCTAAAGCCGGATATAACGTAGTTGCTGCTACCGGGAAGTCCGGCAAAGAGGAGTATTTTAAAAAACTTGGAGCAAAGAGTGTAATACATAGAGATGACGTAAACGATACCGGAGGCAAGCCCATGCTCAAGGGCAGATGGCAGGCCGTCATAGATACGGTCGGTGGAAACATCCTTGCCACGGCAATCAAGTCTACTAAACGACACGGTTTGATTGCCGTATGCGGATTGACGATGTCTCCTGAATTTAACACAACTGTCTTTCCCTTCTTACTGCGTGAAGTTTGCCTGATAGGCATTGACTCGGCTGAGTGTCCAATGTCAGATAGAGTTAAGATATGGAATAAAATAGCGAATGAATGGAGTGTGGAAAACCTTGCGGATATTTATACCGAATGTTCTCTTGAAGAGCTAGATAATAAGATTGACCTGATGCTTGATGGGAAAAGTTCCGGTCGAATTCTTGTTAACCTGGAGGGGAATATTTGACAGGAGAAACCTGACCCGAACGAGTCGGAATTATAATATTGAGGAATTAAGGGATTAAGGAATTCCCCAATTCCTAAATTCTTGAATTTTTTGCCAGAATTGGTTAAATTATTTTTATAAAGATACTAGACATCCAGTTAATTCTTTAGACAGGATAACAGGATAAACTGTACAAGCCAATAGCTAATGCCACCCATATGAATAACTAAAGGTCACCACTCCCGACCGAGATCGGATCTGTGTAGCTGCCAACAGGGTCGCCTCAGGCGACAGGTGGGAACTAAACAGGATTTAATAAATTCCAAATCTCAACCAACAAATCCCAAATAAATATCAAATTACAATATCCAAATGGTTAAAACCAGTTTGTTTTGAATTTTGTATTTATTCATTGGAATTTACTTGTTATTTAAAATTTGTTATTTGGTGCTTACCCGCCAGAAAGACTATGTCGGGCTGGTCAAAATTTCAAACGTAAATTATCTTGTATATCCTGTAAATCCTGTCAAAAAAAGTAGTTGCGTTTATCATCTGTCTTCAATTGGAACGTACTCCCTTTTTTCATGTCCTACATATTCACTTCTGGGCCTTATGAGTCTGTTGTCATTATACTGTTCCGTGACATGGGCTATCCAGCCTGTAATCCTTGAAACAACAAATATAGGTGTATAAAGGGAAATTGGTATACCTAAAAGGTAATAGGCTGAAGAAGAGTAAAAGTCCAGATTAGGATGAAGCCCCTTTTCCGCAGTAACGATATCTTCCATCTTTTGAGACATCTCAAACCACTTATTATTTCCAAGCCTTTCTCCTAATTCCTTTACTATTTCTTTTATTATGATACCCCTTGGATCCTGCTTTTTATAGACCCTGTGGCCAAAACCCATTATGAGCTTTTTTTCAGAAAGGGCTTGTTTGATCCATGGTTCTACTTTTTCCACATCACCTATTTCAAGAAGCATCTCCATCACCCTCTCATTTGCGCCGCCGTGTAATGGACCCTTTAAGGCTCCAATAGCCGCCATAACTGCAGAATGAAGGTCTGACAGGGTCGAGGCAACTACCCTTGCCGTAAAGGTCGAAGCATTTAATCCATGCTCGGCATAAAGGATTAATGATTTATCAAGGACATCAGACTTATAGCTTTCAGGTTCCTCCCCGTTCAACATGTACAAAAAGTTTGACGCAGAAGAGAGCCGGGCATCGGGTTTGATCGGTTCCATGTCATTTGCTATTCTATAATCGTATGTAATAATTGTTGGAATCTTTGCTATAAGCCTTATTGCCTTTCTCATATTTGCATCATTTGTATTTGACGTCCCGTCAGGGTCTGATGTATGAAGGATTCCAACGGCAATCTTTAAGACGTCCATAGGGTCGGTTCCACTTGGAAGTTCTTTAATAATATTTATCAATTCAGCAGGTATTTCTCTTTCGTTTGCCAATTCACTGCAAAAATCCTCCAGACTCTTTTTATCAGGAAGCTCGCCGTGCAACAACAGATATGCCACTTCTTCAAAACTTGAGTTTAAGGCAAGATCATTAATGGAATATCCACCGTAAAAGAGTTCGCATTGATCTGAATCTATTTTGCAGATAGATGTTCTTCCCGCTACAACCCCTTCAAGACCGGAAGCGATTTTGGATTTGTCGTTCATTTTATACTCCCAAATTCAGATGAGTAAATTAAATGTTTATTTATAAAGCGGCAAGGCCCTTTTAGTAATATACGACTTAGTATTGAAATATTGTGTCAAGTTGCGAGATGTGATTCTCTTTCTCTTTACTTTAAATCTGTTCTTGTTCCTAAAGTATATTTTATGTATTTTGCTGGAGTAAAATTGGTCTTATGCCATTCTTTTAAAGTAGGATGTAAATCATTGGCCATCGTGACAACAAATAAAGGTGGCAACCATAATTCAATAGATAAACAAAGAAAGTCTTGTATAAATTCTATGCAGTTCTGATATGTAATGTCAATGAATTCTCTTGGATATACATTTAATATCATTGGACTTTTAATAATGCACTTATCTTTATCCTTAACTTCAAAAGTATATTGATGTAAACTCAGAATACCACTACCGCTGTAATGAGAAACTGTATCTCGTATATTAATCGCTTTATCTAACCATACAGTTTTATCATTTTTAAGCATATTTATGATATTATCAATTGTTTCGTGTCTAATATCTTTTACTTTTTCTAGCCTCTTAATGTCCTTAATCTGATCCCTTTCTTTTTTCATTATAGTCGTTTTATAACGTTCTAAATTCTTCATAAGCCTTTCCCCTTGTTTCTCAAATGTATGGACTCTAAATTCACCAGGGAAGAATACTTCTAATATTTTTATAGCTAAATCTAAAGAGCTTTTAGTTTGAAATAGAAATGCTTCAAATTCGAATAACAAAGCATCAGGTACATTTATTTTGTTTGAATCTTCTTTATAAACTTTTAAAGCTTCTGCTATAATTTTACTTTCTATATTTTCATAATTGTATTTATGGTAGAGCATACCTCTTAATTTATGTTCAACATCATTTAATAAGATTTTTATAATTTTACTAATTTCAGGATAATTACCATCTGGCATTAATAATTTTGCTTGTAGATTTATCCTTCCGTCTATTTCTGCAATACTTTCTTGATATTCATTTGATAATTCCTCTGCCTTTTCTTCCATACTAGTTTTTATCCTCAAAAACTTTTGAGATAAGTGGCTAAAAATTAAAGCACATAAACTTTAAGTTAAAGAATAATCTTGAACCCGATTTACTTGTTTAACAAACAGTCGCCAACCATAGCAATAATCTGCCGCCATGAGCGCAACGTAATGGCATCTGGTGTTCGTGGTTTTGTTATGTATTTTGATTAACCAAAAATATATTTAAATTTTTCATATAGTGATTTTGGTTTTTCTTCCAAATTTGCAATAAGTTCAAAATTAATTTTATGTTCTTCACTCACTTTCCTCGCTTGAACCCACTTTTGAACAGTTTTGTAATCAAATGGCTCTGATAAATAAACATGGCGGATAGTATCTAAGAATAAATCTTGACTGAAAGCGGCACTTTTGGAAAATACCTCTAACACCTCTGTGTCAAGATTGTCTTTATATTTTTCTTTATATAAGAGAAATGCCTTTTGGACAGCGCCTGTAGCGTTGTTTGCCCTAGAATGTAAATCCCACGTTTGTGAATGAACCAACTTCTTAAGTTGTCTGCTTTTTATGCCATGGTAAATTGCATAGATTAAACTAGTTATAGTTACAGCTATTCCAATTATTGTCCATAAATCAGGCATCTCCATTTCTCCTATTCTTTTCACACAACAATATTATTTACTTTCTATTTTATCTTCTTATCAATTTCCTCATAATCTTCATATCCAATAATTTCATATAGTTCTTCCCTTGTCATCATTTCTTCAATAAATGTTTCCTGGCTCCCTTCTGCCTTCAGCACACTTAATGATTCTCAACGGACTTAAGCATCACCCTGAAGGCCGTCAGCGGGAAGATTACCATATTGTAGCCCATCTCTTCAAACTCTTTAACGTTCGTATACGGGCTCTTGCCGAACTCTGTCACAAAGCAAAGGAGATTTTTATTATTATTTCCCTATACTTTTTTATTCGAAACTGAAAACCGGTACTTCAATTGTCTTTGTAGGTTTATGCTCCTCTGTTGCATACTTTAGGAGTTTATCTGTGACTTCAGGAGAATATGTTTTTTCACCACAAGAGGTACAAACCTCGGCAGGAACTTCCTCTACAAAAAAGTAATTATTATCTTCTTCATAACGAAATGCGACATTTCTTCTTTCTAATTTGCCTCCACAAAACACACATTTCATAAAAATCTACCTCCTTATCTTTAATTGGTTTAATTTCCATACAGATTCTTAATAATCATCTGATTGAATTTCCTTATAAAAAATATAATACAACTATATAGTTTCTGTATAATATCGCATTTTACAAATTTAACTGATAAGACCAGAATAATATTGAACCCGATTTGCCTGTTTAACAAACTGTTGCTAACGCCCTCCTTAACTGGTGATCAAAAGCAGAGGAAGGAACGAGTGGAGCTTTTTGTCTTCTGTGTTAAAGCTATTACATATAATAAACAACGACTATGCCATAACATAAATAGTAAACATAATCAGCGTAAATTTTTCTCTACTTCCTCAATAGGAATAGTTTTATCACTACTCTTAAATCTATCAAGCATAGAAAGAAACTTATGATTTTTTCGTAAAAGCTCTACTTCAGAATCAAATTCATCTGCTGAACTAATAACAAAAGATTCCCCGTCTTTTGTTTTAACAAGAAGTGATTCTTCTTTGGCCATGTCTAAAAGTTCCTTAATAGATAGGATATTGGATGATATATCTACGGTTTTCATAATGTCTCAAAAAAAATAATCCATTTGACAAGAAGATTAATGACAAAATAATTAAAAGAAGAGGTTGAAATCTATTTACATACCAATTTTTTTGATGTTAATTGTTTTGACCGTCATCATTTTGTTAATAAACTCTTATGGTCTCATCTTCTACAATAATAAGATGTTTTCCTGTATCTGGGATTCAAAGTTTGCTAGAAATATTGTAGGGTGGGTTAAGCGATAGTGAACCCACCTTTATTTTTCATTCGTCGAATCAATCTAATTTTGGTGGATTCGTCCTGTCGTTCTTAATCCACCCTACTGTAGACAACTTATTCTTATTTGTATCACACACCAACATCAACTTTTTCTCTAAACCTGGAATATCGTGCCCAGTTGCCTGTTTCTTTAGCCAATCTTCCTGCAATAATTCCAGGCTTTACGCCTGTTTTCCTGGCAAAATTAATTATTTCAGAGTGTTTAAACGAACCTTTTCCAAAAAATCTGTCCCACTCTTTTCCAGAAATGAGTGTTTCTGAGGCAAAGGAATCGGCTTCATGTTCGAGTTCCTTGTAATTCTTGTTTAGATAATCATCTTCCCAAAAAGAGATATATCCTTCTTTCCTCCCATGCTTCAAGACATGACACAATTCATGAAATAACGTGAACCATAAAATATCTTCGCTTTTATTCCTTGGCGTCAATTGAATTAACACTTTTAATGGGTTTAACCAACGAGTTGCCCCATTTACGTATGTATTTTTTAAATATGGCACATATGCAACGGCAACACCGCATTCTGCAAGCGAAGTTCTCAATTTTAGTGAATACTCATCAGGTTTAAGTAAATTTAATTTTCTGATTTGGGGTAACATCTGTTTTAATTTGGTTTTATTAAAAGGTCTTGTTTCAATATTCGAAGCCGCAAGTTCACCACAACGTAACCATGCAATCAGGTTTTCTTTTGATACTTTACCTGCTGATGATTTACGAAAGGCAACGCTATAATTCCTTTCAAGATATTTAAAGGATGTCAAGCCTAGAAAATTCAGCAAAAACCTTGCTTTTTCTCTTAGGTCAGTAGCTTTTTCAACATATTTATGTTTTACCAGTTCATTATAACATGTAAATCCTGCAGCTATCTTCGACTCTTTTTCTATCTCTTTTTCTAAAGCAATCCTGGCAATCGTTTCTTCGTAATTTCGTTGTAAATTATTCCAAAAACTTTCAGACATGCCAAAGACAATCGAAAGTTTAAGCGCTGTTTCCGACGTAATTGGGTTTTTACCTTTTATAATTTCGTTTATCGTTTTGACATGCAGACCCGTACGTCCTGACAACTGAGCTTGTGACAGCTTCATTTCATCTAAGATATCTTTTAACGTTTCTCCCGGATGTATGGCAATTGGGGCTTTGTAGTAGCTCATAATGTTTCCCATTAATGATAATCTTCCACTTTAATTATTTCTACAATTGTTATAGTTCTATAGTTTTTTATTTCTCCATCTTCAGGTCTGAAAATAAGCCTGTAAGGGTGTACTAAATCGACAGCTAAATAGTCTTTATAATTACCCGATAACTGATGTAGCCTTGAAGAAGGGTTGCTTTTAATATCATGCAATGATTCAGCCGCATATAGTTCATTCATACGCTGAGTTATTTTTTTGGCCTGACGAGTACCATAAGTCCTTTCGAGCTCTTTTCTGGTTTCAAACTTCTTTTTTAGCTTTTTTGACTTAAAATTTGTTTTCATTCATAATAACTTTAGTATAGAACGTTTATTCGAAATATCAATATAATTATTAACCCATCAGGTTAACATTTATTAATTACAAATCTAAGAAGGATGTTTATTTTATCTTTTCACTTATTTTTTTATCAATTACTTCGTAATCTTCATATCCAATAATTTCATATAGTTCTTTCCTTGTCATCATTTCTTCAATAAACGTTTCCTGGCTCCCTTCTGCCTTAAGCTTACTTAATGTATCTGCAACGGACTTGAGCATCACCCTGAAGGCCGTTAGTGGGAAGATTACCATATTGTAGCCCATGTCTTCAAACTCTTTGACGTTCGTATACGGGCTCTTGCCGAACTCTGTCACAAAGCAAAGGAAATTTTTATTATTATTTCCCTCTACTTTATTCGAAACTGAAAACCGGTACTTCAATTGTCTTTGTAGGTTTATGCTCCTCTGTTGCATACTTTAGGAGTTTATCTGTGACTTCAGGAGAATATGTTTTTTCACCACAAGAGGTACAAACCTCGGCAGGAACTTCCTCTACAAAAAAGTAATTATTATCTTCTTCATAACGAAATGCGACATTTCTTCTTTCTAATTTGCCTCCACAAAACACACATTTCATAAAAATCTACCTCCTTATCTTAAAATCAATCCATTCTTCTGGATCAGGATAGTATGTTGTAATAATTACAACTAATGGTGGAATTGATAATTGAACATGTAAATCTCTCCCGTTTTCAGTTCTCCCATATATTAAGCAGCTTGGAGAATATTTATCATCTGGATATTTTTCAATAATTTCACCATTGATCACTGCATTTTCAATCTCTAACCTGGTTATTGACCTTTTGATCATTTGCTTTACCGCATGGTCAGAAACTCGATACTCACCTTCTAATATTTTATCTTTAATTGGTTCAATTTCCATACAGATTCTTAATAATCATCTGATTGAATTCCCTTATAAAAAATATAATACCTATATAGCTTCTGTATTATATCGCATTTTACAAATTTAACTGATAAGGCCAGAATAATATTGAACCCGATTTGCCTGTTTAACAAACTGTTGCTAACGCCCACCTTAACTGGTGATCAAAAGCAGAGGTTGGAATCTATTTACATACCAATTCTTTTGATGTTAATTATTTTGACCGTCATCATTTTGTCAATAAACTCTTCTTCGTAATTTCGTTGTAAAATGCTAAACGGCATTATTGGATTGGGATACCTGGAAAAGACAATAAAGTACCAAGTTTTTTTAACACATCTTTAATCACATTATCTGGCAATTTGCCAATAAACTCCGTTTCCCTTGCTCGCCAATCAAGATTCTTGACATGGTCTGATAAAATAGAACCGGAAACTTTAAAACCTTTTGGAACTAAGACTTCAAATGGATAACCTTTTACATTTTTGGTGATAGGGCAAAAAATAGCCAGTCCAACTTTGAAGTTGTATTTTTGCGGAGATAAGACCAAAGCAGGCCGTCTTCCAGCATGTTCATGGCCGGATTGAGGATCAAAATTGATCCAAACTATGTCTCCACAACTTGGGACATAACTTTCCGATTTTACCATATTTCACGCCCTACGGGCTTGCCGGTAAAGATTTCTGCATGAATATTTTGGTCGTTTACTTTGGATAAAAGGCCTTCCAGGGTGTATTCTTTTTCATTTAAAGGTGTCAAAACAATCTTACCTTTTTTTAATGAAATGTCTACCGCTGAACCTTCTTTAACTTTTGCTTCCATAGCAAAGGATTTTGGAATACGAAGCGCAAGGCTGTTACCCCATTTTTGAATTTGAACTTTCATAAAGTCTCTCCCTGAATGTTTCTACAATGTATACACCATGAGATAGGATAAATCAACTTGTTTTTTTAAAATTAGTAGTATCAGAAATTGACAGAATGTGATTGATTGGAAATGTTGTGTCAAATGGCAAGATGTTCCTCTTTCTTCTCAAGTTAGAAAGGTTTCTGTTTGTCTAAAACTTTCTTTTGCTTGCTCGTAAATCTTTTAACTATACCGATTTCAGAAGACTGCTTTTTGCAGTATATTTTTTTAAATAACTTCTAAATGCTGAATACCGCTTAAATTCAGTATCTATTTTGGATATAAGCACATCGCCATCCGAAGAGATAATTTGCAGGGCTTCTGCACAGGCAGTTAAAAGAAGGCAACCTCGTTCATACCCTTTTCTATATTTGTTGTCCAAAATATACGATACTCTGCTTATTGATATCTTTTCCATCTCTTTCAATTTTTTTAATAAGACTTCATTTTCTTTGTCTGAAGATTCTTCTGCTGTATTGTTGACCATATTTTTAAGTATAGAGTACTCTTCTGAACTTTTATCCAGGCAATAATAATCAAGCAGCA
This sequence comes from Planctomycetota bacterium, assembly GCA_022570935.1. Taxonomy (GTDB): domain Bacteria; phylum Planctomycetota; class Brocadiia; order Brocadiales; family Scalinduaceae; genus Scalindua. The sequence continues at coordinate 5,732 of JACZYU010000004.1, read as the reverse complement.
AATCGATAAGAACCGTTTTTTCAGAACCGGCAATTGTTTTTAAAGCTAACGATACGGTTGCTGCAATATAGCGTAACTTGTCGCTGAACCCCTTGTAATTGTTTGTATCTATAAAATTCAATATTGGTTCAATGCCGTTTAAAATGTATTGTCCGATAATCAATGTTACAGGTTCTATTTCCGAAGAGTCCAGAGAAAAAATATCGCCACAACCGCTAATTTCTGTAAAATAATATCTATTACTTTGCAACTCTTTGACATCTATTCCTTTAAAATAGTTCTTTAGTTTTTTTATCTCTTTGTCTTTCTTTTCTGAAATAATAAAATCTAGAAGGTATGCCAGATTCTTAAGTGATTTATGACTGTAGAACGCCGTTGAATAGCCAAGTAAAAGATTTTTTCTGTCGTTTTCCTTTTTGGCAAAATCAATTAAATCCAGGCTTAAATATGATCTTGATTTATATTTTTCAGGTATTATTTTTATACCGTCTAGCAAAAGTTGTAATATATTGTCTTTAGGCAAACCTTCTTCTTTAGCATTGCTATAATAATACAAAAATGCAGAAGGGTGCTTTTCCCCATTCTTATAGCCGAACCTTTTTATCTCATTCATTCCACCCTTTATAAATAATGCGTCAATCAAATGTTTGTCGTTTTTTGGATTGTCGCATAGAAATCCAATATAATCTGTTAAAAATTTATCAAATTTAGGCAGAGGCTTACGATCTATTTCTATAATATCAGTTAGAAGAATATTACTTTCGTCTTTGATGGTGAGGAATAGATCTTCAAACTTGCCGATATCGATTATCTTTAAATAAAATAATCTATAATATATACACTTGTGCTCTTTTACAATATCGTTGCCTATAGCAGTTTCAAAAGAAAAATCTGATATAAAGATTTCGTCATGTCCCATCTTGTCAGGGTAGTTTATTATCTCGAACAGTTTTTTATAAGCTTCATAAGCAGTGTCTATATCCTCTTTTCTGAAAAAACATTTTGCGGTTTCAAGCATTTCCAAAACCTCGATAACGTAATTTTCCGATGAATAATCTTCCGGCTCGTTATCATAATAACCGTCGGTGTCCCAATACCACCTTTCACTTCTATGATAAGCATCATAATCCTTTTCTACATCATAAAATTCACCTTCTTTCATACGATCATAATAATCTTGAATCTGTTCCATGAATTCATCATGGGTAAGGCTAAGCTCGATATCAGTATCCTGGGAATGTTTTTTAGGACTGATAGTACTCTCGAATATATGCAAGAAATTGTTCCTGTTTGAAGCTGGGCTATTTTCAGCCAAACCAGTAATTACCTCTTTTAACTGATCTTTTGAAAGTTTAGCTATAAAATTATTTACTTCATTCAGAAATTGTGTATATGTAGGATTTTTCATTTTTTCTTCACAAATATATTTCAAATAATTTACGAAAAGGAATTGAAGGATCACTCTTTGTTAATAATGATTGTTTTGGTCTTTGTCAATTGCAGTCAAGGAAGGACTTGACCCTATCTTCTTTTATAATATTCACCCCTTTTCACTTATTTTTTTATCAATTACTTCGTAATCTTCATATCCAATAATTTCATATAGTTCTTCCCTTGTCATCATTTCTTCAATAAATGTTTCCTGGCTCCCTTCTGCCTTCAGCTTACTTAATGTATCTGCAACAGACTTGAGCATCACCCTGAAGGCCGTTAGTGGGAAGATTACCATATTGTAGCCCATCTCTTCAAACTCTTTGACACTCGTATACGGGCTCTTACCGAACTCTGTCATATTGGCTAAGAGTGGAGCGCTGACTTCTTTTCTGAACAAAGCAAACTCTTCCTTAGATTCAAGCGCTTCAGGAAATATCGCATCTGCCCCTGCTTCTAAATAAACGGCTGCCCTTTTGATTGCCTCATCTATTCCTTCTACAGCCCTCGCATCTGTCCTTGCTATTATGAGAAAGTCAGGGTCTGTTCTCGCCTCTACTGCAGCAGCAATCTTCACTGCCATGGCTGCAGGTGGAACCAATCTCTTTCCCGCAAGGTGACCGCACTTTTTAGGCATCTCCTGATCTTCTATATGCACACCACCGGCACCCAAACCTTCCATCTCCTTAATCATCATCATTACGTTTATGGCCTCTCCAAAACCGGTGTCTCCATCAATTATGCATGGTATATCTACGGCATCTATGATGTACTTTGACTGAGTCAAAACCTCTGTCATAGTAAGAAGCCCTATATCAGGCATGGCGGCAACACCGTTTGCCAGACCCGCCCCTGATATATAAACGGCCTTAAAACCAGCCCTCTCTACAAGCTTTGCCGATATTGCGTTAAAGGCCCCCGGCATTACAACAATGCCATCTTTCATAAGATCTTTAATTTTTGGCTTCATATTCTAATACAACTACTTTTTTGACAGGATTTACTGGATCAACAAAGATAGATGATAAAAATAGCTCTATAAAACACAAGCAAATAATTGGTTTACCCCGCCCGGCTAGCCATTCGGGCAGGCAAAATTGAATAATAGATCTTGTTTATCCTGCCGCCAGCGTACACGTCCGCCTCAGGTGAGGAGGCGCCCCTGTGTGCAACTTCTAGGTCCGCCGCAGGCGGGTTATCCTGTCAAAAATATTTCTACCTAATAAATACTTGTGTCTACTTTAAAAAGCTTCATAAAACAACCGATATCCGTCAAAGATTCCAATCGCCATATATTATCAACAATTTCTTTTACTGTATTATCCTTAATAAGTCCTGAGTTCAGGGTATTGAATTTTTCCTCCAGTTCACTGTCTGTTAGAGCATTTTTGGGATGGCCTTTGGGGTATGTAACTGTCTTGGTAAAGGTTTCACCCGATTTGCTCTTTATCTCTATAAGGCAGGGAAAGGCATCGGGATACTGTTTGTTGTGTTCGGGATTACGCATAACCTTTATCTTTGACATAATCTTCTGTAAATCAGGGTCTTTAATCCTCTCTTCCGTAAACTGTTCGAGTCCCACCGTCCCGTCGCAAAGGGCAACGGCAACACAGTATGGCAGGCTGTGATCGGCTGTTTCTCTCGTCATAGGATGCCACTTCTCTTTTTCCCCTGCAATGATATCCACACATGCGTCATAGGTTTCGATATTAATCTCTTTTATATCCTCAATATCTACTTTGTCACGTAAAGACAATGCAGCTTCAACTCCTGCCTGTGAATGATACTCTGAAGGATAGTATTTTATATAGGTATCAAGGATCTTGAAATTCTCTCCCTTGCCTCCAAAGTCTTCAACCTTCAGATCAAAAGGTCCCGTAACCTGTTTAAAGAATCCTTTCTCCCCCTCAAAGATTTCACATGGCCCAGTCATCCCTCCTCTCGCAAGCAGAGCAGCAAAGACACCGTTTCTTGCAGCGTTAGCGGCGGCGGCACCTTTCCACATGGATAGCTCTCCCACCCTTGTTTGTCTCAAAGGAATATTCGGCGCAATACTCAAGGCGATTGCATGTTCAATTTCTTGCAATTCCATATTCATAAGTCTGGATGCAAGGACGGAACTTGATATTGAGACATAACCGACATGATCCCATCCCCTTGATCTGAGCGATGCAGAATCACAAAGCCTGCACTGAATCTCATACCCCAGGACTATCGCCGTAATCAAGTCCCTCCCACTTCCACCTTCGGCTTCGGTAACAGCAATTGCTGCCGGTATATTATCACTGGGATGAGCGGGCTCTTTAGAAAGGTAAGTATCATTATAATCTAAATAACGGAAGAGGATGCCATTTGCAAATGTGGCCAATTCAGGAGTTGTTCTATCCCCGGTCCCAAAGATAGTAGCACCATAATCACTTTGAACCTGTCGCCCCATATTTCTTGCGATTTGCCCCGGAATGCTTGTGAATGCACCCAGTGCACAGGCAAAGCTGTCAAGGACCCTTCTCTCAGCCTCATGTATTACTTCCGGTGACAGGTCATTATAGTCAAGCGAAAGTGCGTATTCAGCAATTCCACGGGAAATACTTTTCTTTTTATTATTCATGATATTTGCCATTAGTCTCTTAGTAAAAATATTTTGACCATTTTTGGCAAAATTTAAGAATTTAGGAATTGAATAATTCAGGAATTCCTTAATCCCTCAATTCCTCAATATTATAATTCCGACTAGTTCGGGTTAGGATGAAATGTATTGTATAGTAAAGTTTTAAGCAGGAATCAATTTATTTTTAGTTGTCATAAGCTTAAAATAGGGTTAGAGTAATGTTATCTAACAATCAAAAGTAGACAATTCTAATAAAAGCAGGGTAGGCACCCGCCCGAACGACGCAGTCGGGCAGGCTGCCCACCAAAGTTTATGTTTATCCGCTGAACTCTTGCAAATGAAAATGGCTGACGAAACTAATTATAATGGTTTTAAGCTGAATTCCGGCAAAGTCTCAATTCTGACCTTTAATCAACCCAAGGTAAATATATTCTCAACGGAGATCCTGGAGGATTTTATCCGTGCCCTGGAAATGCTGGGGCAATCAAGAGATGTAAAAGTACTCGTAATCACAGGCGAAGGAAAGACCTTTATAGCAGGGGCAAATATTAAAGAGATGGCAGCATATTCACCGGACGATGCCGAAAAGTTTTCCAAACTTTTTCACCGGGCACTGAATATGGTTGAAAGTTTCTCAAGGCCTGTTATTGCCGCCGTAAACGGTTTTGCCCTGGGAGGCGGTTGTGAACTTATCCTTGCATGTGATCTGGTAGTGGCGTCCGATGAGGCAGTATTTGGCCAGCCTGAGATAGATCTGGGTATCATTCCGGGAGCCGGTGGGACACAGAGACTGAGGGGTAGAGTTGGAAAACTAAAGGCAAAGGAACTGATATTTACCGGAAGAAAAGTTTCCGCAGATGAAGCACTCTCTATAGGACTGGTTAATAAGATTATTTCAAAAAATAAACTTCTCGATGAAGCAATGTCTCTGGCGAATACCATCGCATCAAAACCTTCGCATTGCCTTGAGGCCGCTAAATATCTGATTAATTCCGGATCAATGGATAAAGAGATAGAGGAATTCAGCAAGATGTTTTCCACCGATGATCAAAAAAGACTTATGAATAAATTTATTAAAAAATAATTTCGCATATTAAAATCCGATTCGCACTATTAGTTCCTTAGTAATAATATTTTATCCAATTTTGGCAAAATAATTATTTATACAGATTTTCAGGTCGCCTGAGGACGACCCTGTGGGCTGCTCACAGATCCGACTCAGTCGGGATGTCTGATAAGCACCAAATAATAAAATCCAAATAACAAACAAATTCCAATGAATAAAGTTCAAAATGTCCAAACAATATGATTTAGAAAAGCGAACATTCCTGTTTCCACGGGAATGACAAAATCGCTTAATAATCTTTAAATTTAGGTTCTAACATAGAATGTAGTTTATCATTTCATAAATTGGAATTTGTAATTTGTTTGTAGTTTGTGACTTGAGATTTGTAATTTATTAACTCCTGTTTGGACTCCGTCTCGTAGAGACTACGCCTCGGAGAATTCCGACTCGTTCGGGTTAGGATTAATATAATGAAAAACGTTGTAATTGTCAGTGCCTGCAGGTCGCCAGTTGGAAAACTGCAGGGACAATTATCATCTCTAACCGCTCCTCAACTCTGCTCTAAGGTTATTGAGCATGTGCTTAAGCTATCAAAAGTAGAACCTTCACAAGTCAACGAAGTAATCC